>JBFXDI010000112.1:0-13155 GCA_050181295.1 Parvibaculaceae bacterium | reverse complement strand
TGGCGTGCAGCTCGTGCTTGTACTTGCGCGCGAGCTTCGCCTTGTCGCCCGCGAAGTGCTCGATCAGTTCGCAGATGAAGGTGCCGGTGCCGGTCGCCGGGTCGAGGATCTCCACGTCCCGGTCGATGAGCGTGCGGCCGAAGTGCCGGTGGCAGAGCCAGTCCGCGCCCTCGATCATGAACTTCACGATCTCGTTCGGCGTGTAGACCACGCCAAGCCGGTCCGCCGCCTTCGGATTGTAGACCTTGTAGATGGTCTCGTAGATCGCCTTGAGGAAGGCCTGCTTCTCGTGGTGGCTGGTGATGAGTGCAGCGTTCGAGCGGATGGTCGCGTAGTAAGGCTCAAGTGCCCGGAGCGTGCCGCGCTTCACCGCGCCGGTGAAGAATTTTCCCTCCAGCGCGTAAAGCTCTCGCGCGATGTTGTTCTCGCGGTGGAAGTCGGCGTTGTCGAAGACATGCGCGAAGATTTCCTCCGTGAGGATGTGCTGAATCAGCATCTCTCGCACGTCAGCTTCGCCGAGCGTCGGGTTGATAGTGTTCCTGGCATGGGCGAGAAAGCGGTCGGCCGCGCTCCGGAACGCCGCATTCCCGTCATAGGCCGCGTCGATCTTCTCCCTCAGCGCCTCAAGCACCGCCGGGAGGTCGTCGCGGAATTTCGCCACCGCCCTGCGGAACTCGGCGATCTCCTGCCGCTCGTATCTGAAGAAGAGCGTGAGCAGGTGGAGAAGCGCGTCGGTGTCCGTCATGGCGCACCGCGTCACCTCCTGCCGGTTCTGGATGAGGACGGCGGTGTGAGAGTTTTCGAAGATGATATTGTCCTGCGGGTAGCCCTTCCGCAGCTTCTTGGCGATCTCCTCGTCGAGGTCGTCGTTCGTGTCCTTGGCCTCCCAGTGTCCGAGTGGAACCCGGATGTCATGCAGCACCGTTCCGTCCGGATAGACGATCGTCTTCTGACTCGTCGTATGACGGTATTCCTCTAGGAAGACGAGCTTTTGCGACGTGGCCCACTGGTCGAGGAGGCGCCGGAAGGCGGGCCGGATCACCTGCTCGTTGGTGAGGCCTGAGAACTTCTGGAGCCTGTCGATTTCGGCGAGGTAGCCCTGGATGAGAAGCTGGCTCATCTAGTGTTCTGGTTGCACCCGTTTCCCGCCGGCACATTACGGCATCGGTTTCAGATTCCCAGCCGTTTTCGGCCTGCCGCCTTCTTTATCTCTTGACTTCTGGAATATTTTCCTGTATTGGTGATGGGCCTTCTCCTGATCGAGGGTGCGGCGGATACCGGGCCGCTGGACGCCGCGGGAGAAGGCCGGCGTCTCACGTGAAGCCGACGGACGGCTTCATGGGAGCGGGCGACAAGGGATCCGGCCCTGATCGGCGAAAGCCGCAAGGGCTGCGGGAGAGTGGCGCCAAGCGCCTCCCGCTGGAGGGTTCCCGCCCTCAATCGTCTCCGCGGAAGCCTTCGGGCGGAAGCGGCGGCGGAAGGGCGGAAACCGGAAAGTGTTGCTGTCCCACCGCCCTGTCAGAACGCCGGTGCGGGCGCCATAAGGGCCCTTCGGATGTTTTTCCTTTCCGTGCATGACGCGCGTGACGCGCCCGCACACAACCCCTCGACTGCTTCAATCCCGCGTATCGCGCAGGGAGACAGTCTCGCTTGCGCTGGTCCTTGAACAACCTGTCATCCCGGATGGACCGAAGGTCCAGTCCGGGATCCGCTTGCAACCGCTCTCACGCTTCCGATCCCGGACAATCGCTGACGCGATTTCCGGGACGACAATCGAGAGTCCCTACTATCTCTGTTTCGAGAACACCCGCCCGCGGCTGGCGCTCAGTCCCACGCGGTCGCCGACCGAAAGGCCGAGCCGGGAAAGCTGCGCCGTCGGCACCTCGACCTCGACGAGGTCCGCCGCGCCGCTCAGCTCCACATCGAGGCGCGCCGAGGCGCCGACCACCGCCACGTAGCGCACGGTCCCCGCGCCCGAGGCATCGGCCGTGATATCGAGATCGTGCGGGCGGACATAGGCCGTCCCCTCGCCGGCCCCCTGCGCCGCGGGGAGTGCGCTCAGGTCGACGGAAGAATGGTCCGGCCGCCCTGCCCTCACCTCGCAAGACAGCTTGTTGACGGCGCCCAGGAACTCGAACACGAAGGGATTGGCCGGCCGCTCGTAGACCTCGCGCGGAGTGCCCACCTGCTCGATGCGGCCGTTGCTCATCACGACCACGCGGTCCGCCACCTCGAGCGCCTCCTCCTGGTCGTGGGTGACGAAGAGGGAAGTCATCTTCATGCGGTCGTTGAGGCGTCGCAGCCAGCGCCGCAGCTCCTTGCGCACCTTGGCGTCGAGCGCCCCGAAGGGCTCGTCCAGCAGCAGCACGCGCGGTTCGATGGCGAGCGCCCGGGCGAGCGCCACACGCTGCCGCTGGCCGCCCGAGAGTTCGGAAGGATAGCGCGTGGCGAGCCAGTCGATCTGGACGAGCTTCAGGAGCTCGAGCACACGGCCGGCAATCTCCTTGCGCGAGGGACGCTGGGCGCGGGGCCGCACGCGGAGCCCGAAGGCCACGTTGTCGAACACCGTCATGTGCCGGAAGAGCGCGTAGTGCTGGAACACGAAGCCGACGCTCCGCTCGCGGGCGCCCAGATCGAGCACGCTCTGGGAGCCGAATTTCACGTCGCCCGCCTCCGGCCATTCGAGCCCGGCGATGATGCGAAGCAGCGTCGTCTTGCCCGAACCGGAGGGCCCGAGCAGCGCCATCAGTTCGCCCGGTCGCACCGACAGGCTCACGCTCTTCAAGGCGACGAAGTCGTCGAACCGCTTGGTGACGTCGACAGCCTCGATCCCCATCGAGCTGTCAGCGGGCCAGTCGGGATCGACCAAGGCGCCACTCGAGGAAAGCCTTTGCGGCAAGGGTGACGAGGGCCAGCCCCACCAGGAGCGAGGCAACGGCAAAGGCCGCGACGAAATTGTACTCATTGTAGATGATCTCCACGTGAAGCGGCATGGTGTTGGTGAGCCCCCGGATGTGGCCCGATACGACGGAGACGGCGCCGAACTCGCCCATGGCGCGTGCGTTGCAGAGGAGCACGCCGTAGAGCAGGCCCCAGCGGATGTTGGGAAGCGTCACGTACCAGAAGGTCTTCCAGCCGCTGGCGCCGAGCGAGATGGCGGCAAGCTCGTCCTCCGATCCCTGCTCCTGCATGAGAGGGATGAGTTCGCGGGCGACGAAGGGAAAGGTCACGAAGACGGTCGCCAGCACGATGCCGGGCACCGCGAAGATGATCTTGATGTCGTGCTCGGCGAGCCACGGCCCGAGCCAGCCCTGGGCTCCGAACATCAGCACGTAGACGAGGCCGGCGATCACGGGAGAGACCGAGAACGGCAGGTCGATCAGCGTGATGAGGAAGCTCTTGCCGGCGAACTCGAACTTGGCGATGCACCAGGCGGCGGCGACGCCGAACACGATGTTGAGCGGCACGGCGATGGCGGCCGCCGTGAGCGTCAGCCGCATGGCCGCGACCGCGTCCGGCTCGACCAGCGCGGCGAAATAGGCATCGGTCCCCTTGCGCAGCGCTTCCGCGAAGACCGCAACCAGCGGCAATCCGATGAAAAGCGCCAGGAACGCGAGCGCGACGGCGATGAGCAGCAGACGGACCGAAAGCGGCTCACGGCGCAGGAGAAGCCGGGCGGCAGGAGCGGCGGCGGACATCTCAGCCTCCCGACTGGCGCGAACGCATCCACGCCTGGAGCAGGTTGATGACGAAGAGCAGGAGGAGCGAGGCGACCAGCATCGCGACCGCTATGGCGGTCGCCTCCGCATAGGCGAACTCCTCGAGCCTCACGACGATGAGGAGCGGAGCGATCTCCGACACCATCGGCAGATTGCCGGCGATGAAGATCACCGATCCGTACTCGCCGACGGCGCGCGCGAAGGCGAGCGCGAAACCGGTCGCGAGCGCGGGGAGGATCACCGGCAGGATGACGCGGCAGAAAGTCTGGAGGCGCGTCGCGCCGAGCCCCGTCGCCGCCTCCTCGACCTCGACCTCGAGATCCGAAAGAACCGGCTGAACGGTGCGCACGACGAACGGGATGCCGATGAAGATGAGCGCCACGAGGATGCCCAAGGGCGTGAAGGCGACCTGGATGCCGAGCGGCTCGAGCAGGCGGCCGATGGCGCCGTTCGGCGCGTAGAGGCTGGTGAGGGCGATGCCGGCGACGGCCGTGGGAAGCGCGAAGGGGATGTCGACCAGCGAATCGATGATGCGGCGTCCGGGGAACTCGTAGCGCACCAGCACCCATGCGAGGAGCAGGCCGAACACGGCATTGATTGCGGCGGCCGCGAGCGACAGGCCGAAGCTCACGCGCATGGCGGCGAGGACGCGCGGGGTCGATATGGCGGCCATGAAACCCTCCGGCCCCAGGGTGCCGGCGTGGACGAAGAGGCCCGCAAGCGGCAGGAGGACGATCAAGGACAGCCACGTCAAAGTGAATCCGAGCGTGATCCCGAATCCCGGGATCGCGCTCGGCCGCCGGAAGGCTAGGGAGGAGACCTTCACGGACACTCTACCGGTCAGTTGCCGGGTTTGTAGATCTGGTCGAACACGCCGCCCTCGGCGAAGTGCTCCTTCTGGGCCTTGTCCCAGCCGCCGAACACATCGTCGATCGTGAAGAGATCGATCTTGGGGAACTTGCCGGCGTATTTCTCGGCCACGGCGGCAAGGCGCGGACGATAGTAGTGACTGGCCGCGAGCTCCTGGCCCGCGGGCGTGTAGAGGAAGTTCAGATAGGCCTCGGCCTCCGCGCGCGTGCCCTTCTTGTCGACGACCTTGTCGACGACGGTGACCGGCGGCTCGGCGAGGATCGAGAGCGGCGGCACCACGATCTCGAACTTGTCGGGGCCAAGCTCATTGATGGCGAGGAAAGCCTCGTTCTCCCAGGCGAGGAGCACGTCGCCGATGCCGCGCTCCACGAACGTGACCGTCGAACCCCGCGCGCCGGTGTCGAGGACGGGCACGTTGCGGTAGAGGTCGGAGACGAAAGCCTTGGCCTTGTCGGCGTCGCCGCCCGGCTGCTTCAGCGCATAACCCCAGGCCGCGAGATAGTTCCAGCGCGCCCCGCCCGAGGTTTTCGGGTTGGGAGTGATGACCTTGATGTCGGAGCGGACCAGATCGTTCCAGTCCTTGATGGCCTTGGGATTGCCCTTGCGGACGAGGAAAACGATGGTCGAGGTATAGGGTGCGCTGTTGTCGGCCAGCCGCTTCTGCCAGTCCGGCGCGATCAGGCCCTTGCCGGCGATGGCGTCGATGTCGCCGGCGAGCGCCAGCGTGACGACGTCCGCCTCGAGGCCGTCGATGACGGCGCGGGCCTGCTTGCCCGAGCCGCCGTGGGACTGCTGGATGGCGATGTCCTGGCCGGTCTTCTCCTTCCACTCCTTGGCGAAGGCTGCGTTGACCGCCTGGTAGAGCTCGCGGGTCGGATCATAGGACACGTTGAGAAGCGTAGTCTGGGCGAAGGCCGGCGATGACAGGGTCAGTGCGGCGAGAGCCGTCACGGCGAGGAAGTGGCGTCTGAGCATGGGTGGGCTCCTTGAGGTGTCGGTTGGCGAAGGCACGCAGAGGTCCTGCGACGTCCGGAGATTCGGACGACCGTCGGCGCGAAAGTTCTGAAGGCTAGAGGTCGGTAGGCCCGCGGGCTCAGCGGCTACACGACCTCAGATGTTCCGGCCTGCCAAAGCAGACGAGCATCGATTCCGTGGCGAAGGTCATGAGCTCGTCGCGGCAGATTTCACGATCGCGAGCAAGCCTGCGTAGGCGGGCTTTGCGGTTGGGGCTTGCGTCCGGTACGGGCCGGGCGCCGCTCGAAGGCAAGTCGAAGAGGGTCTTGAGAATGCGCATCGGATGCTCCTCTCGATTTCGACCCTATAATCTCGACGGAAATTATAGAGATTGTCAACGAGAAAAATGACTGTTGCCAGCAGAATCCGTTCAACCAACTGAATAATATTGCTTTTTAGTGTTCGGAATTCCGAACTATAGAGCGGCAGGAAGGCCCCGAACGGCATCGGCGACGGTCGTTCTCGCGAGCACGTCCCGGCTCGCCTCGGCCACCTGCGCGAAGGCGCGGCGAATCTCGCAGACGCGCTCGTCGAGACAGTCCTCGCAACGCGCATAGGCCGTGACGCTCAGGCACGGCAGAGGCGCGATGGGGCCGTCGATCGCCCGCAGCACCTGGAGAAAGGTGATCTCCGTGGCGGGCTTCAGAAGCGCGTAGCCGCCCTGGCTGCCCCGCTTGCTCTGGACCAGCCCGTGGCGCTTGAGGGTGAGCAGGATCTGCTCGAGAAACTTCTTCGGAATCCGCTGCCTGGTCGCGATGTCGGCCGTGAGCACCGCCTCGCCTGGCTTCGCGCCAGCCAGAGCGATGAGCGCCCGCAACGCATACTTGGCCTGCCTGGAAATCATCCAACCTCTATGGCGGGAGTCGGGAAACTTTGCCAGCCCACCCGCGAAAGCTGCTCAGCGCTCGCCCTTCCGGTAGGGCACCATGAGCGCCCGCGGATAGGCAGCCCGCCGCGACATGACGACAAGCGCCGCGATCGACAGAAGGTACGGCAGCATCAGGAATATCTGGTACGGCACGAGGCTTCCGGCAAGCTGCTGCAGGCGGAGCTGGTAGGCGTCGAAGGCCGCGAAAAGGAGCGCGCCGAGCAGCGCCTTGCCGGGCCGCCACGAGCCGAAGACGACAAGCGCGATGCAGATCCAGCCGCGCCCGTTCACCATCTCGAAATAGAAAGAATTGAAGGCGGAGAGCGTGAGGAACGATCCGCCTACGCCCATGAGCGCACTTCCGGCCGCGACCGCGCCCATGCGCACCGCGGTCACGTCGATGCCCTGCGCCTCGACGGCGGCCGGGCTCTCACCGGCGGTGCGGACCGCGAGGCCGACCGGCGTACGATAGAGAACGTAGGCGACGACGGCCACGGCGACAAAAGCCAGATAGGTGAGCGGCGTCTGCCGGAACAACGCCTCGCCCAGGACGGGGATGTCGGAAAGGAGCGGAATGGGCGTCGGCGCGAAGGGCAAGATCTTCGGCGGCGATGTCACCTCGGGCAGCGCCAGCCGGTAGACGTGGTAGCTGAGGCTCGTCGCGAGCAGCGTGATGCCGATGCCGGTAACGTGCTGCGAAAGACCGAGCGGCACGACCAAGAAGGCATGCAGGAGCCCGAAGCCCGCCCCGACCAGCGCCGCAACCATGACGCCGGTCCAGAGGTCGGCTCCGAGATAGACGGCCAGCCAACCCGAGAAGGCGCCGGCGACCATGATGCCCTCGATGCCGAGGTTGAGGACCCCTGCCCTCTCGCAGATGAGCTCGCCCAAGGTCGCGAAGATGAGCGGCGACGCAATGCGCACCGCTGCCGCCCATAGTGAGGCCGAAAGCAGAATGTCGAGCGCTTCCACGCTACCTCCAGCGGATGCGGTAGCGAACGAGCATCACGGCCGTGACCATCGAGAGGAGCGAGAGCGCCACCATCACGTTGGCGATGTAGCTCGGCACGCCGGCCGACCGGCTCATGGCGTCGGCGCCCACGAAGATGCCGGCGACGAAGATCGCGGCCACGACGACCCCCAGGGGATGCAGCAGCGCCAGCATGGCAACCACGATCCCCGTGTAGCCGAAGCCCGGCGACAGATCGAGCGTGAGGTTGCCCTTGAGGCCCGCGACCTCGGACAGGCCGGCGAGACCGGCAAGGCCCCCCGACAGGAGCGCGGTCTTCAGCATGACGCGATTGACGTCCATGCCGGCGAAACGCGCCGCCTCGCGGTTGAATCCGACGGCGCGCATCTCGTAGCCGAGCGCGGTCCGGGCGTTGATGAACCAGACGATGCCAGCGGCCATCAGCGCCATCACGAAGCCGAAATGGAGACGCTTGCCCTGCACGAGCTTCGGAAGCTGCGCGTCCGCCACGACGCGCGCCGACTGCGGCCAGCCAAGCCCCATCGGATCCTTGAGCGGACCCTCCAGCAGGAGGCTCACAAACAAGAGCACGACGAAATTGAGGAGAAGCGTGGTGACCACCTCGTCCACGCCGAAGCGCGTCTTGAGCACCGCGGGGCCGAGAAGCGTCAGCGCCCCCGCCAGAACGGCGGCCAGCATGAGGACCGGTATCAGGAGCGCGGCCGGGAGCGGCAGGAGTCCCGTGCCGAGAACAACTGTTGCGACCGCGCCCATGTAGAGCTGCGCCTCCGCCCCGATGTTCCAGAGCCGTGCGCGGAAGGCGACGGCGACGGCGAGGCCCGTGAAAATGAGCGGCGTCGCGCGTGTGAGCGTTTCCAAGAACGCGAACTGAGACCCGGCCGCGCCCCGCGCCACGAGATAGAACACCGAGAAGGGCGACACCCCGCTTGCGAGCACCAGCAAGCCGCTGAGCAGCAGCGTCACGAGAATCGCCGCCGCCGGAAAGAAGATGGCGCGGGCAAGAGAGCTTCCCTCGCGCGGCTCAAGCCGCATCGGCCGCACCCGTGTCGGGAAATCCGTGGCCGGCCATCATCAGGCCGAGCTTCGCGATCGAGATCTCCTTGCGCGGCAACGCTGCGGACAATCGCCCCCGATACATCACGGCAATACGGTCGGAGATCGCGAGGAGCTCGTCCAGGTCTTCCGAAATGACAAGGAGCGCCGCACCCCGGTCGCGCGCCGCGATGAGCTGGGCATGCACGAATGCGACGGCGCCGACGTCAAGCCCGCGCGTGGGCTGGTTGGCGATGACGAGGTCCGGGGCGCGCGACAGGACGCGGGCGATGAGAAGCTTCTGCATGTTGCCGCCGGAAAGGTCCCGCACGGCGGCCGCCGGGCCGGAGCACCGGATATCGTATTCGGCGATCAGCTTCTCCGCGAAGGATGTTATCGCCGGCCAACGCATCAATCCCATGCGCCCGAAGGCCGGATCGCGATAGCGTTCGGAAACGGCGTTCTCGGCCACCGACATGTCGACGATCAGGCCCTGCCCGTGACGATCCTCGGGTATGTGGGCGACATACTTTCCGAGGCTCGCATTCATCCGGCCGATGAAATCCGCAAGCGAGGTCTGGCCGTTGCCGGAAACGCCGGCGATGCCGACGATCTCGCCGTGGCGAAGGGCGAGGTTCGCATTGTCGACAAGCACCCTTCCGTCGTCGCTGCGGAAGGAGGACCCCGCCAGTTCGAACCGCAGTTCTCCCGGCTCCCGCGGAGCAAGCGTCGGCGCCTCGACGGCGCGGCCGACCATGAGTTCTGCCAGCTCTTCGCGCGAGGTTTCTCCAACGGCCCTTCCGGCCACCAGCCTTCCGGCCCTTAAGACCATGACCCGGTCGCTCGAGGCCATGACCTCGGCGAGCTTGTGGGAGATGAGGATGACGGAAAGGCCGCCGTCGACAAGCTTCCGCAGGGTGCGGAAGAGCGCCTGCGACTCGGCCGGCGTGAGGACCGCCGTCGGCTCGTCGAGAATGAGGATCGAGGCCTTGCGATAGAGCGCCTTCAGGATCTCCACCCGCTGGCGCTCGCCGACGGAGAGCGTCGCAACCGTGGCGTCCGGCTCGACCTCGAGGCCGAATTCCCGCCCGAGCTCGCGGATCCGCCTGCGGGCCTCCGCCCTGCCCGAAGCGGGCTTCCAGAGGCTCTCCGTGCCGAGCACGATGTTGTCGAGGACGGTGAGATTGTCGGCGAGCGTGAAATGCTGGTGCACCATGCCGATGCCAGCCGCGATGGCTGCGCGGGGCGAGCCCGCGGCAATCGGCTTGCCGAAGACCTCGATCGTTCCCTCGTCGGCCACGTAGTGCCCGAAGAGGATGTTCATGAGCGTCGTCTTGCCAGCGCCGTTCTCGCCCAGCAGCGCCAGGATCTCTCCTCGCCGGAGCTCGAAGGAAATCGCGTCGTTGGCCACGACGGGCCCGAAGCGCCTGGTGATGCCGGCGAGACGGAGGACTGTAATGCCAGTCGCTCCCGCACCCTGCTCCCCTCCCCTAGACGGGGAGGGGTCGGGGGTGGGGTGAGACGTCATCGGCGCAGTCCAGTCTGCGCAATCACCCCTACCCTGCCCTTCGGGCAGACCTCCCCCATCAAGGGGGAGGAAGCTTCCGGTAGCACCTTCGGGGCCTCAAGCCGACTTGGGCTCGGCGTCGTTGATCTCGACCGTGAAGGAGCCGGCCTTGATGGCCTCCTCCTTCGCCTTCACCTTCGCGACCACTTCGGCCGGAACCTTGCCCTCGAAGGTGCCGAGCGGGGCGAGGCTGCAGCCGCCGTGCTTCATGAAGGAATATTCGCCGTAATCCTCGGCCGCGAACGACTTGTCCTTGACCTTGCCGATGGCACGGTCGAGCGTCGGCTCGAAGTGCCATAGCGCCGAGGCCACCACCGTCTCGGGATAGTCGGCCTGGGTGTCGATCACGTTGCCGATGGCGAGGATGCCCTTCTCCTTGGCGGCGTCGGACACGCCAAAGCGCTCGGCATAGAGAATGTCGGCGCCGGCATCGATCTGCGCAAACGCCGTCTCCTTGGCCTTGGGGGGATCGAACCAGGAGCCGATGAACGCGACCTGGAACTTCACGTCCGGATTGATCTCCTTCACGCCCGCCATGAAGGCATGCATGAGCCGGTTCACCTCGGGGATCGGATAGCCGCCGACCATGCCGATCGCGTTCTTCTTGGTCATGGCGCCGGCGATCATGCCGGTGAGGTAGGAAGCGTCCTGGATGTAGTTGTCGAAGACCGAGAAGTTGGCGTTCGCGGGATCGGGCTTGAAGCTCGAGCCCATGAGAAACGCCTTGTCAGGATAGTCCTTGGCGGCCGTGCGCGCCGCGTCCTCGACGCCGAAGACCTCGCCCACGATGAGCTGGTGGCCGGCCTCGCAATATTCGCGCATGACGCGCTCGTAGTCGGTGTTCGAGACCTTCTCCGAGAACACGTAGTCGATGTCGCCGCGAGCCTTGGCGGCGTTGGCGGCCTTGTGGATGCGGCTCACCCATTGCTGCTCGACCGGCACGGTGTAGATCGCCGCGACCTTCACCGGATCCGCTGCCCGAGCGCCCCTCAGGAAGCCCGGCAGCGACAGCGCGGCGAGCCCCGCGCCCGAAAACTGCAGCGCTCGCCTGCGGTCGATGATCAGACGGCCCGCGGCCGCCCCTCCTGACGTCCTCGTCATTCCCGTGCCTCCCACCCTTGATTGGCGGCTTCCCGACCCGTCGGCGCCGGAGGCTACGCTACACCGCATCGGAAATCGCCGACAAGCGGACCCGGCCGAAAATGGCGTGGCGGTCGTTGCACGCGGAAGCGCGGCGCGATTTTGACCTGTGGAACACGCGGGGCGCGAATCTGTTTACCTGTCAGGGAAAGGTGCGTTATATTGATCGAGCAACGGGCACCGTGTTTGCCCCGCCTCGGCGGGTCTTAGATGGAGGAACATCCATGAGGTGGATGAAGCCGACTATCGAAGAAGTCTGCATCGGCTTGGAAATCAACGATTATTTCCCGGCTGAGCTCTGATCTCAGGGCGTAAGGGCGAAGTCCGGGTCGTCGGTGGATGACCCGGCTTCGTCTTTTGGTGCTCGGGTCTGCCGCCGGCGGCGGCTTTCCCCAATGGAACTGCCGATGCCGGGTTTGCAGCCTCTATTGGCAGGGCAGTCCGCACGTCACGGCCCGCACCCAGTCGTCGCTTGCGGTCAGCGCGGACGGGAAGCACTGGGTGCTTCTCAACTGCTCGCCCGACCTGCGGAACCAGATGCTCGCGCACCAGCCCCTTCACCCGAGGCATGGCAGGCGGGACACGCCGGTTGCAGCCGTCTTTCTGACCAATGGCGACGTCGACCATGTGGCCGGCCTGCTCAACCTTCGCGAAAGCCAGCCGTTCCACATCCACGCCACCGATGCGGTGCTGAACGTGATCGCGGAAAACCGGATGTTCGATGTGCTCAACCCGTCGCTCGTCCCGCGCCA
Source organism: Parvibaculaceae bacterium (assembly GCA_050181295.1). GTDB lineage: Bacteria > Pseudomonadota > Alphaproteobacteria > Rhizobiales > Aestuariivirgaceae > JBFXDI01. The sequence continues at coordinate 1,202 of JBFXDI010000112.1, read as the reverse complement.
CCGGGCCGAGCTCGACAGGCCGCAGGCGCTGCCCGGCGGCCTTGTCGCCGAGCCCTTCGCCGTCCCCGGCAAGGTGCCACTCTATCAGGAGACGGATGCGGTGGAGATCGGGCAGGAAACCGACACCACCGTCGGCGTCAAAGTCTCGCTCGGCGATGACTATTTCTACTACATTCCAGGATGCGCCGAAATCACGCCGGCGCTCGCAGAGCGCCTGAAGGGCGCGCCGCTCGTCCTCTTCGACGGGACGCTCTGGCGCGACGACGAGATGATCGTGGAAGGCCTCGGCTCGAAGACCGGCCGCCGCATGGGCCACATCTCCATGTCGGGACCGGACGGTTCGATCGCGAAGTTCGAGAGCCTCGGGATCGGGCGAAAGGTGTTCGTCCACATCAACAACACCAACCCGGTGCTCATCGCGGATTCGCCCGAGCGCGGCCAAGCCGAAGCGGCCGGCTGGGAGATCGCCTATGACGGCATGGAGATCTCGCTGTGACGACGATCCTGTCGCCGGAGGAGCTGGAAGCGGAGCTGCGCTCGATCGGGGCGCGGCGCTACCATCATCTGCATCCCTTCCACAAGCTCCTGCACGCGGGCGAGCTGAGCAAGGGGCAGGTGCAGGCCTGGGCCCTCAACCGCTACTACTATCAGAGCATGATCCCCGTGAAGGATGCCGCCATCCTCGCCCGCATGCTCGATGCCGAGCTCAGGCGCGCTTGGCGGCAGCGGATCATCGACCATGACGGCGAGAAGGAAGGCGACGGCGGCATCGTGCGCTGGCTCAAGCTCACGGGCGGGCTGGGCCTTGACCGCGCCTATGTGGAATCGACCGCCGGCATCCTGCCCGCCACCAAGTTCGCGGTGGAGGCCTATGTGCATTTCGTGCGCGAGAAGACGCTTCTCGAGGCCATCGCCTCCTCGCTCACCGAGCTCTTCGCGCCGACCATCATCGCCACGCGCGTCAAGGGCATGCTCGAGGGCTACGACTTCATCTCCAAGGAGACGCTCGCCTATTTCGACAAGCGGCTGACGCAGGCGCCGCGGGACGCCGACTTCGCGCTCAACTACGTGAAGACGCACGCCCGCAGGCCCGACCAGCAGCAGGCGGCGCTCGCGGCGCTGGCCTTCAAGTGCGACGTGCTCTGGGCGCAGCTCGACGCGCTGCATCATGCTTATGTCGAGCCGGGCCACGTGCCGCCCGG
>JBFXDI010000111.1:0-14007 GCA_050181295.1 Parvibaculaceae bacterium | reverse complement strand
CGTTTGCACGCAAACGACAGATCTCGATCCGCTCGGCAAGGCCGAGCTGCTCATAGCTTTGTCCCATCGCAGCAACACCCTAGCGGGTGTTGCACTTGTTCCGTGAACTCAGGGCATCCCCTGAAGCGATGACACTCGGGGTGGATTCACAAGGGGATTCCTGCTTTCGCAGGAATGACGCCCTCTTGGAAAGCGTTCAGGCCGTCTCCAGCGCTTCGGGCCGGGCGGGCGTGATGGAAACCGACTCGCCGCAGCCGCAGGCCGACGTCTGGTTGGGGTTCCGGAAGGTGAAGCCCGACTTCATCCTCTCCACCTGGTAGTCCATCACGGTGCCGAGCAGGAACAGGACGGCCTTGGCGTCGATCAGCAGGCGGACGCCCTTGTCCTCGACGGTCTCGTCGAACGGCGCCTTCTCGGCCGCCCATTCCATGGTGTATTCCATGCCCGCGCAGCCGCCATTCTTGACGCCGATCCTGAGCCCCGCCACGGGCTCGATCTTCGATGCCATGATCTGGCGCACGCGCTCGGCGGCGGAGTCCGTCAGGGTCATCACCTTGGGCTTGGGGCGCATCGCAGTCACGGGGCAAAACTCCTTGGCTTAAGCCAGACGTATCCTACCACATGTTGAGGGCGACGCGCGCCTCGTCCGACATGCGGCTGGCGTCCCAGGGCGGCTCGAAAACGAGGTTGACCCTCGCGTCCTGGACACCCTCGACCGTCATCACGGCGTCCTGCACCCAGCCCGGCATGTCACCGGCGACGGGGCAGCCGGGCGCCGTCAGGGTCATGTCGATCGTCACGCGCCGGTCGTCGTCGATGTCGATCTTGTAGATGAGGCCGAGTTCGAAGATATCGACGGGAATCTCGGGGTCGTAGACGGTCTTGAGCGCCGCGATCATGTCCTGCGTCAGGCGGTCGAGCTCCTCCTGCGGCAGCGCGGAGGCCGTCGTCTGAGGAACATGGGGCTCGGGGGCCGCTGCTGGGCTCACATCCGTCATGGCGTTCACATGAACATCCGGCGCGCGGAAATCAAGGCCTCCGCCAGGGCATCGGCCTCCTCGAAGGTATTGTAGAGGCCGAAGGAGGCCCGGCAAGTGGCCGTAACGCCAAGCCTTTCGAGGAGCGGCATGGTGCAGTGGGTGCCTGCCCGCACCGCCACGCCCTGCCGGTCGATCACGGTCGAGATGTCGTGCGGATGGGCGCCTTCGAGCGCAAACGAGATGATGGCGCCCTTGTCCCTGGCGCGGCCGATGATCTTCAGCGCATTGATCTCCGACAGGCGCGCCGTGGCATGGGCGAGCAGCGCCTGCTCGTGCGCCCGGATGTTTTCTCGCCCGATCTCCAGCATGTAGTCGAGCGCCGCGCCGAGGCCGATCGCCTGGACGATCGCGGGGGTCCCCGCCTCGAAGCGGTGCGGCGGGTCGGCATAGGTGATCGTATCCTGCCAGACCTCGCGGATCATCTCGCCGCCCCCCTGGTAAGGGGGCATGCGGTCGAGGTGCTCTTTCTTGGCGTAGAGCGCGCCGATGCCGGAGGGTCCGTAGGTCTTGTGGCCGGTGAAGACGAAGAAGTCGCAGTCGAGATCCTGCACGTCCACGTCGAGATGGACGGCGCTCTGGCTGCCGTCCACCAGCACAGGGATACCCTTTTCGTGCGCGAGGCGGATCACCTCCTTCACCGGCACGATGGTGCCGAGCGCATTCGACATGTGCGTGATGGCCACCATCTTGGTGCGGGGACCGAGGAGCTTCGAAAACTCCTCCAGCAGGAAGTTGCCCTCATCGTCGATGGGCGCCCAGCGGATGACGGCGCCGCGCCGCTCGCGGTGGAAGTGCCAAGGCACGATGTTGGAGTGATGCTCCAGGATCGAGAGCACGATCTCGTCGCCCTCCCCGATCACGAGGCCGCCGAAACTCTGGGCCACCAGGTTGATCGCCTCGGTGGCGTTGCGGGTGAAGACGATCTGCTCCGTGGACGGGGCATTGAGGAAGCGACGCACGGATTCGCGCGCGTCCTCATAGCGCTGGGTCGCCGTGTTGGAGAGGAAATGGAGGCCGCGATGGACGTTGGCGTACTCCTCCTCGTAGGAGCGCCGGATCGCCTCGAGGACCGCGTTGGGCTTCTGGGCGGAGGCCGCGTTGTCGAGATAGACCAGCGGCTTGCCGTAGACCTCGCGCGAGAGGATCGGGAAGTCGGCCCGGATGCGTCCGACGTCATAGGGCGCCGCCAGGCTAGCCGATCCGATCCCCTTTACTGGCGCACGGTCCACCTTGTTCATGGATGATCACTTCCTGCGCCGGGCGAGCCAGCTCGCGGCTATGCCGGCCAAAGCGTCGCGCACGGCATCGTTCTCGACCATATCGAAGGCCTCGGCGGCGAAGGCGGCGACCAGAAGCGACTTCGCCTCCTCGTCCGGGATGCCGCGGGCGCGCAGATAGAAAAGCTGATCCTCGTTGAGTTCGCCCGAGGTCGCGCCGTGGCCGCAGACCACGTCGTCGGCGAAGATCTCGAGCTCTGGCTTGGTGTCGAACTCGGCCGTCGGCGAGAGCAGCAGGCCGTGGCTCGACTGCTTGCCGTCGGTCTTCTGCGCCTTCTGGCGCACCACGACCTTGCCCTGGAACACGCCCCGCGCGTTCTCGTCCATGACGCACTTGAAGAGCTCGCGGCTCGTGCAGTGCGGCACCGCGTGGTCGACGACCAGCCGCGTGTCGGCATGCTGGGCGCCGCCGAGCAGGTAGGTGCCGCCGATCCGCGCCTCCGCGTGCTCGCCCTCGAAGGTCACGAAACCCTGCTGGCGCGTGACGCGCGCGCCCTCGATGAGCGTGAAGTCGCGGAGCGAGGCGCCTTCGCCGAGCCTCACTTCGAAGTTCGCAAGGTGGACCGCCTTCAGCCCGTCCTCGGCGACCTTCACACGGTCGAGCCTTGCGCCCTTGCCGAGGCGCGCCTCGGTCACGCTGCTCGCGACATAGGCCGTATCCGGCCCGACGTGATATTCGAGCAGGGTCGCCGTCGCTCCATCCTCGACCTCGATCACGTTGCGGGTGGTGACCGTGACGCGCTCGCTCACCGTGGAGATGAACACGAGCTCGATCGGGGCATCGATGGCGTTGCCCTTGCCGATCCGGACATGGGCGCCGTCGGTCGCGAAGGCGATGTTGAGGGCCGAGATCGGATCGCCCTTCTCGCCCGAGAAGCGGCCGTCGCTTCCAAGTGCCCTCGCCGACACGTCCCCCGACTGCGGAAGGCTGGACCTCCTGGCGTCGAACCGGCCGTCGATGAAGACGAGGCGGGCGCGCGCGGCGCCGGCGAAGGGCGAGCGGGCAAGAAGCTTGCCGGCGTCCGCGGACGGCTTGACCGGCTCGATGAGCGGCGGATAGGCCCGGTCCAGGACCTGGCGGAGATCCGTCCACTTCCAGTCCTCGAGCCGGCGGTGCGGGAGGCCGATGGCCGCGAAATGCTCGAAGGCGTCCTTGCGGCTTCCGCGCCGGAGCGGCTCAGGCAGCCGCCCGAAAGCATCGACATAGGCGGCTTCCGCCGCGCTTCTTTGGATTGCCACGTTCATCATCGTCCGCCGGTCACGCGGCCTCCTTCGTGAACTCGGCGTAGCCCTTGGCCTCGAGTTCCAGGGCCAGCGACTTGTCGCCCGAGCGCACGATGCGGCCGTCCGAGAGGACATGCACGCGGTCGGGCACGATATATTCGAGCAGGCGCTGATAATGGGTGATGACCACCATGGCGCGGTCCGGCCCGCGCAACGCATTGACGCCGTCTGCGACGATGCGCAGCGCATCGATGTCGAGCCCGGAATCCGTCTCGTCGAGGATGCAGAGTTTCGGCTCCAGCACCGCCATCTGCAGGATTTCCGCGCGTTTCTTCTCGCCGCCGGAGAAGCCGACGTTTACTGGACGCTTCAGCATCTCAGAAGAAATGCCGAGCTTCTCCGAGCGCTCGCGCACGAGACGCATGAAGTCGGGCGTGGAGAGCTCGTCCTCGCCCCGCGCCTTCCTCTGCGCGTTGAGCGCCACTTTAAGGAACTGCATGGTGGCGACGCCCGGGATTTCGATAGGATACTGGAACGCCAGGAACAGGCCCTTCACGGCCCGCTCGTCCGGCTCGAGCGACAAGAGGTCCTCGCCCTGATAGGCGGCGGAGCCTTCCGTCACCTCGTAGCCGTCGCGGCCCGCCAGCACGTTGGCGAGCGTGGACTTGCCCGAGCCGTTCGGGCCCATGATCGCATGCACCTCGCCGGCCTTCACCGAAAGGCTCAGGCCTTTGAGGATCGCGCGGTCCTCGTCCTCGAGCTTCACATGCAGGTTCTTGATCTCAAGCATCTCTATTCTCACATCCATTCTTTCGTCATTGCCGGGCTCGACCCGGCAATCCAGGCTCGCACTACTCCGGAACGCCCGTCGGTCATCCCACGCTCCCCTCGAGGCTGATGCCGATGAGCTTCTGCGTCTCGGCCATGAACTCCATGGGAAGCTGCTGCAGGACCTCGCGCACGAAGCCGTTGACGATGAGCGTCACCGCCTCCTCCTGCGAGAGCCCGCGCTGCATGCAGTAGAACATCTGGTCGTCGGAGATCTTCGACGTCGTGGCCTCGTGCTCGAAATGCGCCGTCGAGGTCTTCGCCTCGATATAGGGCACGGTATGCGCGCCGCACTGATCGCCGATCAGCAGCGAATCGCACTGCGTGAAGTTGCGGGCGTTGGCGGCCTTGCGGTGCGCCGAGACGAGGCCGCGATAGGTGTTGTCGGAATGACCGGCGGCGATACCCTTCGACACGATGCGGCTCGAGGTGTTGCGGCCGAGATGGATCATCTTGGTGCCGGAATCGACCTGCTGGTAGCCGTTGGAGATGGCGATGGAATAGAACTCGCCGCGCGAATCGTCGCCGCGCAGGATGCAGCTCGGGTACTTCCAGGTGATGGCCGAGCCCGTCTCGACCTGGGTCCAGGAGATCTTCGAGCGGGCGCCCCGGCAATCGCCGCGCTTGGTGACGAAGTTGTAGACGCCGCCCCTGCCTTCCTTGTCGCCCGGATACCAGTTCTGGACGGTGGAATACTTGATCTCCGCGCCTTCGAGCGCCACGAGCTCGACGACTGCCGCATGGAGCTGGTTCTCGTCGCGCATGGGCGCGGTGCAGCCCTCGAGATAGCTCACATAGGCGCCCTTGTCGGCGATGATGAGCGTGCGCTCGAACTGGCCCGTCTGCTTCTCGTTGATGCGGAAATAGGTCGAGAGCTCCATCGGGCAGCGGACGCCTTCCGGCACATAGACGAAGGAGCCGTCGGAGAAGACCGCCGAGTTGAGCGCGGCGTAGAAGTTGTCGCCCTGCGGCACGACCGAGCCCAGGTATTTCTTGACGAGTTCCGGATGCTCGCGCACGGCCTCCGACATGGAGCAGAAGATGACGCCGGCCTTGGCCAGTTCGTCCTTGAAGGTGGTCACAACGGAGACGGAATCGAACACCGCGTCGACCGCCACGCGCGCGCCCTCGACGCCCGCGAGCACCGCCTGCTCCTTCAGCGGAATGCCGAGCTTCTCATAGGTCCTGAGCAGCTCAGGATCGATCTCGTCCAGGCTCTTCGGGCCGGACATGCTTTTGGGCGCCGCGTAGTAGTAGAGATCCTGGAAGTCGATCTTCGGATAGTTCACCCGCGCCCAGGTCGGCTCCTCCATCATCAGCCAGCGGCGGTAGGCCTGAAGACGCCACTCGAGCATCCAGGCTGGCTCGCCCTTCTTGGCCGAGATGAAGCCGACGATGTCCTCGGAAAGCCCCTTCGGGGCCTTGTCCGACTGGATCAGCGTCTCGAAGCCGTATTTGTACTTGTCGACGTCGATCTCGCGGACGCGTTCGATCGTCTCAAGGTCAGGCATGACGAACTCTTCCCTGTCTTCTTTGTTCAGGCAGCCCGGCGGCTGTCCATGCGGCCCATGAATGTCCGCCAGCCGGAAATGAACCGGCCGACATCCTCGGCGGTGGAGTTCCAGCCGAGACTCAAGCGGATGGCGCCCCGGGCAAGCTCGGGCTCGACGCCCATCGCATCGAGCACATGGGAGGCAGCGACCTTGCCGGACGAGCAGGCCGACCCCGAAGAAACGGCGATGCCTTCAAGGTCCAGTCCCATGAGCAGAAGAGCGGCATCGAGCCCCCGCACCGCGAGGCACGACGTGTTCGGCAGGCGCTTCGCGCCCTTAGCGAAGATGTGGGCCCTGTCCGGTCCCTCCGCAAGCGCGGCTTCCAGTGACGCGCGCAGGTCAGACATGCGCAGCGAGGCTTCCGGAAGCTCACGCGCGGCAGCTTTCACCGCGGCGCCGAAGCCCGCGATGCCGGCCACGTTCTCCGTGCCGGCCCGGCGGCGGAACTCCTGGCCTCCGCCGAGCTGACGCGCCTCGATATCGAGGCCGTCGCGGAGGACAAGCGCTCCGACGCCCGCGGGTCCACCGAGCTTGTGGGCGGAGAGGCTCATGAGATCGACGCCGAACGCCTCGAAGGAGACCTCGATCTTGCCCGCGGCCTGCACCGCGTCCGTGTGGACGAGCGCGCCGTGCCGGCGGGCAAGTTTAACGACCTCGGCGATGGGCTGGATCGCCCCGGTCTCGTTGTTGGCGAGCATGACGCTGACCAGCGCGCGGCCGCCTTCAGCCAGCGCCCGGTCGAGCGCGCTCAGGTCCACGATGCCATCGGAATCGACGGGCAGAACCGTCACCGGCTTTCCCGAACGCCTTGCCGCTTCGAGAACAGAAGGATGCTCCACGGCCGAGACGATCAGCCGCTCGGCCGGTGCGCCCAGAAGCGCCAGATTGTTGGCCTCGGTGCCGCCCGAGGTGAAGACGACCGATCGCGCGGGCGCGGACACGAATGCCTCGATCGCCTCACGCGCCTCCTCGATCAGGTCCCTGGCGCGCCGGCCTTCCGCATGCACGGACGATGGGTTGCCGAGGCAGTCCAGAGCCCCGAGCATCGCAGCGCGCGTTTCCGGCCGCAAAGGGCTCGTGGCGTTATGGTCCAGATAGGCGCGCACTCCCACTACCTCGAATCGGTTCAGGCCATGGCCCGGACGGGATTGCCCTTGGCCCGGCGCACGCTCGCCTCCAGCGCAAAGTTGCGCTTGTTAACCACGTCGCCCAGCGTGACCGCCGAAAGGAACCCGAAAATCTGCCGTCCAAGAGCTGCCCAAAGCTCATGCGTGATGCACTTGTCGCCGTTCACGCAACCTTCAATGGCATCGCCCTGGCAGCGGGTCACCTGCAGCGGCTCATCGACAGCCAGAATGACGTCGGCGATCCGGATGTCGTCGGGATCGCGGGTCAGCCGATAGCCGCCGCCCGGACCGCGGGCACTCTCGACGAGCTGGGCCCGGCGGAGCTTGGCGAAGAGCTGCTCCAGGTATTCCTGGCTGATCTCCTGGCGCGCGGCGATCTCCGACAGCGACACATTGGCCTGATCGGCGTTCATGGCGATGTCCGCCATGGCCATCACGGCATACCGGCCTTTGGTAGAGAGCTTCATGTCGTCTCCTCTGTGCCCCGCGCCGTCCCTTGGCCTCCGGGCGAAACACAAACCTTGCTTTTCCGGCCGGCGATTGTGTAAGTGGCGCCTACTCCAACTGTTGCGCTCGCCTGCCGACCCGGCCGTAAATTCGAACGGTTCTAAACAAGTGATATAGAAAAGCCGAGCGCCCAAGTCAACTTTATACGACCCCAAAAATCAGCAGCCGGGACCCCATTTCACCATGCCGGAAGTCATCTTCAACGGCCCTGCCGGACGTATCGAAGGCCGTTATCACCACAACAAGGAAACGGGCTCCCCGATCGCCATCGTGCTCCACCCGCATCCGCAGTTCGGGGGCACGATGAACAATCCGATCGTGCATTCGCTCTACTACATGTTCGTCAAGCGCAACTTCTCCGTCCTTCGGTTCAATTTCCGCGGCGTCGGGCGCAGCCAGGGCCTGTTCGACAACGGCGCCGGTGAGCTGTCGGATGCTGCCGCCGCGCTGGACTGGCTGCAGGCCTTCAACCGCGAAGCGCGGATCTGCTGGATCGCCGGCATCTCCTTCGGATCGTGGATCTCGATGCAGCTTCTCATGCGGCGCCCGGAGATCTCGGGCTTCATCTCGGTCGCGCCGCTCGCCAAGCACTACGACTTCTCGTTCCTCGCGCCCTGCCCCGCCTCGGGCCTGTTCGTGAACGGCTCGCTCGACACCGTGACGCCGCAGGGGGACGTGCAGAACCTCGTCTCCAAGCTCAAGACCCAGCGCGGCATCCGGATCGAGCACAAGGTGCTCGACGGCGCGAACCACTTCTTCGCCGACCGGATCGACGATCTGGTGGATGTCTGCGGCGGCTATCTGGACCAGAGGCTCGCGGCGGAGCTCTGAACTCTTCTACGGCTTATGCAGCGTTCCGCCGGTGAGCGGCTCCGGAGCGCCGGTGGTGCTCGGGAAGGTGATGGGCAGGCCCTTGAGGCTTCTGACCGCCATGTAGGCCCAGGCCTCGGCCTCCACCGAATCGCCGTCCAGATGGCATGCCTCGGCCGGCACGACCGGCGCCTCGATGTGCCAGGCCAAAAGCTCCATGAGATAGCGGTTGCGGCGGCCTCCGCCGCAGATGACCCAGAGTGCCGGCGCCTCGCGGAACCAGTCGCGGGCGCGTGCGACCGACATGGCCGTCACCTGCGCCAGCGTCGCCGCGCCGTCGGCAGGCTCGAGCCGCTCCACGGGCGCCAGCCTGAAGCTGCCCCGGTCGAGGGATTTGGGCACCGGCTCGTCGAAAAAGGGTTCCGACAGATAGGTATGCAGCGCCTTCCTGTCCGCCGTGCCGGAGCGCGCGAGCGCGCCGTCCATGTCGCAGGCCTTGCCGGTATGCCGCAGCGCCCAGTCGTCCATGAGCGCATTGCCCGGCCCGGTATCGAAAGCGAGGATATCCTCTCCCCCGATCCAGGTGATGTTGGAAACGCCGCCGATGTTGACGAAGGCGACCGGCCGATGGGGAAGACCCGCCGCAAGCGCACGATGATAGACGGGCACCAGCGGCGCGCCCTGCCCGCCGCTCTCGACATCCGCGACCCGCAGGTCGTTGACGACCGGCCGGCCGCACAGTTTTGCCAGCCGCGCCCCGTCGCCGAGCTGGACGGTGAGATGCGCCTGCGGCCGGTGCAGCACGGTCTGGCCGTGAAAGCCTATGATCCCGATCTCCTCGCGCGGGAGGCCGAACTCCTCGAGGAAAGCGCCGACGGCGGCCGCGTGCCGATCCGTGATATCCTGCTCCGTATCGATCAGGGGGCCTGGGCGCTCGGTGCGAACCCGGATCTCCTGAGCGGCGGCATGGGCCTCCACCAGGCGCCGGCGGAAGTCCGCATCATAGGGGTAGCTGCGCGAGGGGCCCCGTTCCAGCCGCGCCTCGCCGTCGGTGCGGATCAGCGCCACATCGATTCCGTCCATCGAGGTGCCGCTCATCAGGCCGATGGCTGTCAGGAGTTCTCCCAAGCTCTCACCCGTGATAGAAGCGCCGCGGACACTGACACGGGCCAGCAGCATGAGCAAGTTCGCATCCGACTTCCTCAACGTTCTCGAGGAACGCGGCTATATCCACCAGATTTCCGATCCGGAAGGCCTGGATGCCTTGGCGCGGTCCGGAAAGCTCACGGCCTATGTCGGCTACGACTGCACCGCCCCCTCGCTGCATGTCGGCTCGCTGATCTCCATCATGATGCTGCACTGGCTGCAGCAGACGGGCGGCAAGGTCATCGCGCTCATGGGCGGCGGCACGACGCGCGTGGGCGACCCCTCCGGGCGCGACGAGACCCGGAAAATTCTCACCATCGAGCAGATCGGCGCCAACAAGGACACGATCAAGCAGGTCTTTTCCCGCTTCCTCGCCTTCGGATCGGGCGAGCGGGAAGCCGTCATGGTGGACAACGCGGAGTGGCTCGCGCCCCTCAACTACATCGAATTCCTGCGCGATGTCGGCAAGCACTTCTCCGTCAACCGGATGCTCGCCATGGATTCGGTGAAGCTCCGGCTTGAGCGCGAGCACGAGCTATCCTTCATCGAGTTCAACTACATGATCCTGCAGGCCTATGACTTCGTGGAGCTGGCGAAGCGCTACGGCTGCCAGCTCCAGATGGGCGGCTCGGACCAGTGGGGCAACATCGTCAACGGCATCGATCTCGGACGGCGGCTCGGCACGCACCAGCTCCATGCCCTCACCTGCCCGCTCCTCACCACGTCGTCCGGCGCCAAGATGGGAAAGACGGCCGCCGGCGCGGTGTGGCTCAATGCCGATCACCTCTCGCCCTACGACTACTGGCAATACTGGCGGAACACGGAGGATGCCGACGTCGGGCGCTTCCTGAAACTGTTCACGACCCTATCGCTCGCCGAGGTCGCCCGGCTGGCAGCGCTCGGCGGAGCGGAGATCAACGAGGCGAAGAAGGCGCTCGCGACCGAGGCCACCGCCCTGCTGCACGGCCGCGCGGCCGCGGAGGAAGCCGCCGAGACGGCGCGCCGGACGTTCGAGGAGGGTGCGGCAGCCGGCGGGTTGCCGACGATCGAGAAGCCGTCATCGGAACTCAAGACAGGGATCGGCGTGCTGCAGCTCTTCGTGGACGCAGGACTTGCGGCCAGCAACGGCGAGGCGCGCCGCGCCGTCTCCAACAACGCCGTCAGCGTCAACGACCAGCGGGTTAGCGATCCCAAGCAGGTGCTCACGCTGGCCGATGCCAACGCCGACGGGGTCATCAAGCTGTCGCTCGGCAAGAAGCGCCATGTGCTCGTGAAGGCCGTCTGAGGCGGATGGGGTGGTGAGCGACGCCGCATCGGACGGCGCCGTCGTTCTCCGGACCCTCGACCTCCTGGCCCGAGCCGGCATCCGGTGCGATCTTTTCGGGGGCTGGGCTGAAGAACTCCTCGGCCTTCGCGCCTCCGGCTCCCACGGAGACCTGGATCTCGTCTGCCGCGCCAGCGACTTCGTCCCTCTCGACGTAGCCCTGCCCGCTCTGCCCGAGGTGGAGGAGGTGCGCGCAAAACGCTTCGCCCACAAGCGCGCCTTCACGCATTTGGGACTGCTCTGCGAGATCCTGCTGGTGCAGGGTCCATCCGAGGCGCCCGTGACGGTCTTCTGGAACGACACGCCGTTTGCATGGGAAACACCGCTTCTCCATCCAACGGGCTGCCTGCTCAAGGGGCGGCGTCTCTCCGTCGTGTCGGCCGCCAACCTGCTCAGATACAGGCGGCTCCACCGCACGACGCAGCCGCATCGCTGGTGCGAAACCGCATCGATCGTTCCGCCGTTGGTCCGCCCGCTACGCGCCCTCAACGGCGGATGTTGAGATCGTCCTGCTGATTCTGCCGCTCCTTCTCAGGCGTGCCGTCGGCCGAGACACCGCCTCCGCCGAAGTCGAAGAGCCGCCGGAAGATCCCCGGCGCGATGGCGGAGACCGGGTTCACGAGGAACTTCGGCTCCTTCATGGTGCCGCGCAGCGCATAGTTGAGCCCGAACATGCCCTGGCCCTTGCCCCCGACCAGCAGTTCTCCGAGGATCGGCACCTCGCCCAGCGCCGAGTTGAGGGCATAGGCCGGAATGATCGTGCCGCCGATGTCCATGGCGCCGTCCGACTTGCGGATGAGCCCCTGCGCCGATGCGCCGAGGCTCGGGCCCTTCACGAGGGCATCGCCGATGCGCACGAAGTTCTGGTCCACCGAGAACGGAATGCTGAGCTTGGAGAACGACTGGCTTGCGTTGCGGGGGCCGTTGGCCGACTTCGACTTCTTGGGCGTCTTCCGCTCGACGTCGCTCAGCATCTCCTCGTCCAGCACGCGGAAGTCGCGCACCACGAGCAGCCCCTGCTTCACGCCGCCGCGCCTTCCGGCCCCGAGAATGGCCCGCAGGTCGATCGTGCCTCCGGCGATCTTGGAGTAGAGGTTCGCCGCCCTGAGCGCGGCCCCACCGTCACGGCCGGCGAGGCTCAGACGTCGCTCGCCCGTCTCGTCGGCGGCAATCCGCAAGCTGATAGGCGCGCCGTTGGAGAAAACACCTTTCAGTTCCGCCTCCTGCACCGCTCCGTCACTGACGCGAAGGATGCCGGCCGCCTCGGAGAACGCCTCGCCGCGATAGGCGATCACCCGGTCGATCGAGGCCTTGAGGCGGATATCGACGCTCTTGCCCTTTTCCGGAGCGGGCTTCGAGCGGGCGAACATGTCGCCGATAAGGGGACGGGCGTCGAAGGACCTTCCGTCGGCCGACACATCGAGGACGCCGCCCTTGGCCCGGATCTTGACCGCGAGGTCCGTATCGTCATTCAGCTTGAAGCGCGAGAAGCCGGCTTCGACGGTGCCCTTTCCGTCGACCTCGATCGAACCTCGCACGTCGAGATCGGCGCCGGCGATCTTGAGATCCTGGATGGCGATCACCGCGGGATTCGAGAGATCGAGGTCGAACTCCGCCGTCGTCTTGGGCGTCGCCGCGCGAGACCAGCCCACAGGGTCGATCCTGAAGCTGGCCTTGCCGAGGTCCGCCGTGACATGGGCCTTCGTGACGCGGCCTTCCTTCTGCTCGGCCGTGACGTTCACCTTCACCGGGCCGCTCATGAAGTCGTTGAGCTTGACGCCCAGCTTCTCCCGCGCCTCATCATCGAAGGAGGCATCGATCTCGAACTTGTCGATGTCGGGAGCATCCGCACCGATGCCACGACTCCAGCTTAGCTGGGCCGGAATCCCGTTCAGCTTCACGGGGCCCTTCGCCTCCAGGAGGTCGGGACCGACTGTGAAGGTGAGCTTGCCGCCCTCGATATTCATGCCGTCGATCGGTTCCTTGATGGAAGCCTTGTCGAGCACCGCCACCGCTGAAACGCGCGTCGAGTTCTCCGGCACCTTGCGCGCCAGCGGCACGTCGATCGTAAGCTCGACCGACGCGTCGCCGCCGATCTTGGCCGGGTCGAAGCCCGCCTCCGTCACGAGGCCCAACGGCTCGTGGTCGATGAGCTCAAGCACCGCCCTCGCGTCGGCCGTGGCCTCGATCTTGAAGGTCGTTGGCGAGAGCTTCTCGGCAAGCTTGGTTGAATGCATTGTGCCGTGCTTGAGGTTCACCTGCATGCCGGACGGCAGCGTGACCATGGCGTTGCCGAGGTCGAGCCGGAAGTTGTCGCCAGTCAGATGTCCCGATCCGCTGGCGCCACGGACCGGCGGCAGATCCTCGAAATAGCGGGTGTCGACGTTGCTCAGGGTGAACTTCACATCCACCATGTCGTCGGGAAGCGAGATATCGTCGAGGGCCGCGGCAAGCGCATCGCCGGGAATGGCTATCTGGAAAGTCCCTTCGTTGATGCGGGCGTTGAGGATGTTGGCGGCGATCCATTCGCGGGCACCCTTGGCGACGACCGGCGGCCAGAGCTTTTTCACGAGCTCGGAGGGAAGGTCGCGCACGACGCCCGAGGCGTAGACACCGACCGCCTTCTGGCCTCCCACGAAGCGGCCGCGGGCGCGCACCCCGCCGTTCCCGGCCATGAGGACCAGATCCTCGACCTCCAGGCTCGCCTGGTCGATCGACGCGATGCCCCGAAACTCGAGGCGATCGATGGCGAGCGGCTGCTGGCCGTCGGAGGCGTCGATGCTCACATTGTTGGCGGAGAAAGCGAGCCCTAGGGCGGAGAGCTTGCCCTCCGGACTGCGGACCGGGCGGACGCGGCCGTTGAGCCGGGCCTGGGAGCCCCCGATGTAGATCGCCGAGTTGTTGATGACGACGTCGCCGTCGGCCGGATCGTAGCTGAGGTGGATTGTGCCCTCGTCGATCAGGATCGGCTCGGAGATGTAGCCCGGGAATCCGACCTTGCCGGCGCCGGCGTTCAATTCCGCCGAGGCCTTGCTGACGACGCCGTCCTCCGTGAAATCGACCTCGGCGCGGCCCGACAGCGGCAGTCGCACCTGCGCGAGCTGCGAGAGCGCGAACACCTTGTCCGAGAGGTCCGCCGGCACCAGGTCGAAGATCTTCGCGCTGACCGAG
>JBFXDI010000110.1:0-14079 GCA_050181295.1 Parvibaculaceae bacterium | reverse complement strand
ACGCGCTGAAGCCCGCCTCGCTTTCGTAGCGCTACGGCAACAACCAGCAGCAGTCACGAAGCAGGGAAACGCATTCGGCAACTGCCGATGCGACTCCAGAATATATCCTTAGACCCTGACGCAACTCAGCTATTGCGTGCATTTGTCGACTGGTGTTGACTAAACCGTGTCTCTCCCTCTGGTTGCAGAGGCGGGGTCACGGGGGCAGGGGCTTGAAATCCAACCGATCGCCGGGCGTTTCTCGGCAACCGCCGATATTTGGCCGACCGTATGGGATCGGAGCGCTCAGCCGCGCTTTCTCGAGCGGATGGGCGTTCGAGGTAAGGAATCTGCTCCATGCAGTAGCCGCCAAGATCAACGACTACAGGAAAATCGCTTCCTCCACGCCCGACAGCAAGCTCGTCTGCGCGCTGGAGCCGGCGGCTTACTCCACCAACATAGGCGACCACATCATCTCGGATGCCTGCCGGCGCGAGATCGCTGACTTTCTGCCCGACTGCCAGATCATCTTCGGAACGACGAAGAGCAAGATGTCGTCCTATGCCGCCGGCAACGCGGCACGCTGCGCATTGGTGCTGGCCTGCGGCGCCAACCTCCTCAGCTCACGCCACATTTTCGACCGCGCCTGGCAGATGAATTTCGCCAGCTTCGCGATCGCGCGTCGGGTTGTGACCTTTGGCGTGGGCCTCAGCGACCCCGCGACACCGACCCTGCCCGCCAGGACCTGGCTGCGACGGCTGCTGCATCCGCGACTTCCCCATTCCGTGAGGGATTCTCGGACGGAGGCGTTCCTGCGCAGCCTCGGATTCGAGAACGTCATCAACACCGCCTGCCCGACGATGTGGCGGTTGAGCGAGGATCTGCGGCTTCGCGAAGGACTGCGGAAATCCTCGCGCTGCCTCTTCACGCTCACCGACTATGCCAAGAACGCGGACCACGACAGGAAGCTCGTTGACATCCTTCTGCGATCCTATCGGGAACTCGTGTTTGTCCCGCAAGGGACCGGCGACCTCCGGTATTTCAGGAGCCTCTCAGCCGATGCCGAAGGGCGCATCAGAATCGGCAATCCGTCACTGGCATTCCTGGACTCGGTGCTCTCGGGAAAGGACGTCGACTACGTGGGCACGCGGCTGCACGCCGGCATCCGCGCACTCCAGCACGGCGTCAGAACCATAATACTGGCAGTCGACGGCAGGGCCGAGGCCATTGCCGCGGACTGCAACCTCCCCGTCCTCAAAAGAAGCCAGATCAAGAGAATCGAAGAGGCGGTGAACTCCAGGCTCGATATCGAGATCAGGCTGCCCGTGGAAGGCATCCGTCGCTGGAAGGAGGAGATCAGGGGGGTGACGTATGAGGGTGCTGACGATCATTAACAGTCTGCGCCGGGGAGGGGCAGAGGTCAGCCTGCTCAGGCTGCTGACGGCCACGCAAGGCGCCGGCATTGAGCACATCGTGGCGACCCTCATGGCCGACGGCGATCTGGAAAGCGAGTTTCTTTCACGCGGGATCGAGGTCGTTCCCTTCAGTTTCCAGCGTGGATGCGTTCCGACAAGAGGGATTGGCGACTTCGCACGCCGGATACGCGCGCTTAGGCCAGACCTCATTCGAGGGGAGATGTATCACGGCGCGTTGGCGGCTTCTTATGCGAAGCTCGTGTTGCCCCGCAGTCCGCTGCTCTGGACGATCCATCATTCCCTCAACGGCCTGAAGTCGGAAAGTCGGTCGACGAGACTTGCACTCAAGGCCTGCCGTGTCCTGTCCGCATGGCCCGTGCAGATTGCCTATGTGTCGGAGCGGTCCATGAGGCAGCATTCCGCCCTCGGCTTCTGCGACCGGCGGGCCTGTGTGCTGCCGAACGGGCTTGACCTTGCGGACAACAGGCTCGATCCGGCGGCGCGCCAGCGCCTTCGCGCCGAATGGGGCTTCAAAGAGCAGGACTTCGTCTGCGGCCTCGTCGCACGCGTGCATCCGATGAAGGACCATGATTGCTTCATCTCCGCGATCCGGATCGCGCGGCTTCGCAATCCGAGCATCAAGGCAGTTCTCTGCGGCTCGGGAACAGACCTGCTCTCAGTCCCGGATGATCTGAATGGCAGCGTCCGGCTTCTCGGCGAGCGGCGGGACGTTCCCCAGATCATGAGCGCCGTCGACATCGGATGCCTCTCTTCAGCCTTCGGAGAGGCGCTGCCCAACGTCCTCTTTGAGTTCATGTCCTGTGAGCGTCCCTGCATCACGACCCGCTTGGGGGATGCCGAGCAGATCGTTCTGGACTTCGGCGTCGTCGTCGAGCCCGAGGATCCGCGGACTTTCGCCGAAGCCATATTACGACTTGCCCAGATGGGCGAGGAGGCAAGGATCAAGTTGGGAAGGGCTGCCAGGCAATCGATCATCGAGCGGTTCGATATTCGAGCCGTCAGGAGGCGGCATATCGAACTCTGGAGGAAGACGGTGACGCACGAGACGCCAAGCCACGCTCCCGTCGCGGCCGAGTGAAAGGCAAGCGCCTCTCGCGCATCCCCAAAGGCGGAGTCGACGCCGGGCACGGCCATGCGGCATCATCCGGCGGAACCACGCTGCATTCCGGCGTGATCCGAAAACCTGCCCGAGCCATGCGCATATCCGATGCCCCGCTGCCTGAGAGCACCGCGAAACGGCGTTTCGCGGTCCTGATCTTTCCCAATTTTCCGATGATGGCCTTCAGTGCCGTCATCGAGCCGCTGCGGGCGGCGAACGCCATCGCCGAACGTCCGCTCTACGACTGGATCGTCGTCGCGCCCGGCAAGGGAGAGGTCGTTGCCTCGAACGGCATCCACGTCCGGCCGGACCATCCGGTCGAGAGCGCGCCGCCGGCCGACTACATGGTCGTGTGCTCCGGCGGTGATGCCGACAAGCTGACGGCGCGGGGGCCGCTCATCTGGATCCGCCGGAACCTGAGAAAAGGAGCGCATATCGGCAGCGTGGCCGACGGCGCCTTCTATCTCGCGCGGGCAGGACTGCTCGACGACCACAAATGCACGCTTCACTGGCAGAGCCAGCCGGCCTTCCTGGAGGCCTTCCCGCACCTTTCGCTCGAGCGCCGGCTCTATGTCATCGACCGCAAGCGCTTCACGTCGGCCGGAGGGGTTGGCGCGCTCGACATGATGCTCGATATCATCGCCGGCCATCACGGCCAGACCCTCTCGCGGCAGGTGGCGGAATGGTTCGTCCACGACCGCATTCGGGCCTCCGCCGACCGGGAGAAGCTGCAGCTCCGCCTGCGCACGGGGATCCGCAACGATCTGGTGCTCGGCGCCGTGGCCCTGATGGAGGCGACGATCGAGCAGAACGAGTCCGTCGCCTCCATCGCCGGACGGCTCGGCGTCTCGGCGAGCAAGCTCGAGCGCGCCTTCGCCACGGAGCTCGGAACGGGACCGGCCGAGCATTTCCGCCTCATGCGCATGGAGCGGGCGCGCGACCTACTGGAGCATTCCTCCATGTCGGTGCGCGAGATCGGGCTTGTCTGCGGCTACACCAGCTTTTCGTCTTTCGTCCGGGCCTTTCGGAAGACCTTTCATCGGACCCCCAAGAAGCTCCGCATCGCGTCCTGAGGTCGCCCCGCGAGCGTTGCCGGTTACTTGGCGGCCTCCTCCAGGATCTCTTCAGCCCACTGGTTGAGGCTCTTGCCGGAGAGTTCGGCCGCGAGCGCGACGCGACGATGCGTCTCCGGCTTGATCCGGAACATGACTTTGCCGGAATAGGGTTTCTGCGGCTCCTTGCCTGCCTTGACGCAGGTTTCGATATAGTCGTCGACAGCCTCTCGAAAGGCAGCCTTGAGCTTGGCGACCGTCTCGGCATGAAAACCGACAATATCCTTTATCCCCGCGATACGGCCGACGAAGAGTTCATCCTCGTTGTCGAAATCGATGCGGGCCGAGTAGCCCCTGTAGGTCAGGGAGTTCATGGTTTCACTCCAATTCGCGTCAGGAACTCACGAGCATCCCTGACCTGATAGCGTTTTGCTTCCTTGGCGGGATGGGGGCGATGGAAGCTGGCTATGATGCCATCCTTCACGAACCGGACCCGAGAGCCGCTGCCTTCGATGATCTCCGCCCCGATTGCGGTCAGGAGGCTTTCGATCGCCGCCCACTCTATGGTTCCCGATGCCGGCTCGCGGAAGATGCGGGCGAGGGTCTTCCTATGCCGGCTGTTCATGCAATCAATTTATGCTAGCTACCCTCCTCCTGCAAGCTGATTTTGCTAGCAGCAAATCCGCCCGCTTCTGCACATTGCGGGCATTTTCCTGCACATTGCGAGCCGGCGGGCCGGCACAGCATCGCCGCATCTCGCGATGAGCCCAGGGAGCAGGCATTGAGCATCGTCGTCTTCGACCCCGATGACGTCCGCGACGTCGACTTCGCCGACCGGATGCGCCATCCGACGACGTCCGACGCCAATGCCATGTGGCTGTCGGACACCGAGCCCTCTGCGGTCGATGCTCCAAAACTCCGCCGCGAGCGCCTCGCCAGGCTGCGCGCGTGGATGGCCGAGGCCGGCTACGGAGCGGTGCTGCTCTTCGACCCCTACAACCAGCGCTACGCCACCGGGTCGCGCAACATGTTCGGCTACTTCCTGCGCAACTCCACGCGCTACTTCTTCGTGCCGACCGAAGGACCGATCGTCCTCTTCGAATACCCGCAGAGCTATCATGTGAGCCTGCAGCTCGACACGGTGGACGAGGCGCGGCCGAGCAAGCTCGTCTGGTCGTCCGTCTCGGGACGCGACGACGAGACGGCGGGACCCTTCGCGGCGGAGATCGCCGACCTCATGCGCGAGCACGGGCGGGGATCGAGGAAGATCGGCATGGACCGCTGCACGCATCTCCAGGCGCTGGCGCTCCAGAAGCAAGGCCTCGAGGTGCGCGACTGCCAGGGCGAGATCCTTGCGGTCCGCGCCATCAAGACGCCCGAGGAGATCAAGTGCCTGCAGGTGAGCATGACGGGAGCCGAGGCGGCCGTCGCGGCGGTGCGCGAGGCGATCCGGCCGGGGGTGAGCGAGAACGACCTCTTCGCCGTCATGTATCACGAGGTGATCCGGCAGGGGGGCGAGTTCATCGAGACGCGGCTCCTGACTTCCGGCCAGCGCACCAATCCCTGGTTCAACGAGGCGAGCGGGCGGCGCGTGCGGCCCGGCGAACTCGTGGCGCTCGACACCGACACGATCGGCTGCTTCGGCTATTATTCGGACTTCTCACGCACCTTCCGCTGCGGGCCAGGCCGGCCCAGCGCCTATCAGAAGAGCCTCTACCGCATGTCCTACGACCAGGTGCAGCACAACCTCTCCATTATCCGGCCGGGCCGCAGCTTCCGCGAGGTGGCCGAGAAGGCCTGGAAGATCCCGGAGAAGTTTTTGGGCCAGCGCTACACCTCCGTGATGCACGGGGTCGGCATGCACGGGGAGACACCCTTCATCGCGCACGCGGTCGATTTCGAGACCTACGGCCGCGAAGGGACGCTCCAACCCGGCATGGTGGTGAGCGTCGAAAGCTATATCGGCGAGAAGGGCGGCAGCGAAGGCGTGAAGCTCGAGGAGGAGGCGCTCATCACGGAGACGGGAATCGCGCTCATCTCGCGCTTTCCCTTCGAGGAGGAGCTCCTGGGTAGCGAGATCTAGATGCATGAGCGTCTCACGATCGATCCCGGCCGCGCAGCGCTGCTGCTCGTCGATCTGCAGGAGGAGCAGCGACAGGACCCGGTTTACTCGGTAGAGGGCATCGACGACGTTCTCGGCAATGCCCGTCGCCTGCTGCTCGGCGCGCGGGAACGCGGATTGGCGGTCATCCATGCCGCCTATGTGCGCGACTTCGCCAAGCGCCCGCCACGGCCGTTCGAGCCTCGCGCCGCCGATGGGGCCGCGACCTTCAGCGACAGCCGCAGCCCGCTCACGCAGATCTGCCGCGAAGTCGCGCCGGCCGATGGCGAGCCCGTGATCGTCAAGAATGACGCCAGCGCCTTCTCAGAGGGCGATCTCGACCCGTTCCTGTCGCAGGCCGGAATCGAATGGCTCATCGTGGCCGGCGTGTGGACGGAGGCTTGCGTCGCGGCGACCGTCAGGGACGCCATGGCAAGTGGATTCCGTGTGCTGCTCGTCAAGGACGCCTGCGGCAGCGCCACGGCGGCCATGCATCAGACCGGCGTCCTCAACCTCGCCAACCGCCTCTATGGCGGCGCCGTGGCCGACACGGAGAGGGCGCTCGTCCTCATGGCAGGCAAGAAGGCCGAGGTTTGGATCGCGGAACGGCCGGCTCCCATCGCCTTCACCTATGCGGATGCCGGAGCGGCCTACGACGCTCTTTGAAAGCATCGGCAATCGGCACATTTTCCGCGGCGACCTGAACAGTTTTTCCCTGCTTCCCGTTCCTACCATCGACCCTTGAGCCAGGCGGCAAGAGCCGCCGGCACGCGTGGTTCATATCGAAGGGAAGGCGATCATGACCCGGAACAGGACGAGTCTCGAACAATTGGCAGCGGCGGCGATCAGCGGACGCATCAGCCGCCGGACCTTCATGGAAGGCGCGCTCGCGCTTGGCGCGACGGTGCCGGCCGCCACGGCATTCTGGTCGCACAGCGTCGCTGCCGCCACGCCGACCAAGGGCGGACGGTTCCGCGTCGGCCTTGACGACGGCAACACCACCGACACCCTGGATCCCGCGACCTACGCCTCGCGCTTCATGATCACCATGGCGCACACGTTCCAGAACTTCCTCACCGAGATCGCGCCCGACAATACGGTCATGGGCGAGCTCGCCGAAAGCTGGGATGTGACACCCGACGCCAGAAAATGGACGCTGAAGCTCCGCAAGGGGGTCGAGTTCCACAACGGAAAAACCTTCGATGCCAACGACGCGGTGGCCTCGCTCAACTATCATCGCGGCGAGAGTTCAACATCCGGCGCCAAGGCCCTCTTCGACTCGGTCGAGAGCATCAAGGCCGACGGCGACACCGTCACCGTGGAGCTGAAGAGCGGCAGCGCCGACTTCCCATATGTTCTGACCGACTATCATCTCGTGATGCTGCCCGCCGACAAGGAGGGCAAGATCGACTGGAAGAACCCGGTCGGCACCGGCGGCTACAAGGTCGAGAGCTTCGAGTCCGGCGTACGCGCGACCTTGAAGCGCTATCCCAACTACTGGAAACAGGGCAGGGCGCATTTCGACGAGGTCGAGTATCTCGCCATTCCGGACGTGAGCGCCCGCCAGACGGCGCTCATCAGCAACAACCTCGACGCCATGATCGAGTGCGATTTCAAGACGGTGCATCTCCTCGAGCGCGACCCGAACGTGAAGGTGGACGAGGTGGCGACCGGCACGCATGTCTCGATTCCGATGCACATGGATGTCGCGCCCTTCGACAACGAGGACGTGCGCCTGGCGCTCAAATACGCGATCGACCGGGAGGCGACGGTCAAGAAGGTCGTGAACGGCCACGGCTCGCTCGGCAACGACCACCCGATCGCGCCGGTCATGCCCTACTATGACGGCTCGATCGAGCAGCGGAAATACGACCCGGAGAAGGCGAAGTTCCATCTCAAGAAGGCGGGAATGGAGACGCTGAAGATCCCGCTGTCGGCGGCGGAGACCGTCATCCCGGGCGGCATCGACATGGCGGTGCTCTATTCGGAAACAGCCAAGCAGGCTGGCATCAGTATTGAAGTGGTGCGCGAAGCCAATGACGGGTACTGGGCCAATGTGTGGCTCAAGAAGCCGTTCGCGCTCGCGGGCTGGGGGCAGCGGCCGACGCCCGACATCGTGTTCACGCTCGGCTATGCGCCCGATGCCGCCTGGAACGATTCCCACTGGAAGGACGAGCGCTTCGCCAAGCTGCTCATCGAGGCGCGCGCCGAGCTCGACCAGAAGAAGCGGCAGGAAATGTATTCCGAAATGCAGCGCATCCTGCACGACAAGGGCTCGGTGATCGTGCCCTTCTTCCGGAACTGGATCTATGCGCGCCGGGCCAACATCGCCCATGATGGCCCGCTCACCTCGAGCTGGCCGCTCGACGGGGCGCGCGGAGCCGAACGCTGGTGGATGACGCAGGGCTGAAGGATGCGGCGGCGGGGCGGGCGGCGCGAGCCTTCACGCTCGCGCGCCGCACGCCCTCCGATGCGGCCTTCGACTGGCTCCTGGAGGAGCCGCGCGTTCTTCGCAGGCGGTACGAGTCCGTCAACCGGGTCGAAGATCGTGGCCGTTTCGAGCAAGCGGTCCTGGAGGCTGCCGGCCGCAAGCTGAAGCTGCTCGTCCAGCATCCCCAGGAGCGCACGGATCAGGGCCGCGCCATCATCTATTTCCACGGGGGCGGCTGGATTGTGGGCTCGCCCTGGACGCATGCCGATGTATCGCGGCTCGTCTGCGAGGCGGCGGGCATGACGCTCGTCTCGGTCGACTACCGGCTCGCTCCTGAGGCCGTCGCGCCGGCCCCGGTCGAGGATGGGCTTTTGGTGCTGCGCCAGATGCTTTCCGAGGGCGTCGGCGGCATCAAGCCGGCCGGCGTCGTCCTTTGCGGCGATTCCGCCGGCGGCGCCATCGCGCTCGCCGCCGAGCGCGGAGCCGATCCGAACCTTCGCAAGGCCATTGCCGGCGTGGCCAGCCTCTACGGCGCCTTTGGGCTCATGGACAGTCCGTCGCTGGTCAAGGCCTCGCGGGAGGACGGCATGGTCCGCGACTGCCTAGAACGCTACTGGGCGCTCGCCAATCCCGCGCAGGACCCGAGCCCTTACGCGCTCGAGGCGCTCACCGTGCCGTCTTCCGTTCCAGCCTATCTCCTGGCGGCCTCGGAGGATCCGGTTCTCGACGACACGCTGGCGATCGCGGCCGCCTTCGAGAAAGCTGGCCGGCCGCACAAGCTCCATGTCGTGGAGGGCGAGGGGCACGGGTTCTTCCACGGGCCGAGTTCGCAGGCCACCACCATCGAGGCGGCCGGCCGCCTCGGCGCCTGGATGGCGAGCCGCTGATCCGCGGAGTTCCACGATCGGTGGAAGGTCCGCTGGTCCCCCGTGCTTCAGGCTCGCGCCCGCCGGACGGGCGGGATAAGACATGTGCCGTAAACCGATCCGGAGAACGCGGCATGCGGCACGAAGCCATGAGGCGCGAGATCATCGCCACCTGCCTCTCCATGAACATGCGTGGGATCAACCAGGGCACCTCCGGGAATGTCAGCGCCCGCGTGAAGGAGGGCTTTCTCATCACGCCATCGGGTGTGTCCTATGGCGAGATGCGATCCCAGGACATCGTCGCCATGCAGCTCGACGGCTCCCATTCGGGCACCCGCAAGCCGTCGTCGGAGTGGCGCTTCCATCGCGACATCATGGCGAAGAAGCCGGAGGTCGGGGCGGTGGTGCACCTCCACTCCATGTTCTGCACCTCGCTTTCGATGCTCGGCCGGGAAATCCCCGCGGTCCACTACATGATCGCCGCCGCCGGAGGCTCGAGCATCCCCTGCGTGCCCTATGTCACATGGGGGACGCAGGAGCTTGCCGACCTCATCCTCGGGGCGTTGGAGGACCGGCACGCCTGCCTGCTCGCCAATCACGGCATGGTCTGCGTCGGTCCCAGCCTCGAGCGGGCGGCCTGGCTCGCGGTCGAGGTCGAGACGCTTGCCGCCCAGTACTGGCGGGCGCTGCAGGTCGGCAAGCCGCGCGTCCTGACGGCGGCGGAGGTCGCGGCCGCCATGGAGAAGTTCAAGACCTACGGACAGCCGCCGGAGAAGCCTAGGAAACGCCGCTCCTGACGGGCCCCGGGACCCGCAAAAGCGTTTCATGCCTTTCCGGATCATGCTCTAGTCTCGGCGCACGCCCATCACCCTTCAGGTCACGCTTCGTTGATCGACCTCCATGAACATCGCGGCCGGTCCGCTCCCTTGTGCGCCCTGTTTCTCGCGCTGAGGCCCGCGCACTGGGCCAAGAACGGGCTTCTCGCGGCCCCAGCACTCCTCGCGCAGCTTCCGTGGACCGGCGAACTTGTCTTCAAGCTCGTGCTTGGCATGGTGCTCGCGAGCGCCTGCGCCTCGGCCGGCTATCTGGTCAACGACGTCCTCGACCGTGGCGCCGACCGCACCCATCCCGTCAAATGCGCCCGTCCGATCGCGAGCGGAGCCCTGCCGGTCAGATCGGCGCTCGGCATGGCGGCCGCGCTGGCAGCGGCGGCGCTTGCGACCGCATGGCTCGCGCTCGGCCCGCTGGTGGGGGCGCTGCTCGCCCTCTATCTCGCCTCGACCGTGCTCTATTCCCTTGCCGTCAAGCGGCTCATCGCGGTCGACGTGCTGCTGCTCGCGGGGCTTTACATGCTGCGCCTCGAGATCGGCGCGGAAATCGCGGGCGTCGCCATTTCGGGCTGGCTCCTCGCATTCGGCTTCACGCTCTTCACCGCGCTCGCGCTTCTGAAGCGGCTGGACGAGCTCGCGATCGTCAAGGCGAACGGCACACCGGTCGTGTCACGCCGAGCCTACGGCGCCGAGCACGGACGCATCGTGGAACGGGTCGCGATCGGGCTGATGGCCGCGGCCATGGCGCTACTCGCCGGCTATGTGGTCGCCGCCGCCTGGCACTATTACAGCGCGCCCGCCTGGCTGTGGCTCGCCGTTTTCCTCTTCGGAACCTGGCTCGCCTTGATCTCCCGTCATGCGCGCCGAGGGCAGCTGCGCGCCGATCCGGTGGCCTTCGCGATCACGGACCCCTTGAGCCTCGCGCTCGCCGCTGGCGTCCTCGCGGCGCTGCTTCTCGCCCGCTGACGACGGCTTGCATCAGGGGCAGTTCGCAGTCTTTTCCGTGATCGCCCGCCGCAGCATATCGGCCGGCAGCAGCTCCCGGTTCTGGAAGACAAGGACGCGCGGCTGATCGAAGACCGTCAGCGTCTCCTCGGCCTGGCGTTCCGGATCGAGCCACGCGGGCAGCGCAGGCCCCCGCCTGAAGGTCGCGACACGCTCGTAGCCGAAGCGACCGGAGAGAAGGGCATCGTAGTAATTGCACATGAAGGGAAACCGGTCGCGGAGTTGCGGGAGCACACCCAGATGCCGGCGGCTCACGATCAGCAGCCAGCGTGAGCCTGCAAGCGTCGAAGCGATCCGGTCGAGCTTCTCTTCCGACGGCGGATCGGTGAGGGGCAGGATGTCGATGCGGACGGCAGGCGTTGGAAGGATGGCATAGGGGGGTGTCAGGTCCACCGGCTCGACGGCGAGCCTGTCCTCGGCCTTGAGCTGTGGGGCAAGCCATTTCCACGCCTCAAGACGTGGATCCGGTCGCTGGTAGATGAGCGCCTGCGCCGTGCCGGCGACAAC
Organism: Parvibaculaceae bacterium; assembly: GCA_050181295.1. Taxonomy (GTDB): domain Bacteria; phylum Pseudomonadota; class Alphaproteobacteria; order Rhizobiales; family Aestuariivirgaceae; genus JBFXDI01. Next base: position 2,773 of record JBFXDI010000110.1, on the reverse strand, counting down.
GCTCGCGGCGAGCGTCGCGATGACGAGCAGCTTCCGCCGTGCGCCGACCGCGAGCTCCCGCAGAAGGGCCGTGGCGAAGAGGAAGAAGCACGGAAGCAGGGGGAGCAGGTAGCGGACGAACTTCGCATGCCAGCTCATCACGATGGCGCCATAGGCAAGCGTGAAGAGCGCCGCGCCGAGGAGCAGCCGGCTCGCGGGCCTCTCCCGCCAGGCTCCGATGAGGGCCAACAGAAATCCGGCGAGGCCGAGCGGGGCGACCAGCGGCCCGGCGATCCAAGGGAGCTGGCCGATCTCGAACAGCACGCTCGTCGCGTGCGTGAACTGCCAGGTCCAGAACACATCGGCCGCGCCGGACACGACGCCCGATTCGAACCGCATGGTGCTCCAGTAGTCGCCGGGCGCGACCCAGAGCTGCGGAGTCGAGAGGAGCGCCATTGCAAGCGCGATGGGACCGGCGATCATGCCGGCCTTGAGAGCGGGCAAGAGTCCGCGTCTCAGGCCGTGGGTCTGAAACACCGCGACGGCCGGGACGAGGCCGAAGGCGAGGGCCGAATTCTTGAGCCCGAGGCCGAAGCCGAGCGCGAGCCCCGTCAGCAGGGCAAAGCGGCCGAGCGTAAGGCGTCCGGCGACGTGCCGCATGCCGAGAAACAGCAGCAGGACAAGGCAGAGGACAAGCCCCGACTCGGTCGTGCCGAAATGGGCGGCCTGGATGAGGCCGGGGCAGAAGACCGCGCAGGCGAGCGCCACAAGCGCCCAGCGCGCATCCGTGGCATCGCGCGCGCACAGCCAGAGGAAAGGCAGCGTGGCGGTGGAGAATGCCGCCGAGATCCAGCGGCTCGCCAGCGCGATGGCCGCCGCGTCGTTGCCCGGTCGGCCGCCCGCGATGGCCACGAGCTCAGCGAGCATCCGGGGAAGGTAGAGCGAGAGGCCGTTATAGGCGTGGAAATCGGGAACCAGGTGGTCGGGCCATGCAAGGCGCGCCGCGGCCGTGGCGATATTGCGCTCATCCGGATGGAAGAACAGGCCCACATCCCAGTCGAGGCCCTGGAACCGCAGCAACGCGCCGGCGAGGACGAGCACCAGCATCGCCAGCGAGGCGTTTCTGTCCTTCTCCGGCTTCGTCACCGCCTCCGCCGCCGCGGTCGGGTCCGCGCGTGTGGGGTGGAGGGGGCCGGGCGCGGCCTGCCTGCCCATGTGAGGACGACGAAGGGAAGCACGAACAGATTGAAATGCACGAGCACGTTCTGGATCGCCTTCAGCGCGGCCAGCATCGCGGCATGCGGCGCGTGATAGGCCTCGGCATAACCCTCGCCCAGGAGGTAACGGACGTCGGCGGCGATCGCCTGGTCATGGACCGAAGTCAGCGCACCGATGGCCATGGCCGCCACCATGAGCAGCAGCGATATCGCAGCGGCAGCAATGATGCGGCCCGGTCTCCGGCCCTGGGCGAGGGCGGCGGCGAGAGAGGCGGCAAGGAGCGGCGTGGCGAGCATGAAGTCGGCGGGCGCGAAGGGCACCGAGAGGAAGGTCAGCGGGGTCTGGGAAAGGAGCGCGCTGGTGGCGACCCGGACTTCCGCGCCGGCGCAGACGATGCCGTGCACCAACGGCCCCGGATTGAGCCATAGCAGGCCGTTGGCAAGGGGCACCGGGAGGGCGCAGCTCGCCTGGAGCTGGAGAGGATACCACGCCGCGGCGGCAAGGAGGGCAAGCGCCAGCCAGACGAGAGGCCACTGGGTCAACCTCCAAGGGGACAGGCGTCTCCCATAGAGCGCCACCAGCGCCACCAGCAGGACGCTCGCGAGCGGCGTCAGATAGAGGTGCTGCAGGGCCATGAGCCAGGACGTGCCGAGCGAGAGAAAAAGCCCGAGGATGCGCGCCAGGTTGAAGAGGAGGATCGTTCCGACGGCAAAGCCGATCGCCGCCGCCCAGTCGCGGCGCGCGGGCGTGAGCGTGCGCATCCAGGTCCAGAGCGCCATGGCGGCGATCAGCAGGCCGTGGCCGTCGCACGCGGAGGTGACCGCGATGGCATGACCGGTCGCCCGGTCCCTCAGCTCGATGCCGGTGCGGACGAGGTCATTGCCGGCGAGTTGCAGGAGGAAGGCGGAAACGACGGCGATCGCCTGCGCCACCTTGCCGAACAGCCATTCGAGCGGCGGCGTTGCCGCGAGCGTGAAGCCCGCGAGCAGCACCATCGCCACAAGGCAGAGCGTAGGCCACGGCCGCCGGCTCGCGAACCATGCCGGCGGGCGCCAGGCGGCCCACCTCATCCACGGTCAGCGCGGCGCGCCCAGAGCATCAGCACGAAGAAGGCGCCGAGCAGCGCGAAGAGCAGCGCCGGCACGCTGAAGCGCGAGCTGCCGCCCGGAACGGCGTCCACATCGACCGGCGTGGATGTCGGCGTGGTGGTCAACGTGCTCGTCAGCGTCGGCGTGAGTGTAAGCGTCGGCGTGAGTGTGAGCGTCGATGTGACGGTCGGCGTGTTGGTCGGGGTGTTGGTGGGCGTGCCGGTCAGCGTGATTGTCGGTGTGTTGGTGGGCGTCGGCGTGGTCGTGGGCGTCGGCGTGTCAGTCGGCGTCGCCGTGATCGTGGGGGTCGGCGTGTCAGTGGGGGTCGCCGTAGTCGTTGGCGTAGCCGTGGGGGTCGGTGTGTCGGTGGGGGTCGGCGTATTCGTGGGCGTCGGCGTATCAGTGGGCGTCGCCGTAAGCGTGGGAGTCGGCGTGTCCGTGGGGGTCGGCGTACTCGTTGGCGTCGGCGTGGGAGTCGGTGTGTCGGG
>JBFXDI010000109.1:0-14223 GCA_050181295.1 Parvibaculaceae bacterium | reverse complement strand
GTCTTCGACGCCACCTCGCGCACCATCTGGGCGCCCATGTTCTCGAACTTGTCCTCAAGCTCGATCTCCTTGGCGACGGTGACGCCGTCCTTGGTGGTGCGGGGCGCACCGAACGACTTGTCGATGACGACGTTGCGGCCCTTGGGACCGAGCGTCACCTTGACGGCATTGGCGAGAATGTCGACGCCGCGCAGCATGCGCTCGCGGGCCTCGCCTGCAAACTTGACTTCCTTGGCAGCCATGTCCGGCTCCTTCGTTCAGATTGGGGTCTTGGATGGGGAAAAGATCAGGCGGCCTTCCTGGCCGACTTCTTCTCGATGATCCCCATGATGTCGGATTCCTTCATGATGAGGTATTCGGTGCCGTCGAGCTTGACCTCGGTGCCCGACCACTTGCCGAACAGCACATGGTCGCCGGCCTTGACGTCGAGCGGCTGCAGCTTGCCGTTCTCGTCGCGGGCGCCGGGGCCTACCGCGATAACCTCGCCCTGCATGGGCTTTTCCTGCGCGGTATCGGGGATGATGATGCCGCCCTTGGTCTTGGTGTCTTCCTCGACCCGGCGCACGACCACGCGGTCGTGGAGAGGACGGAATTGCATGCGACTTCTCCTGTTGCTTCCCTAGAGCTTGTGAAAGGGGTGCGGGGGCCTTGGAAATCCGGACCGCCGCGCCTGCTAGCACTCTAAACGGATGAGTGCCAACAGCTGGGCGGGGAGATAATCCGGCCGCTTTCCGGCGTCAAGGGGATGAAGGGTCAATAGATCAAATTTGCCGCATCTTCCCGCCCGGAGTACCCGGATGGTTAACGGGCGGGGGCTCGCGCACCTTGCATTCTATAACGTGTCGCGTTATAGTCATCCATGATCCGCGGCTTCGCCGATCCTGAAACCACTCTCGTCTGGAGCGGACGCCGCAGCCGACGGCTTCCTCCAGACATTCAGCAGGTCGCGCTGCGCAAGCTTCGCATGCTCAACCAGGCGCAGGTTCTCGGGGATTTGCGCGTCCCGCCCGGCAATCGCCTGGAGACGCTGAAGGGATCGCGGACCCGCAGATGTCGGCATCGTCGACTACCATGACTGAGACAGACGTCCTTCCCAACCCGCATCCAGGCGAGATTCTTCTCGAGGAGTTTCTGCGCCCCATGCAGCTCAGCCAGAACGCACTGGCCCGCGCCATCCATGTGCCGCCGCGACGCATCAACGAGATCGTGCTCGGCAAGCGGGATGTCACGGCCGACACCGATTTGCGGCTCGCGCGCTATTTCGGCGTATCGGAGGGCTTCTTTCTGGGGCTTCAGGCCGACTTCGACCTCATGCAGCGCCGGCGCGAGATCGTTGAGGATCTCTCCTCCATCACGCCGCGCGCCGCTTGAGGCCCCCTCACGCCGAGGGCATGGGGCGCACGTCGGCGTCCCGCTTCTCGCGACGAAGCGCCTGCCACAGGAGATGGACGATGAGGGCGGCGAGCACGATCGCCCCGCCGACGATCGTGCGCTCCGAGGGCACCTCGTCGTGCGTCAGCCACACCCAGATCGGCCCGAGGATCGTTTCCAGCGTGCCGATGAGAGCCGCGATGCTCGCCGGCACGAGGCGCACGCCGGTCGCGAAGAAGGCAAGGCCGAGCCCCAGGTTGAGCGCCCCGAAGGCGAAGAGAAAGGCCATGTCGGAGGGCGTCACCCAGAGCGTCGAGGCCAGAACGCCCGAGACGGCGGCGCCGATCATGGTGCCGAGGCAGCAGGCGGGCGTCATGCGCACATGCGCGAACCTCCGTCCGATGACGGTCGCGGTGGCGAAGGCGAGCGTGATCAGCATCGCGAGCCCCGTGCCGACGGGGGAGACGACGCCGGTGAGCGAATCCGACACCATGATGCCGACGCCTGAGATGACGACGGCGATGGCGATCCAAGTGGGCAGCGCCACGGCCTCGCGGAAGGTCAGCCAGGCCATGAGCGCGGCGATCAGCGGCACGCTCGACTGGACGAGGAGGATGTTGGCGACGGTCGTGAACTGCAGCGCCAGGCTGAAGGAAGAGGAGGCGATCGCGAAGCAGACCGCGACCGCGAGGCCCGGCCAGCCCATGGCGCGGAAGAGGCCGATGGTGCCCTTGAGGCCATCGCGCAGCAGCATGAAGGCGAGGAGGAAAAGGGCCGCCCAGACCGCGCGCCAGAAGACGATCGTCCAGGGATCCGAGGCGTCGATCTCGCGCGCGATGGAGCCCCCGAAACTCCACACCACCGCCGATCCCGCGACCAGCGCGATGCCGAGGGCCAGGCCCTCCCGTCCTTCTTTCATGCCCGAAACTTCTGAAAAGCCCGCATTCCCGGCGGCAAGCGAATCCCCTTGGTCCGAAAATATTCTATGCACCGGAAGGCCGCCCGTCCCCAAGCGACATTCTCAGGGTCGGATATGTCGTGGGTGGGAGCAGCCCTGCGCTGTCATCCCGGATGGGCCAAAGGCCTAGGCCGGGATCCGCCCTCCACCGCTCTCACGGTTCCGATCCCGGACAGCCGCGAGCATGATGCCGAAAAGTGTGAAGCACTTTTCGGGTCACATCATGCTCTTCTATGGAATCGATCACGTTTACGAGTTTGGGTTGAACCCAAACTCATCGTGATCGAGCGCGGTTTCCGGGATGACAACACCAATTGGGATGCCAGCCTTCGCTGAACCAATTGGATGCCAGCCTTCGCTGACATGACGGCAATGAAGGGCTGATGCGGCGTAACGCCCGGCTAGGACATGGCCGCTGGCTCTGCTAGCTTGCGGCCTTCCTCGATGCCACAGGAGCCTAAAGTGATGAACAAGGTCGAGCGGCGGCCCGAAGCCCATTGGGAAGTCTCGCCCAACAATCTCGAATCCTTCTGGATGCCGTTCACGCCCAACCGGTCCTTCAAGAAGGCGCCGCGCCTCCTCTCGCGCGCCAAGGACATGCATTTCTACGACATGGGCGGACGCGCGGTCCTGGACGCGACCGCGGGACTCTGGTGCTCGAACGCCGGCCACTGCCGCGAGCCGATCGTCGAGGCCATCCGCAAGCAGGCCGGCGAGCTCGACTTCGCGCCCGTCTTCCAGTTCGGCCATCCCAAGGTCTTCGAGCTCGCGAGCCGGCTCACGGCGCTCGCCCCCGGCAATCTCGACTACGCCTTCTTCTGCAACTCGGGCTCGGAGGCCGCCGACACGGCGCTGAAGCTCGCCATCGCCTATCACCGGGCGCGCGGCGAAGCCTCGCGCGTGCGCGTCATCGGACGCGAGCGCGGCTACCACGGCGTGGGCTTCGGCGGCATCTCCGTCGGCGGCATGGTGGCGAACCGCAAGTGGTTCGGACCGCTGCTTCCCGGCGCCGACCACCTGCCCCACACCTACAACCGCGAGAAGCAGGCCTTCACCGCCGGCGAGCCGGAATGGGGCGGCCATCTCGCCGACGAGCTCGAGCGGCTGGTGGCGCTGCACGACGCCTCCACCATCGCGGCGGTGATCGTCGAGCCCATGGCGGGATCGACGGGCGTGCTGCCGCCGCCCAAGGGATACCTGAAGCGTCTGCGCGAGCTCTGCGACAAGCACGGCATCCTGCTCATCTTCGATGAGGTCATCACCGCCTTCGGACGCCTTGGCCATGCCTTCGCGGCCGAGCGCTTCGGCGTCGTGCCGGACCTCCTCACCTTCGCCAAGGGTGTCACCTCGGGCGCCATCCCCATGGGCGGCGTGCTCGCCGGCAAGCATGTCTACGACACCTTCATCGACACCGCGGCCGAGGGCGACCACGTCATCGAGCTCTTCCACGGCTACACGTATACCGGCCATCCGATGGCGGCGGCGGCGGGGCTTGCGACCCTCGACGTCTATCGCGACGAGGGCCTCTTCGAGCGGGCGCGGGCGCTCGAGGGGCGCTGGGCGGAGGCGGCGATGTCGCTCAAAGGCCAGCCGCTCGTCGAGGACATCCGCACCATCGGCCTCGTGGCGGGCATCGACCTCAAGCCCGTCGCCGGATCGCCGGGCAAGCGTGCCTACGACGCCATGGCCAAGGGCTTCCACGACCACGACATCATGCTTCGGATCACCGCCGACACGATCGCTCTCTCCCCGCCCTTGATCGTGACGGAGGCGCAGATCGACGAGATCTTCTCCGACAAGCTGCCGAAGCTCTTCAAGGCCATCGCCTGAGACAATTGCCATAGGGCGAAGCGACGCCCATCATCCGACATCCGATGTCGTCATGGCCGGCCTCCGACCCGGCCATCCTTTCCGCCACAGACGAGGCGTTCAAAGGATTGCCGGGTCGAGCCCAGCAATGACGAGAAAAGGGATGCCTTCGCAAGTTTCTCCGTTGTCATGCCCGGACTTGTTCCGGGCATACCTCGTCTCAGCCGTCGTGGGTTATCCGCAGGATGTGCGCGGCCCGACTTGCGATGATCGCGCGAACCCTGTCGAGGATCGCATGGCCCACACCCTCGGTATCGAGATCGACCCGGACGGCATCGGCTTCCACCTCGATGCGCGACGCCATCTGCATCAGATCCTTCACCAACAACTGGCGCGCGCTGCGGACCGGCGGAACGAGCTTCAGCCAATGGTCGAGGCGGATCGTATCCGGAATGTTGCGACCGCCAATCGCCATGGCGAGCCTCTGCGCCAGCCTCGGATAGACCGCCGTGCAGACGACATCGTAAGGAGGAGCGAGGTCCGGGACTTTCTCCCGATAGAGAAGCGCGAAGTTCTTGGCATGGGCATCGGCATTGCCGACGAGGAAGTCGAATATCAGCATGCGGATGAAGGCGAGCCGCTCGGCGGCAGGACGAGCGGTCGCCCTTTGAATCAGGCCGAGTGAGCTTTCCGTTCCGGGGCCGCCTTCGTCCTCGTACTTGAGCTCGGGCGGCACGCTCAGCGCCTGGCAGAAGTCCTCCTGGTGAAGCCGCTCTATGGTACCGTTCCTTCCCTGACGACGATCGTAGCGCTCGACGAGAAGGAACGGGGTTCCCTCCGCCTCGCGCATGACCGCTTCGGGTGCGGCGAGCTTCATGCGCCGTGCAAGGCGCAGGCAGAACAGCTCGTTCTCGACCGTTCCCTCGAGTGCGCGGATGGCGGGTTTCAGGATGTGAGTCGTCGCTCGGCCTCCCTTCGCAAGCCCGATCTCTCCGCTTTCGATGCAAACCGCGAGCTTGTCCTGGGCTCCAGCCAGCGAGAGGCGCACGCCGTCTTCCCCGCCGAGCAACGGGCGGTCGTGGAGCCTGCCGAGAACATTCGCGAGGCGCTCGCCACGCAGCGGCTCGACCTCTTCTCCATCGTCTTGAAGTGAAGTCTTGCCTTGGGGATGAAGAGAGAGCGCGCCGGCGCACTCTCCACCTATGACTTCGAGCAGGCCGAATGTATTGGCGGCGGAGATTCCCAGCCTTCCCGCCAGCCGCTGCCGCGCATCGCCGTCCGGCAGCAGGCCGGAAAAGAAAGGACGCGCCACACGGTCGGGCCACGAAGCTTGCCGTAGCGGCATCGACACAGAGATCGCGCGCGCGCCGCGGGAAGTCAGATAGGAGTCGACATAGGCGAAGGTGAGCGCGCCGTCGTCAGCCTGCACGAGTTCGCCGGCCCTGAGATCGTGGAGATGAACGTCAAGCGCCCGGCTCAAGGGACCCGTCCTGTCGGCGCTCGACGCTGAGCTCCAGGCCCAGGGCGGCCAGAACCCGGAGAGCGCGGCCCAATTGGCAGCTTTCCTTGCCTGCTTCCAGCTCACGGACAAATCGAACGCCCACGCCGGTCAGCCCCGCCAGTTGAGCCTGTGTAAGCCCCTGCGCCCTGCGTTCCTCACGAACCCGATGGCCCAAGCTTTCGCTGTCCAAGGCCTAACCCTCATCATCCCTATCGGGATGATTGTATGCCTCTGCGAGTTAAATCTCCATAAAAAAGTCCCTCTCGGGATTATTACCCAGCGAGGGTGGGTGTCGCCAACTTAAAAGTCCCGTTCGGGATGATTTTTACTTCACCAAGGTCACGGGGACATCGACGAGGCTCAGGACCTTGGTCGTCACCGAGCCCATGAGCAGGCCGGACACCCGTCCCAGGCCCCGGCAGCCCATGACGATCTCCGAGCAGCCCTGGTCGCGGCAGTATTTGGCGATCGTCTCGGCGGCGGAGCCGGCCTTCCACTCCGTCTTCACCACAACGCCGCCGGCCGTCCCGGCGACGGTCGCCAGGATCTTCCCCGCCTCCTCGGCCTGGAAACCCTTGACGGCCTTGCTGCCCACGAAATCGGAGACGCCCTGCGGGATCGAGGCCTGCACGTTGAGTACCAGCACCTCCGAGCCCTTATCGCCCTCCGCCCGCCTCATCGCGAAGGCGAGCGCGCGCTTGGCCGCATCCGAGCCGTCATAGGGCACGAGCAGCCGCCGTGTCTCACTCGCCATTGGCGCCCTCCCCTGCCGCGCGACCGGCGCTAAGCCTGGCCGAGGCGCGCCGTTGCATCCAGAAGCCGGCGATGAGCACGATGGCGCAGGTGATGTATTTGAGCCCGCCATGCAGGAAATGCGCGTGCGCGTCGATCCAGGGCCCAGCGATCTTGTCCTCGACCGCGAGCTCGCCCGCGATCCAGCCCAGGAGCCCGGAGCCCGCATAGACAAGCAGCGGAAAGGCGTCGAGCGCCCAGAGCATCAGCGTGCTGCCGAGCACCACCGGGGGAATGGAGATCGAGATGCCGAGCGCCATCAGGAGGAAGTCGCCCTTGGCGGCCGCGGCGATCGCGATCACGTTGTCGAGGCTCATCACCGCATCGGCCGCGAGCACGGTCCAGATCGCCTGCCAGAGGGTGGAGGAAGCCTCGACGCCGTCCTCGCCGGGGTCGGCCGAGGGCTCGACCAGCTTGATGGCGATCCACATGAGGGCGAGCGCGCCCGCCAGCATCAGCGCCGGCACACGCAGGATCCAGGCGATGACGGTCGCGAAGGCGATGCGGAGCACGACCGCCGCCCCGGTGCCGAAGAGCACGCCGAGCCTGCGCTGTCTTGGCGGCAGGCCCCGGCAGGCAAGTGCTATCACCACCGCATTGTCGCCCGACAGGATGAGGTTGATGACGATGATCTCGGTGAGCGCCGCCCAGAACACAGGCGATGCGAACATCTCCATCATGGGTCAGGCGGCCTTCCTGTAGCGGTCCTCGCCCTCTTCCCATGCGAGCAGCGCCGGACGCTCGATGGGCTCGGAGGGCGCGAACTCGCCCCGCTCGAGCATGAGCTGTCCCGGCGGCAGGGCGCAGAGTAGGAGCGCGCCCGCCGCGGTGCTGGCGGCGCTCCGGCGGCGAATATAGAGGCCGATGAGCATGACGCCGCCGCAGATGATGAAGGGGAGCGCCTTGGCGAACATCGGAGCCTGCGCCACGAGCCAGGGCCCGACGATGTTGTCGTGCACGAAGAGCTCGCCGGCGATCCAGCCGAGGAGCCCCGAGCCCGCGACCACGAGGAGCGGGAAGCGGTCGAGCAGCCACAGCATCATGGCGCTGCCCACCACCATGAGCGGAATGGCGATGGCGATGCCGAGCGCCAGCAGCACCACGCTGCCCTTGGCAGCGGCGGCCACCGCGATGACGTTGTCGAGGCTCATCACCGCATCGGCCACCGCGACGATCTTGATCGCGTCCCAGAGGTTGGCCGCCTCCTTGCCGTCGGCGTGGCCGGGCTTGGCCTCCATCTCCGGCATCAGGAGCTTGATGGCGATCCAGATCAGGAGCAGCGCGCCCACGAACTTCACCAGCGGCACCATGAGCACGTAGACGATGGCCACCGCGAAGGCGATGCGCAGCGCTATGGCCACCCCCGTTCCCAGGATGATGCCCCATTTGCGCTGCTGCGGCGGCAGCGAGCGGCAGGCAAGCGCTATGACCAGCGCGTTGTCGCCCGACAGCACGATGTCGATGCCGATGATCTGGAGCAGACCGACCCAGAAAGCCGACGAGCCGATTTCCATGAGCTCAGGTTCCCTTCGTCTCGCCCGGTGCGAGCTGGTCTCCGCCGCGGATGCGGTCGACGACCAGCGAGATCAAAGGCCAGAACAGCATCAACATGGCAAGAGCACATATGGAGCCGACGAGCCAGTTCGACCAGAAGATCGTAAGGCTGCCCTGCGACAGGAGCATGGACTGGCGGAAGGCGCTTTCGGCCATGTCGCCCAGCACCAGCGCCAGCACCAGCGGCGCCAGCGGGTAGCCGAGCTTCTTGAAGAGATAGCCCAGGACGCCGAAGAACAGCATCAGCACCACGTCCAGGAAGGCGTTGTGGACCGTGTAGGCGCCGATGCAGCAGACCACGATGATGAGCGGCGCGATGATCGAGAAGGGGATGCGCAGGATCGCCGCCCAGAGCGGCACCGTGGTCAGAACGATCAGGAAGCCCACGACGTTGGAGATGTACATGGAGGCGATGAGGCCCCACACGAAGTCCTTCTGCTCGATGAAGAGCATGGGACCGGGCTGGAGCCCCCAGATCAGGAGGCCGCCCAACATCACGGCCGCCGTGGGGGAGCCGGGGATGCCGAGCGTGAGCATCGGAAGGAGCGCGCTCGTGCCCGCGGCATGGGCGGCGGTCTCGGGCGCCACGACGCCCTCGATCTCGCCCTTGCCGAACTTGTCCCTATTCCTCGAGAAGCGGCGGGCGAGGCCGTAGCTCATGAAGGAGGCGGGCGTCGCGCCGCCCGGCGTGATGCCGAGCCAGCAGCCGACGGCCGCCGAGCGCAGATAGGTGATCCAGAAGCGCGGCAGGCGCGTCCAGGTGTCGAAGACTGTCCGCAGCCGGATGACGGTGGACTTGCCGCGGAAGGAGAGCCCCTCCTCCATGGTGAGCAGGATTTCCCCGATGCCGAAGAGGCCGATGACGGCGATGAGGAAGTCGAAGCCGCGCATGAGCTCGACGGTGCCGAAGGTCATGCGGAGCTGGCCAGTCACCGAATCGAGGCCAACGGCGGCGAGCGCGAAGCCGAGCATCATCGCCGCCAGCACCTTGAAGGGGGATTCTCGACCCATGCCGACGAAACTGCAGAAGGTGAGGAGCTGTACGGCGAAGAACTCGGCCGGCCCGAACTTCAGCGCGAAGCCGGCGACAAGCGGCGCGAGGAAGGTGATGACGATGACCGCGAGCAGCGCGCCCACGAAGGAGGAGGTGAAGGCGGCCGTCAGCGCCTGGTCGGCCTTGCCCTGCTGGGCCATCGGATGGCCGTCGAAGGTGGTCGCCACCGACCAGGGCTCGCCTGGAATGTTGAAGAGCACCGAGGTGATGGCGCCGCCGAAGAGGGCTCCCCAGTAGATCGAGGAGAGCATGATGATGGCGGCAGTCGGGCTCATGGAGAAGGTGAGCGGCAGGAGGATCGCCACGCCGTTGGCGCCGCCGAGGCCCGGCAGCACGCCGATCAGCACGCCGAGCACCACGCCCACGCACATGTAGAGGATGTTGTGGGGGTCGGCCAGAACCCCGAAGCCGTGGATGAGAGAGGCGAATGCGTCCATGGGGTTCTTCCGTCTCTTGCTATGCTTCCAAGGGTCAGTAGCCGAGCAGCGCCTCGAGGGGACCCTTCGGCAGCGGGATGAGGAAGGCGCGTTCGAACACCCAGAAGAGGACGAGGGGAACCAGGATGGCGACGGGGGCGGCCTTCACGATCGAGTATCTGCCCAGCCACATCATGAAGAAGGCGATGAAGATCGCGGAGGCGACGTAGAGGCCCACCCAGTACATGATGAGGATATAGAGCGCGCTCGGCAGGAGCACCTTGAGCACCAGCCAGAGGGCAGGCCTTGCCACGAAGTTCGAGCGGTCGGGCGCGCTGCCGAAGAGATGCATGCCGAAGGTCACGGCGCTGGCGAGGAGCATGATGAGCCCGACATAGAAGGGGAAGTAGCCGGCCTGCGGCCCTTCCGAGCCCCAGCCTATGCCGACGCGCACGCTGTCATACATGACGAGCGCGGCGCAGAGCATGAAAAGGACCGCGACCACGAGCTCCATGGTGCGCGTCGTGACGGTGTTCTGGCTCTCGCCGGGCGTGCTCTCGGGTACGAGATCGTGCTTGCTCGCCATGGCGGTCTCCTTGCCTTTGAGTTTTTCTGGATGGGGCATGGTCCGGGGCCGTTCGAGCGCCCCGGACCATGGCGCGCCGTCAGTTGGAGGCGGCTACGAAGCCCGCCTTCGTCATCAGGTCTTTATGAAGCGTGGCCGCGTCCGACACCCACTTCTTGTAGTCGTCACCCGACATGAAGGTCTGGGTGAAGGCGCCCTTGGCCATGAAATCCTTCCACTCCTGCGTCCCGCGCACCTTCTCGAAGAGGCCGACATAGTAGTCGACCACTTCCTGGCTCACGCCCGGCGACATGAAGATGCCGCGCAACATCTGGTACTGGACGTCGACGCCCGCCTCCTTGCAGGTCGGGATGTCGGCCCATTTCACCTGGGCCGAGGAGTCGAGGCGCTCGGCCGAGAAGGAGCAGAGCGGACGCAGATTGCCGGACTGCCAGAAGGAGACGGCCTCGATCGGGTTGTTCACCGTCGAGTCGACATGGGTGCCCACGAGCTGCTTGGCGACGTCGCCGCCGCCCTTGAAGGGCACGTAGGTGAACTTCTTGCCCTCGACCTGCTCGATGGCGACCGTGATGATCTGGTCTTCCTGCTTGGAGCCGGTGCCGGCCATCTTGAACTGGTTGTCGGTTCCCGACTTCACCGCCTCGATGTAGTCCTTGGCGGTCTTGTATTCGGACTCGGAGTTCACCCAGAGCACGAAGTTGTCGAGCGCCAGCATGGCGACCGGCGTCAGGTCCTCCCACGAGAAGGGAACGCCCGTGGCAAGCGGCGTCGTGAAGAGGTTCGACAGCGTGATGATCACCTTGTGCTCGTTGCCGGAGGATCCCTTCACGTCCATGAAGCCCTCGGCACCGGCGCCGCCGGACTTGTTGATGACCACCATGGGCTGTTCCATGAGGCTGTGCTTCTGGATCACGCCCTGGATCATGCGCGCCATCTGGTCGGCGCCGCCGCCGGTGCCCGCCGGAACGACGAACTCGACGGTCTTGGTGGGCTTCCACTCGGCGAGCGCGGGGTGCGCCGCTGCGAGGCCCAGAAGCGCGGTGGCCGCGATGGCCGAAGCGCATAGCTTGCGTGCAAAGGTCATGCTTTCTCTCCCTAGGTTTTATGATCCGGCCACGGCTGCCGTTTGTTTTGTCCGTGAGGTCTCCAAGCGTTGCCTAAATCACTCTCTCCCCCAGTCCGCCCGTTGCCTCCTCTCGCTTAGTCAGTTCATGCGGCCCGGCTGCCGGGCTCGATGCCCGCCGCCCTGGCCCACTCCGCCGCGTCCTGCTTCTCGCCGCCCTTCGGGCGTACGCGCTTGATGAGCACCCGGCCGTCCCGGGCCTGCACCGCCACGCCGTCGGCCGTGACCGAGGCCACCTCGCCCGGCCGGCCGTCGCCCTCGGCCCTGGCGGATTCGTAGACCTGCACCTCGGCGCCGCCGAAGGTCGTCCAGGCGCCGGGCTGCGGATTGGTGCCGCGGATCAGATTGTAGACCTCGGTGGCGGGCTTCGACCAGTCGATGCGGGCATTTTCCTTCTTGCACCAGCTCTCGTAGGTCGCCTTGGATTCGTCCTGCCGGATGCGCGGCGGGTTGCCCGAGCGCACGAGGTCGATCGCCTCGAGCGTCGTCTTGACGCCCAGCGGAAAGATCTTGTCGAAATAGATCGAGCCCAGCGTGTCGTCGGGACCGACCTCGACCTCCTTCTGAAGCAGGATGTCGCCCTCATCGAGACCGTCGTCGGGCCAGAAATAGGTGAGGCCCGTCTTGGTCGCGCCGCCGATGATCGGCCAGTTGATGGAGGAGGGGCCGCGATGCAGCGGCAGAAGCGAGGGATGGAAGCAGATCGACCCGTGGGTCGGGATAGAGCGGGCTGCCTCGGGGATGAAGATGATCACATAGGCCATGACCATGAGGTCGGCCTTGTGGGAGCGGAGTTCTTCCAGCACCGCCGCGTCCTTGTAGCTCGCCGGCTGGAAGAGCGGCAGCTTGTGCTCAAGCGCCGCCTGCTTCACGGGGTCCGCCGGCCGGCCCTCCATGTCGGGCGCCGTGTAGACGGCGACGATCTCGTCCTTGCCCTCCTTCAGGATCGCCTCGAGCGCCGCCTTGCCGAAGGCCTGCTGGCCGTTGAGGATGATCCGCATCACTCGGCGGCCGCCTTGAGGACGCCCATGGCGCCGGAGTCGCGGATGCCCGCGATCTCGTCCGCCGCGTAGCCCAGAACCTCGGCCAGGATCTCCTCGTTGTGCTCGCCGAGCAGCGGCGAGCGCGTCACGTCGGCGGGCGAATCCGAGAGTTTTACCGGCATGCCGACCGAAAGATACTTGCCGCGCGTCGGATGATCGACCTCGACGACCGTTCCGGTCTCGCGCAGCGACGGCTCCTCGGCGAGCTCCTTCATCGACAGGATCGGCCCGCAGGGGATGTCGACCGGGTTGCAGATCTCCATGACCTCGAACTTCGTCTTGGTCTTGGTCCACTCCTCGACGGTGGCGAAGATCCGGTCGAGCTTGTCGAGGCGGGCAGGCGGCGTCGCATAGCCCGGATCGGTCTTCCATTCGGGCTTGCCGATGACGTCGCATACCGAGCCCCAGGCCGCCGCCTGGGTGATGAAATAGATGTAGGCGTTGGGGTCCTTCTCCCAGCCCTTGCATTTGAGGATGGCACCGGGCTGGCCGCCGCCCGAATCGTTGCCGGCGCGCGGCACCGCATCGCCGAAGGGCGTGCCGCGGCCGAACTGGCTGTATTCCTTGAGCGGCCCGTGAGCGAGACGCTGCTGGTCGCGGAGCTTCACGCGGCAGAGGTTGAGGACGCCGTCCTGCATCGCCGCCTGCACGCGCTGGCCCTTGCCGGAATGGATGCGCTGGTAGAGCGCCGCGACAATGCCGAAGGCGAGGTGGAGGCCCGTCCCTGAGTCGCCGATCTGGGCGCCCGTCACCAGCGGCAGGCCGTCGTTGAAGCCGGTCGTGGAAGCCGAGCCGCCGGTGCACTGGGCAACGTTCTCGTAGACCTTGCAGTCCTCGTAGGGGCCGGGTCCAAAACCCTTCACCGAGGCGTAGATCATGCGCGGGTTGAGCTCCTGGATGCGGGCCCAGGTCAGCCCCATGCGGTCGAGCGCGCCCGGGGCGAAGTTCTCGACCAGCACGTCGCAGGTCCTGACCAGCCGCTCCAGCACCTCCTTGCCCTTGGCGTTCTTGGTGTCGAGGGTGAGCGAGCGCTTGTTGTGGTTGAGCATGGTGAAATAGAGCGAGTCGACGCCCGGAATGTCGCGGAGCTGCCCGCGCGTCGCGTCACCCTCGCCCGGCCGCTCGACCTTGATCACATCGGCTCCGAGCCAGGCGAGGAGCTGCGTGCAGGTCGGCCCCGACTGCACATGCGTGAAGTCGAGAATCTTGATCCCCTTGAGCGCGTTCATGTCGTCGTCGTCTCCAATCGCTGCCTTGACGGCCTACTTGTACATCGTCTGGTTCTTGGTGCCGGGCGCGTACTCGTTCGGATCGACCCAGATGTTCACGACCGCCGACTTGCCGGTCTTGGCGATGGACTCGCGCGCCCGGAGCAGCGCCGGCTGGATCTGGGCCGGATCGCGCACCTCCTCGCCGTAGCCCCCGAGCATCTTCCCGAAATGCGAGAACTCGACATCGCCGAGCTTGTTGCCGATGTCGCCGCGGTTGGCGCCGTATTTGGCGATCTGGCCGTAGCGGATCTGATTCATGGCGGAGTTGTTGCCGATGACGGCGAGATAGGGCGCGCCGAAGCGGTTCGCCGTCTCCATATCGAAGGCGGTCATGCCGAAGGAGCCGTCGCCGTAGTAGACGAGTACCTCCTTGCCGGGATTGACGAGCTTGGCGGCGAGCGCGAAGCCCGTGCCGACACCGAGCGAGCCGAGCGCGCCCGGATCCATCCAGTGGCCGGGCGAGCGGGGCCGCACGGCCTGCGCCGAGATCGTCACCACATCGCCGCCGTCGCCGATATAGATCGTGTCGTCGGTCAGGAACTCGTTGATCTCGTAAGCCACACGATAGGGGTGGATCGGCGTCTGGTCCGACTTGAAGAGCGGCATCAGCTTCTGGGTGGCGATCTCCTCGGCCTCCTGGAGCTGCTTCATCCACTGCCGGCGCGCCTGGCGCCTGTCGTTCTTGAGGCGGCCGGAAGCTGCCTCCAGCACCGCCTTCAGCACCGCGCCCGGATGTCCGGCGATC
>JBFXDI010000108.1:0-14283 GCA_050181295.1 Parvibaculaceae bacterium | reverse complement strand
CTACACGACGCTCTTCCGATCTCTCGAGCACGGCCTGTTCTTCGAGCAGGACTGGGCCTCGCTCAACAAGACCATGCCGGTGGCTTCGGGCGGCATCCATGCCGGTCAGATGCACCAGCTCATCCACTATCTCGGCGAGGACGTGGTCCTGCAGTTCGGCGGCGGCACGATCGGCCATCCGGACGGCATCCAGGCCGGCGCCACCGCCAACCGCGTTGCGCTCGAGGCCATGATCCAGGCTCGCAACGAGGGCCGCGACTACTTGAAGGAAGGTCCGCAGATCCTCAACGACGCCGCCAAGTGGTGCACGCCGCTCAAGAAGGCGCTCGAGGTGTGGAAGGACATCACCTTCAACTACGACTCGACCGACACGGCGGACTTCGTTCCGACCGCCACCGGCAGCCACTAAGCCCTGCCACCACGCAACAAGAAACCCGGAGATAACCCGAAATGATGACCAATACGGGCAACCGGATCACGCAGGGCCAGTTCTCGTTCCTGCCTGATCTCACCGACGACCAGATCAAGAAGCAGATCTCCTACGCGCTCCAGAACAACTGGGCGGTCTCGGTCGAGTACACCGACGATCCGCACCCGCGGAACACGTACTGGGAGATGTTCGGCAACCCGATGTTCGACCTGAAGGATCCGGCCGGGATCATGCAGGAAATCAACGAGTGCCGTAAGACCTTCCCGCGCCACTACATCCGCGTGACGGCGTTCAACTCGACCCGTGGCGTCGAGTCGCCGACGATGTCGTTCATCGTCAACCGTCCGGCGAACGAGCCCGGCTTCATGGTCGAGCGCCAGGAGCGCAATGGCCGCACGCAGGGCTACACGATCCGCTCCTACGCCACGCTCAAGCCGGAAGGCGAGCGCTACTAGGACGTACCATCGGAGGCGGGCTCTCGCCCGCCTCCACCGCCTGCCGGCCCGTCGCGCTTCCGCTCGCCCGCACCTTGCGGGTCTCGCCTGCGACGACGCCTTTTTCGGGAGCCCGATCGAAGGCTCGAGCGGCCCTGTTTGCGCAGCCCTTGGCGCGCCCCCATCTTCTGACAGCGAGCAACATCATGGCCGACGCCGCCGAAACCACCGCCACCGAGCCGACCCGTCCGAAGGGCCCGATCAACCTCGTCCAGGAGCTCGAGGATTCGGGCGTCGCGGACGTTCTTCGTGAACTCGACCGCGAGCTGATCGGCCTCGCGCCGGTGAAGAAGCGCATCCGCGAGACCGCGGCGCTCCTCATGGTCGACAAGGCGCGGCGCTCGATGGGCCTCGCCAACACGACGCCGACCCTCCACATGAGCTTCACCGGCAATCCCGGCACCGGCAAGACGACGGTCGCGCTCCGGATGGCCGATCTTCTACACCGCCTGGGCTACATCCGGCAGAACCATCTCGTCACCGTCACCCGCGACGACCTCGTTGGCCAGTATATCGGCCACACCGCGCCGAAGACCAAGGAAGCGCTGAAGAAGGCGATGGGCGGCGTCCTCTTCATCGACGAGGCCTACTATCTCTACCGGCCCGAGAACGAGCGCGACTACGGCCAGGAGGCGATCGAGATCCTGCTCCAGGTCATGGAGAACCAGCGCGACGACCTCGTGGTCATCGTCGCCGGCTATGCCGACCGCATGGCGCGGTTCTTCGATTCCAATCCCGGCTTCCGGTCGCGCATCGGCCACCACATCGACTTCCCGGACTACAATGACGCGGAGCTGCTCCAGATCTCCGAGCTGATGCTGAAGGAGCAGAACTACCACCTCTCGGCAGAGGCCAAGAAGGCGATGGGCGAGTACGTCACGCTCCGCCGCCAGCAGCCGCATTTCGCGAACGCCCGCTCGGTCCGCAACGCGCTCGACCGCGCCCGTCTCCGGCAGGCCAACCGGCTGTTCGAGAGCAACAAGCCGATCATGCCGGAGGACCTCTCCACGATCGAGGCCGACGACATCCTGGGCAGCCGCGTGTTCCACACCGGCGGCGACGTGGCGGGGCAGAGCCCGCGCGCCTAGCGTATCGCGCGACAACGGGTTAGGGGGAGGGCATGGCGACCACGCTCTCCTCGCCCAAATCCTTCTCCGGCACGGCAGCCGAAGGGCCCAAGGGCGGGCTCGCCATCGCGCTCGGGTTTGATCCTGTCGCCGCCTGGGGCCGTCGCGCGCGCTATCATGTCGGTGGCACGATCAATGGCCGGAACGTCCGCGCCATCATCGACGGCGCGGACATGGTGCTTGTGCTGACCTCGTTCTGGCGCCGCGATTGCGGCATTGAGCCCGGCACCAGGGTCAGCGTCATCCTCGCCCTCGAAGGGCCGGAGATCGCCGATTTCGGCGAGGATTTTGCCGCGGCGCTTGCCGCGGAGCCCGAGGCCGCCGCGTTCTTCGAGGAGCTCGCGCAGTTCTACCGCAAGGGCTATCTCGCCTGGATCGACGGAACCAAGCGGCGGCCGGAGGAGCGGGCGCGGCGGATCGCCGAGACCGTGCGGCTCCTCAAGGCGGGGGTGAAGTCTCGCCCGCGCTGACGGCCCGGCCCGACAGCAACACGGTTCCCTTCCACGGGCACTGGCGCTATGTCCGGCACCCACGCGTTTTGTCGAGAGGCCTGCCGAGGCGCCGGCCCATGAGGAGCACCCCGATGGCGATCGACCTCAAATCCATCGTCACGCACGATTCGACCGAGAGCTGTGTGGCCTGCCGGGCGCAGGACGTGGCGATCCAGGTGCTGGCGCCGGCGGTCGAGGCGTGGGAGACGTCGAACGGCCTGCCGCGCTTTGCGCTGGCGCTCCATGGCGCCGCAGAGCTCCTTGGCAAGATGCTTCAGCAGGGCGTGTCGCGCGACGACGTCGAATCCGCGCTGTCGCTGCTTCTGGACGACATCGAGCGCCAGCTCGCCGAAGATGCCGCCATGGGCGGACCGCCCCAGGGCTCGGCATAGGCGGTCAGAGGTTCTCCGGCCGGAAGCGGCTGCTGAGGTCGATATTGCGGCCGGAGATCATGAAGACGCCGTCGCCACGATAGTGCAGCGTGCGCGGGTATCTTGGCGCCCGGGCGACATGTGCCTTGGTGACCTCGAGGACGAACATCGAGTAGCGGTCGAGGAGGCTCGTGTCGGTGACCTTGCACTCGAAATTCGCGTAGCACTCCGCGATCAGCGGGGCCTTGACGGTTGAAGCCGGCGCAGCGGTCAGGCCGAACAGCGCGAACTTGTCGACCTTGGGGCCGCCATGGGTGTTGCCGATCCCGACCACGGCGTCGGCGAGATCGGTGGTCGGCACGTTGATCACGCACTCGCCGCTGTCCCGGATCATCGCGAAGGAGCGGTTGGCGCTGGTGATGAAGCAGCCGAGCCGTGACGGTTCGAACTCCATCACCATGTGCCAGCCCATCGTCATGATGTTCGTCCGCCCCCGCCACCGCGAGGTAACGAGGACGATAGGCCCCGGCTCAAGGAACCGCCGGACCTTCCCGACCGCGAAGTCGCGTTTGTCATAGGGCATCGGCTTCTCCATTTGCGGGCGGACGGAGACGGGACCACACAAGCGTTGCGGACTTCGGCGCGCCCGGATGCGTCGGCATAGCGGCGCCGGCAGGCGGGACCTCTCGCCAGAGTCTTCTCCGCCAGGGCGCGCACTGACCGCCTTGCTCAGCAATCTCGAATCGACCGGCTGGCGAATTAGTTCCGCCGCCGCGCGCGGATCCTGTCCTCAGCCGCGGCATCACATGGACAAATCAAATCGATCTGTCCGAAAAGTCATTAGGTATATGAATTAAATGCCACAATTGCGTGTGCCTAGAAAGCACCGCAGCTG
Organism: Parvibaculaceae bacterium; assembly: GCA_050181295.1. GTDB lineage: Bacteria > Pseudomonadota > Alphaproteobacteria > Rhizobiales > Aestuariivirgaceae > JBFXDI01. The sequence goes on along the minus strand of JBFXDI010000108.1, from coordinate 10,475 downwards.
TCAAAAACAATAGGGCGTTAACAATCCGAGGAGCCTTCGCTTGACAACGCGCTGCAGCACGGAAGACTCGCAAATCTACCAGCTGTGATTACAGCGAGTCAGTGGCGAGCGGGGGCTGCAGATGTCTCAGGTCAAGTTCTTGCGGAATGTTGGGCTGGCGATAGTCGCGATTGCGATCGCGGCGGTCGCGGCCATGAACGCCGCCACGGCAGCGCCCTCGACGATCGCGCTCTTCGAGGGGAACGCCACGCCGCAGAGCTTCACGATACCGGGCACCAAAGTCGGTGGGACGGCAAGCTTCCCGGCAAGCATCAGCGGTCCCTGTCAGATCAGCAACGAGGAAGACGGCGTCTTCGGCGCCTCGGCCATCGAAGGTTTCACGGGTGGACCAGGAGCAGTAACGGCAACGTTCTGGGTCAGGGCCACCCCCGACCAGGATCCCGATGCGCTGGACACCGCGTGTGTCGTGACTCTAGGGACTGGGACGAGTTTTACTCCCGGTAGCGAGCAACCGCCCGCGATTACGGTTTACGAGGTCCAGCCATCGGTCACCATCATCAAGAACTCGATTGGCGGGACCGCCACATTTGATTTCACGACGACCAACTTTCTTGACGCCAACAACGACTTCGATTTGAACACCGGCGGCGACGACACCGAAGAGATCGTGTTTTTCGCCGGTCCGGGCACCTACCAGGTGACCGAGCAGGCGGAGACCGGATTTACGCTCACCGGGCTGGTCTGCGTCGACCCGGACAATGGCACCACGACCGCCGGCGCCACCGCAACGATCGACCTCGATCTGGGCGAGGCGATCACCTGTACGTTCACCAACACGTCGACGACGGGCACGATCACCATCATCAAGAACTCGCTGGGTGGTAACGCCAATTTCGGCTTCACAACCGACGGCGACCTCGACCCCAACGACGCCTTCAACCTGAACACCAACGGCAACCCGGGCGGTACCGCCCAGGAAGTGTTCACGTCTGTCGCCCCCGGTACCTACACGGTGACCGAAGACGGCGAGGATGGCTTCACGCTGACAGAGCTGACGTGCGTCGACCCTGACGACCAGACCACGACCAACCTCCAGACAGGCACGGCCACGATCGACCTCGACGCGGGCGAGGCTATCACCTGCACCTTCACCAACACGGTGACCCCGCCGCCTGGTTCGATCACCATCATCAAGAACTCGGTGGGTGGAACCGCCAATTTCGGCTTCACGATCGATGGCGGCCTCGATCCCAACGATGCCTTCAGTCTGAACACGACCGCGAACAACGGCACGGCGCAGACCGTCTTCACCTCGGTGGAACCGGGTACCTACACGGTGATAGAGGACGGCGAGGACGGGTTTGTCCTCACGGACCTGACCTGCGACGACCCTAACGGCGGAACCACGACCGACCTCCAGACGGGGACGGCCACCATCGTCCTCGACGACGAGGAGGCGATCGTCTGCACCTTCACCAACACGGCGCCGAGCTCGATCACGATCATCAAGAATTCGGTCGGTGGGAACGCGGCGTTCGACTTCACGACCGACAATGATCTCGCTCCGGGCAACAACTTCGTCCTGAACACCAACCCGGACGGGACGGATCAGACCGCCTTCAACGATCTCGCGCCCGGCACCTACACCGTGACCGAGGACGAGGAGACCGACTTCACGCTGACGGATTTGGTCTGCGTCGACCCCGACGAGGAAACCACCACGGAGGGAGCCACGGCCACGATCGTGCTGGCGGCAGGCGAGGCGATCGTCTGCACCTTCACGAACACCTACACGCCGTCCGGCTCCATCACCATCGTCAAGAACTCGGTGGGCGGCACCGCTGAGTTCGACTTCACCACGACCAACGACCTCGCGGGAGCGACGAACGCCTTCACGCTCGACACCACCGGTGACTTCACGCAGTCGGTCACCTTCACCGATGTCAGCACCGGCACCTATGTCGTCACCGAGCTCGCGGAGGGCGGATTCAGCCTGACCGGCCTGGTTTGCGACGACGCGACGGGGACCACATCGACGCTCGGCAGCGTGGCCACGATCGACTTCACCGAGGGCGACACGGTGATCTGTACCTTCACCAACACCGCCCAGGGCTCGCTGACGATCACCAAGAACACGGTGGGCGGAGACGGCACCTTCTACTTCACCGGCGACCTTGGGGCTTTCAGCGTCGTGACCGCCGGCGGCACGGCCTCTTCGGTGCCGGCGACGCTTCCGCCGGGCACCTATCTGGTGACCGAGGAGATCGACGCGACGTTCGCCTTGACCGGCCTCACCTGCAGCGACGGGTCGTCAACGTCGATCGAGGACCGCACGGCCACGATCGAACTCGAAGCCGGCGAGACCATCGTCTGCACCTTCACCAACACCGAGGTTGCCGGCCGCACCGCGGCGATCATCGAGAACTTCATCGCGAACCGCGCCAACACGCTCATGGAGGCCGGTCCGTCGCTGAAGTACTTCCTCGACCGCTTCAACGGCCGCGCCGGCGGTTGCTCCGGGTCGCCGCTGCTGACGCCGGAGGGCCTCCCGGTGACCTGGACGGGCAGCTGCCAGCTCGCGACCCTCGACGCGCGGCTTTCGTTCTGGATCGAGGCGACCTTCGAGCGCTACCGCCAGGGCGGCGAGGGCGACCTCGTCGAAGGGCGGGTCAGGATGTTCCAGGGCGGCCTCGACTATCTCTTCGGCGATCGCCTGATCCTCGGCATCACCGCCCTCATCGACGGGGCCCAGGAGGTTTCCACCGATCGAGGCTATCGGGTGGAGGGCCTCGGCTGGATGGCGGGTCCCTATGGAGCCGCCCGGCTGGGCGACAACATCATCTTCGACGCCAAGTTCCTCTGGGGCACGTCGGAGAACGACATCCAGCCCTTCCTCACCTACACGGACGTGTTCCACACGACCCGCTGGCTGGCCACGGCGAGGCTCGGCGGCGAGCATACCTTCGGCCCGGTGATCGTCCGGCCCGAGATGGAGTTCGTCTACTTCCGCGAGACGCAGCGGGAATATGTCGACCAGAACGGCATCACCATCCCCGAGCAGGTCTTCAGCCGCGGCCGCCTCACCTTCGGTCCCGAGATCGCAATCCCGCTCGTGCGGCCGAACGGCACGACCATCGAGCCCTTCATGACGTTCCAGGGCGTCTGGGACATCACCGCGTCGCAGCTCTCGGCGCGGCTCGAGGGCGGGTTCAGGGTCACGGATGGGGACGGCATGTCGTTCCAGCTGATGGGAACGCTGGGAGGCATCTTCGTTCCCGACTACCGGTCCTGGGGCGTCAAGGCGAGCCTCACAGTCCCGCTCCAGTAGCGGGGGCTGCGCCGGCAAGGTCGCGTTGACGCGCGATCGGCGGGGAACTCAGGGCGGAGGTCAGGCGGATCGCGCCGGGACCTCCGCTCGCCTGACGGGTCCGACGGCGGCGGCCGAGATCAACCAGCGGCGTCGAACGCCCGACGCGTCCACGCAAGGATCTCGGCATCGACATCGTCAGGCGCCGAAAGCCGCACCTTGTACTGGCACATGCCACCCGGCGGCTGCGCGACGAGCCGGTCCGTGCCCGGCACTCCCTTCATGTTGAGGCCGAGCTCGACCTGGCCCTTCGATGCCGGCCCGATCATGGCGAACTGCTTCCTGCGGCGCAGGCTGACATAGCCCTTCTTCGGCGCCGTTTCGTATGGCCCGAAGCCCCTGATCGCGGCGACGAAGCGGTCGTGGATCGGGCGGAGCGCCGCTTTGGGACCGGAATAGATCTCGGCCAGCACATCCGCCGCCGTGGCTCCGGAGGCCCTGGCGGCGCTTTCGCCGTCGGAGGCCAGGGCGAAGTGCGTGAGGGAATTGGCGTCGCCATGGCCGAGGCCCAGGGCCTCCTTCAGCATGTCGCGGATCTCGCCATGCTTGCGAAGGCCGCTCGAGACGATCATCGCCCGCAGCTCGGCGAGGGACTTTCCTGTCTTGGCCTCTATGTTGCGGAGCTGCGTCTCCCGTCCCTTGTCGGCGATGCTGTCCGCCATCCTTGGCTCCTTGATTGATCGATCAATCAAGAGAACGGCGCAAGGAGTGTGTCAAGGACCATCGGGTGTGAGCAGCGGATAGCGATGCCGACAGCGAATAGCGAGCCGAGGAGGGCCTCCGGCCCCCTATTCGCTACCCGCTATTTCGCGAACCTTTGGGCTCAGAAGAACGACGCCGGCGCCGTGATGATGACCAGCTCGGTGATCTCCTTGCTGAGCGTCATCGTGTTGAACTCGGGCAGCTGGAAGGCCCAGTTGACGGTCCGGGCGTTGATCTCGTCGGCCGTCGCGGTCGCCTCCGGCGCCGCGGCCTCGGCGTCGATCGTGACCCACGCACCCCCGGTTCCCTCGACGACGGTGAGGGTGAGGACGAGGCCGGTCTGCGTCGTGATGCGGACGATCCGTGGCTCGGCGGGCACGGTGACCGCGTCGCGGGCCACGACGTCCTCGGCGTTCACGGAGACGACCGCCTGGGTCAGGCCGCGGAGAGCGTCGATATCGAGGATCGCCCGGTCCATCGGACCGATCTCCTCGGCGATCGCGATGAGACCGTAGAGGCCGGTCGCCGGATCGACCTTGTCGGCCTGCATCAGCAGCGTCTCGCCGCGGAGGATGGAGATGGACGTGACCGTGGGGCCAGGAATCTGGAGGAGCGGATCGAACCAGGCGGAGAGACGGGCGGGGATGCCGAACCCGCCGACGACGAACCACGCGGCGGCGTCGTCGACATTGCGGACATAGATGCCGGAGAGCGGGTCGGGATCGCGGATCGCGGCCGGCGCTCCCACGATCGCATCGACGAGCGCATTGCCGTTGGCGTCGGCGAGACGGACGTGGATGTCCTCCGTCCCCTCGCCAGGCCCCTGGACGTCGAGAGCGCCGTACTCGACCGGGTTCTCGGTGACGACGTCGTGGGCGACCATCGCGCCGAGGGACGCCAGGATCGCATCGACCGGCGCGCTGCGGACCGGGAAGTCGCCATGGTTCTCCGCCACCCAGCCGCCATCGACGCGGTTGAGGGTGAGCGCGTAGCGCGGGCCTTCGACGACGATCTGTGTTGCGCCCTCAGGCCCTGCCGCAAGCGCCGGGAACATCGGCTCGCCCGGCACGGGCTGCGCCGTTGCCGGTCCGGCGAGCAGCCCCACTGCCAGTACGGCCGCCGCCAGGCGCAACGATGATGCCCTCACATTCATTCGTTCCTCCCGAAACCTCTCCGTCGGTGCCGTTTCGACGCTGGCGTTCCGCGCGGGGGCCGACTCCGACGGTACCTCCGGACTATTGCCGCTCCCCCACCGCGGCGCCAGCCGTTTTGATGACGAACCGGCTCACGTTTCTGCGGGCCCAAAACGACAACGCCGCCCGTCAGGGGCGGCGTTGGAAGCTCTAGCGCGGGAGGCCGGGAATGAGCGGCCCGACCGGGGCCGGGGTCTGGCCGGGCCCGAGGCCGGGCTGCGGCTCGGGCGGCACGCGGACGAGCTGCGCCACCTCGCGCGACAGCGTGATGATGCGGCTCGGCGGGAGCTGGAACGCCCAGTCGAAGGTCCGCGCCCTGATGTCGGCGGCCTCGGCCTCGGCCGGGCTGCCCTGGACCGCGCTCACGTCATAGAGCACCCAGGTCCGCTCGCCGTCGGGAACGAGCGTGATGGCGAGGATCAGGCCGCCGCGGGTCTGGAACTGGATCGTCCGCGCGTCGGCCGGCACCGTGATGCTGTCCCGGGGAACCGCATCCTCGAAGGTCGTGGAGACGATCGCCTGGGCGAGGTTGCGGATCGCGTTGTCCTCGGCCTCGATGCGCGGCTGCTGGAATTCCTCGGCAAGGAACTGGAGCTCGTAGTCGCCGGTCTCGAAGCTGGTCTTGGCGGCGTCGAAGATCATGTCCTGGCCGCGCCAGATCGTGACCCGGCCGACCTCGGGACCCGGGATGCTGAACAGCGGATCGAACCACTCGGCCATGAAGTTCGGGAAGAACACCGCGCCCGCAACGAGCCAGGTCTGGGCCTCGTCGGTGCGGCGGATGAACGTGCCGGAGCGGTTGCCGATGCTGCGGCTCGGCGCGCCCACGATGGCGTCGGCGACGACGTCGCCATCGCCGGTCTGGGCGACGAAGTGCATGTCCTCGCCGGTGATGCCTTCGCCGGGGCCGGCGACGTCGATCTCGGCGTAGCGCGCTTCGTTGTCGGTGCGCGGCTCGAACTCCGTGACCTGCGCCATCGCGGTCAGGAGCTGCTCGACCGGCTCGCTCCGGACCGGATAGCCGCCGCGGTCGATCGCAACCCAGCGATCGCCCTGCTTCTCGACGGTGATGTCGTAGCGGAGCGCGTCGACCGAGACCTGGGTCACCTGCGCGCGCTCTTCCGCCAGCTCGGGGAACATGAGGCTGCCGCCACGCGCGGCGACCACGACGTTGGACTGCTCGATCACGAGCACGACGATCGCCCCGATGACGGCAACGACGGTGAGGGCAAGCAGCGAAAGGAATGCTCTGGCGGTCATCGTTCTATGCTCCCCCGAGAGCGCGCCAGCGCCGAACGTAGCGGGCCAGCCTGATCCGCCGCCAGAAGGCGACGAGGAGACCGAAAATGACGATCACGGCCGGCACGATCAGGATGTTCTGGAGCCGGAGGGAGTTCTCGACCGACTCGATCTCGGCGCGGCGCTGGGCCTCGAGGCTCCGCACGGTGCGGAGGAGGGACGCCTGGCGTTCGCGAAGGTCGGCGAGCTCCTGCTGCTGCGTCTGGGGCAGGGCGATGATCTGCCCGCCGGGGACCCGCGACAGGATGTTGTCGATCTGGAGCGCGACCTGCTCGAGCTCCGCGTAATTGGCCTCGATGTCGCCCGCGTAGGTCTGGGCGGCCCGCTCCTCGATCTCGTTGATGTAGGTGAACGGCCGCGAGATCAGCGCGCGGACGCGGAGCTCGGTGAGGCTGATCTCGCCAAGGAGGCTCTCGAGCGCGTTCGTGACGAAATCGTCATTGTTCACGTCGGGCGTCAGATGGTCGTCGGTGATGAGATCGGTATCGGCGACGACGATGATGTTCGCCGGCTCGACCGACTCCGCGATCAGCGTCGGCGGGGGCAGCGGCGTGGCCGCACCCTGCGGCGTTTCCGGGAGCGGCGGCGCGCCGTTCGGGAACGCGGTCCGGATGGTGCCGGTGATGCGGGCGGCGACCACCTCCGCCTGACCGGTTGGCTGGAAGCCCTGGAAGATCGCGGACGGGTCGCGCGCCATGGTCACCGCCTGCGGGATGAAGCCCGCCTGGTCGGTCGTGGTGATGAGCGGGGTGAAATTCATGGTCGACCCCGGGATCGGACGGAGCGCGCCAGGGCTCGACAGGCGCATGGCAACGAGCGTCGAGGTCACCGGGTCGGTCGAATTGAACTGGTCCGGCCCGAACCGCATCCACGGCAGATAGTTGATGATCTCCTGCGTCTGCCGCATCTGGACCGGCAAAGCGAGGTTGGGATCGCCGACGACCTCGTCCTCGACCATCTCAACGCCCCACTGCGCGAGGAGCGGCGTGAGGTAGGAGTCGGGGTACTGGAGGACCGTCGGATTGTTCGGCGCCGGCGACGAGTGTTCGGCCTGCACGTCGAGGAAGATCAGCGCCTTGCCGCCGCGCATGATGTACTGCTCGATCGCGTACACCGCGACCTGCGACAGCCCGAAAGGATGAACCACGACGATGGCGTCGATCTGGTTCTCCTCGAGGATGTTGGTGAAGTCGAGCGGCACCTCCTCGACGATGAAGTCGACCTGGAGGTTCTGGACGATCTGCGAGACGAGGCCGGTCTCCTCGTTCGGCCGCATCAGCGCGAGGCCGTCGACGATGCCGATCCGGAACTGCTGGTCGGTCGACAGCCGGCGGATCATGCGGGTGAGGTCGTATTCGAGCGACGGCTCCTGCGCCGGATCGAGGTAGGAGATGACCTCGACGCCGTCGACCATGTTGGTGCCGACGAGGCCGAAATAGCCCGGCTCGCCGCCCGTCGCCGTCACGCCCTCGATGCCGAAGCCGGTGGCCTCCTCTTCCTCGACCGAGAGCGGCGTCGGCTTGATCTGCTCGAAGCGGACCATGCCGCTCGAAAGGCCCTCATAGGTGCGGAGGAGCTCGATCACGCGGTCCGAATAGAGGCGGACCGCCGGGCTTTCGTCGCGAAGATTGGTCGAGAGATAAAGGCGAAGCGTGACCGGATCTTCGAGCGCCTCTAGCGTGTTACGGGTGTCCTGGGACAGCGTGTAGAGCTTGTTCTCCGTCGAATCGACGCGAGCCAGGGTCAGCGTCAGCGACGAGATCAGATTGACCGCGAGGAAGAGGACGACCGCGAGCAGGATCGCAAGGGCGGCGATCGTCGAGCGGTTGGCGTTCTGGATTTTCTCAAGCATCGCTCAGCCCGCCTTCTTGATCTCGATGATCTGCCGGTTGATCAGCAGGAGGAGGCCGATCAGGGTCAGGAAGAAGATCACCGAGGACAGATCGATGATGCCGTTCCGGAAGTCGTAGAAGTGCGTCCGGAGCGAGAACGAGGCGACGAGGTCGACCACATAGGCGGGCGCCCACCCCGTGAACACTCCGAGCACGAGATCAAGGCTCGTCACCATCAGGAGGAAGCCGGCGACGACGCTGATCACGAACGCGATGACCTGGCTCTTGGTCAGCGCCGAGATGCACGAGGCAAGGGCAAGGAGGCCCCCGGCCATCAGGAACGAGCCGACATAGCCCGCGAGGATGACGCCATTGTCGGGATTGCCGAGGCGGTTGACCGTCAGCACGATCGGGAAGGTGAGGAGGAGGGCGAAGGTCGCAAAGGCCCAGGCGGCCAGGAACTTGCCCCACACGGCCTGCCATGCCGTCACCGGCAGCGTCATCAGGAGCTCGATCGAGCCCGAGCGCCGCTCATCGGTCCAGAGCCGCATGCCGATCGCAGGCATCAGGATCAGGAACAGCCAGGGGTGGAAATCAAAGAACGGGATGAGGTCGGCCTGGCGCCGTTCCATGAAGCCGCCGAAATAGAACGGCGCGACGGCGGCGGCGACGAGAAACACGACCAGAAAGACGTAGGCGAGGGGAGTCAGAAAATAGGCGACGAACTCCCGTCGCGCGATCGTAAGCAGTACCCGCATCCCGAAACCCCTCGCACTTCCCTCGCCGCGTCAGGCGTTCGTCGTCGTGACCGCCCGGAACACGTCGTCCAGCTTTCCGACTTCCGCGTGGAGATCGGTGACGACGATGTTGTTGTCGCGAACGGTTTGCGCGATGAGGTCGGCGATGAACTGCCCGTTCCTCGGCCTCACGAGAAGCGCGACGCTTTGCGCGGTCTTGTTGTTCTGATCGACGGCGACGACTTCTGGCAGCGCCTTGAACAGCGCGACGGCCCGTTCGACGTCGTCCTTGGAAATGGTCATCGAGACCGCGTTGTATTCCGGCGACCGCGCATGGAGCTGCGTCGGGGTGCCGTCGCTGACGATGCGGCCATGATCGATGATGATGGCGCGATCGCAGACGGCGTCGACCTCCTCCAGGATGTGGGTCGAGATGATGATCGCCTTGGAATCGCCCATCGACTTGATGAGCTCGCGGACCTGGAACTTCTGGTTCGGGTCGAGGCCGTCGGTCGGCTCGTCGAGGATCAGTACGTCCGGGTCGTGGATGATCGCCTGGGCAAGGCCGACGCGGCGCCGGAAGCCCTTGGACAGCGTCTCGATCCGGCGGTGGAGGACCTCGCCGAGGCCCATGCGCTCGACGGCCCTTTCGACCGCGATCTTCCGCTCGTGGCGCGGCATGCGGCGCACGCGGCAGACGAAATCGAGGAAGCCTTCCGGCGTCATGTCGCCATAGAGCGGCGCGCCTTCCGGGAGGTAGCCGAACCGGCGCTTGGCGGCGATCGGCTCGTTGCGGATGTCGTGGCCGCAGACGATCGCGGTGCCGCCGGTGGCGGGCAGGAAGCCCGTCACCATCTTCATGGTGGTGGACTTGCCGGCGCCGTTGGGGCCGAGGAAGCCGAGGACTTCGCCCTTGTCCACCGAGAAGCTGATGTCATCGACGGCGATGACGGAACCAAAATGCTTCCGTAGCGATCTTACTTCGATGTACGGCGCCATGTTCCGCCCGTCGGCACTTACATAAAAGGCCAGCACAGCGCCGGCCGAGGGCGTCATCCCTATGGGGATTGGCTGCGGCTGACAAGAGGCCGCAGCCCGGTGTTACGAAGACGTAATACTTGATCTATAGAGTCAAGTTATTGTGCCGGGTCGAGCGCGCCTTCGACCGCGGCCTCTTCGCCTGAAGTGGCGTGGATGATCTGCTCGACGCCCTCATAGACCATTCGCCCGGCCACGATGACGATGACGGCAAGGCCGACCAGGGACAGCCATGGGAACCGCTTGAGGAGCCGGACGACGAACGTCGCGGCGAGGCCCATCAGCGCGACCGACAAAGCGAGGCCGA
>JBFXDI010000107.1:0-14332 GCA_050181295.1 Parvibaculaceae bacterium | reverse complement strand
GTCAGAAGATGGCCATGCAGGGCAAGATGACCCAGATGGGATACGCCCATCAGGAGCGCGGCTTCCTGCGATGGCGCTTCCTGCCCGGCAGCGCCGATTCCACCGAGTGGCTTTCGATCGCCGACCGGTCTTCGATCGAGCAGCTGATTGCGGAGATGACGTTCACACCACCCGAATATCGACCGGGCTGAACTCCGAGACGACGGTCACGCCGTTGCGCCCATCGGGGAACTTGTGAGGCAAGACCACCCGCTGATAGGGGAACCAGCGGACCTGCCGGTTAGGAAACGACATGGCGGCATAGACGTGCCCGTAGTGGGACTCGCCGGTCTCGATGACCTTCCCGTAGATCGCGCTCACGATCTGATCGTAGGACCCGCCGTTGAGGCAGGGATAGGTCACGGGCATCACGCCCCACAGCCTGGCGATTTGCGAGTTGGGCCCGATCCTGATCACCTTGAAGCGGTCCTCGTCCGGATCCAGCACGCAATCGACGCTGATATCCGGCCTCACCGATTTCTCGCTCCAGACGTCCTGCAGCGTCTGCGGCATCTTCGTGGCGTCGGGCTCCATCTCCTTGACGAAAGTCCGCGTCGTCAGATGGACGTCGCTTTTCGAGACGAGTTCGTTCAGGCGATTGCGCGCGCTCCGCCAGTCCGGGACGGTCTCGCTGAACCAGCCTGCGAGGAAATAATTGAGGTGATAGGGCGCCGGATGGAGAAAGAGCGTCTCCATGATGAAGTAGAGCGAGGACCAGTTGGGCGCGAAGAACGCCCACGTGATCGTCGTTCCCTGCTCTTCGCTCGTGCTGATTTTGACCAGCCCGTCGCGGTGGATCAGCTGGTCTTCGACGCCAACGTCGCCTGGCGCCTGCATGTCGCGCAGAGGTGTGCCCTTGTCGATCCACATCGTCCTTGGATCCATGGTCTGCGCAAACTCGGTCTTTCGGCCGGTCAGTCTCCTGTCCGAATCGGGTTCACGCCCTTTGCTACTCGGAGACAATCTATGGAATCCTTCTTGCAGTCCAAATCAAAGCACTCCGTTGGCAAACATGGGGTTAACGGCTTCAGGGGACCAGCTAGCCACGGTTTTCCTGCCATCCTGCGGGGATTGGCCGCGCCTGCATGCAACTGTTAACGGTTATATCGCTATAGTTGTCGGGGATGAGCCCTACAACGATCAAGCTAGTGGGCCCGGGCGCGCCGGCTTTTCCGCGCCCCGGACGTGAGGGAGCCGCGCAACCGCGCGGCGGTAGCGCCCCGGAAACACGCGCGTCCGGAGCGCCAGAAGTGAGGTGGAAGATCGTGTTTGAGGAAGCCGCTCTCAGGGAAAGCTTCTTGGCGGGGATCGAAGGCAGTGTCGTGCCTCCGAGGAGAAGGGATTTTCCGTCATGGCATTTTTCGATGCTGAACGACACTCGGCGCAATGCCGCGATCGAGGGTTCAATCGCTTCCCTCGATCTCGACGGAAAGATCGTCCTTGAGATCGGCACCGGCGCGGGACTGATCGCGCTGCTCTTTGCCCGTTACGGAGCAAAGCACGTCTACACCTGCGAGATGAACGCCAACATGGCGCGCATCGCCCACGACATCGTCGCGGCCTCGGGTTTCGGCGACCGTATCACCGTCATCCACGCCGCCTCCCGGCATGTGATCGAGACCGGAATGCTGCCGACGGCGCCGGACATCATCTTCACCGAGACGGTCGACTGCGGCGTGATCGGCGAAGGCTTCTATGACATCCGCGAGGACATCCGCAACATCGCCGGTCCCGAGACGGTCATTCTGCCGAGCCGCATCGAGCAGAGCGGCGTTCTTATCGAATCGGAGGCCATCCGCGGCCTGAACGAGGTCCGGGACGTCTGCGGCTTCGATCTCTCCGCCATCAACCGCTTTTCGACGCGCCACTACTTCCCGGTCCGCGCGCCCCTGCACGAGTTCACGCTGATGACCGAGGCAACCGTCATCCGCAACTACGACTACCGCAGCCACGTCGACAATCTCTGCCGCACCATGACCGCAGTGCGCAGCGGCACGGTGCACGGCCTTCTTTCCTGGTTCGCACTCGATTTTGGAGGCCACGTGGTCTCGAACTCGGTGCACCTGGACAGCCATTGGCATCAGGCCTTCCACCCTCTGAAGAAGCCCATGCAGGTGAATGAGGGAAACGAACTGCGTCTGATGCTGGACTACGAGGGCGTGGCTTCCATCAACAAGCTCTGAGACTGCCGCCGGCCCTCCTGCCGCTAGCCGAACCGGTTGTTGCGCGGAAAGCCCTTGGGCGGAAGCCGGCCGGCCTGCGCGCGGGCGCCTACCCAGTCGGCGAGATCGGTGACGGTCCATGTCCTGCCGGAGGAGTCGACCCACGACAGTCCTTCCGACAGCGTGAAGGCTTTGAGGTCTGACAGGCCGCCGTCCTTGTACTTCTGCAGCCGCACGCCACGTCCGCGGCCCATGACGGGCAATTCGCCGATCGGGAAGACGAGCAGCTTCCGGTTCTCGCCCACCGCCGCGATGTGGTCGGCGCCCTCCGGCACCGGGGCGCAGGTCTGTGCCTCGGCCGGCACCTTCACGTTGAGCACCTGCTTGCCCTTGCGCGTGTTTGCGAGGCAGTCGGCCTCCGCCACGATGAAGCCGTTGCCGTCGCTCGAGCCGAGCACGAGCCGGCCTTCCGGCCGGTGCACGAGGAAGGCCACGACCGCATCGCCGGCTTCCATGTCGACCATCAGGCGCACCGGCTCGCCGTGGCCCCGGCCGCCCGGCAGACGGCCGGCTTCCAGCGTGAAGAACTTTCCGGACGAAGACAGGAGAAGGAACCTGTCCGTGCTCTCGGCATGGATGACGAAGCGGCCCCTGTCGCCCTCCTTGTAGGCGAGCGTGGTCGTGTCCTGGAGGTGACCCTTCATGGACCTGATCCAACCCTTGTCCGAGCAGACGACCGTGATCGGCTCCTTCTCGATCAGCGCTTGGTCCAGTTCCTCCTCGACGTCGGGGGCGTCCGCAAAGTCGGTGCGGCGCCGGCCAAGCGCCGTACCCTTGCCGAACTTCTCCTTGACGCTCCTGATCTCCTCGCTGATCCGTGCCCACTGTAGATCGTCGGACCGGAGGAGCTTCTCGATCTCGGCCTTCTCGCCGGAAAGGGATTTGTGCTCCCGCTTGATCTCGATCTCCTCGAGCTTGCGCAGCGACCGGAGGCGCATGTTGAGGATCGACTCGGCCTGGAGGTCGGAGAGCTTGAACCTCTTCATGAGGACGGGTTTCGGCTCGTCCTCCCTGCGAATGATGGCAATGACCTCATCCAGGTTGAGGTAGGCGATGAGATAGCCGCCGAGGATCTCGAGCCGCCGCACGATCTCGGCAAGCCGGTGCTGGGAGCGGCGGACCAGCACGTCCTTGCGGTGGTCGAGCCACTGCTTCAGCGCATCCTTGAGCGAGATCACCATCGGCACGCGGCCGTGGGCGAGCACGTTCATGTTGAGCGGAATGCGCGTCTCGAGCTCCGTCAGGCGGAAGAGCTGCTCCATGAGCAGCACGGGCTCGACGGTGCGCGAGCGGGGTTCGAGGACCAGGCGAACGTCCTCGGCCGACTCGTCGCGGACGTCGGCGAGCAGCGGAAGCTTCTTCTCGGCAAGAAGCTCGGCGATCTTCTCCACGAGCTTGCTCTTCTGCACCTGGTAAGGCATCTCGGTGACGACGATCTGCCAGGTGCCGCGTCCGAGATCCTCCTGCATCCAGCGCGCCCGAAGCCTGAAGCTGCCGCGCCCCGTCTCGTAGGCCGCCAGAATGGAGGCGCGGTCGTCGACCACGATCCCGCCGGTGGGAAAATCCGGCCCCGCGACATGCTGCACGAGCTTCTGCGTCGTGGCATTGGGATGCTTCACGAGATGCAGCGCCGCGTCGCACAGCTCGCCCAGATTGTGCGGCGGTATCGACGTCGCCATGCCGACCGCGATGCCGGACGCGCCGTTCGCGAGAAGGTTGGGCACGCTTGCCGGAAGCACCACCGGCTCCTGCTCCCGCCCGTCATAGTTGGGCCGGAAGTCGACGGTGTCCTCGTTGATCCCGTCGAGCAGCGCCATGGCGTAATCAGTGAGGCGCGCCTCGGTGTAGCGGTCGGCGGCGGCGTTGTCGCCGTCGATGTTGCCAAAATTCCCCTGCCCTTCGATCACCGGATAGCGGACCGAGAAGTCCTGCGCTAGGCGCACGAGCGCGTCGTAGATCGCCTGGTTGCCGTGCGGGTGGAAGTTGCCCATCGTGTCGCCGACGATCTTGGCGCACTTCCGGAATTCCCCTTGGGGCGAAAGCCGCAGAAGCGACATGGCGTGCACGAGCCGCCGGTGAACGGGCTTCAGCCCGTCGCGCACGTCGGGCAGCGCCCGGTGCATGATGGTCGAGAGCGCATAGGCGAGGTAGCGCTCTTCCAGCGCCTCGCGCAGGTTGACCGGCTCGATGCCTTCGGAGGGGGGAGTCGTGAGTTTTGACATGGCACGCGGTATAGCAGATTCGGGCTGCGCGGGCGGTGCTTCAGGATAGCCCTGGCAGCCTGCCTCCTAGACTGCGTGCTTCAAGAGCAAGTCCTTGGCCTGATTGATTTTCTGGGCCAGATAGTCGGATCCGCCCTGGTCCGGATGATACTGTTTCATCAGCCGGCGATGGGCGGCGCGGATATCAGCCTGCGTGGCGCCGGACCCGAGCCCCAGGATGGCCCGCGCCTCCTCCACCGTCATCGTGGATGCCGCGGCGCGCGGCGCGTCATTTGTCTCAGCTTTTTCGCCGGCACCGCGCCACGCGGAATGGGCGCGGTCGAGATAGGCCTCGAGCAGCGCCTCGCTCTGGTCGCCCGCGGCTTGGCATTCCTCCCGCAGTCGGAGAAGACTTTGCAGGTCCAGCGTGCTGAGCTTTCTGCCTGCGAAGATGCCTGTCAGCACTTCCCCGTCCATCGATCCCGTATCGTGATCGAGCTCCATGGCGAGCATGCTGGTCCGCACCGTGGACCGCTGGCCCGGTGTCTTCGTGCCTGGGAATCCGAGGCCGGACAGCGGGCCCCTCACGCCGAGAAGCGCCAGGCCGGCGAGGAAGAGCGGGATGGCGATCGGAAGCGCGCCGCGCAAGGTCAGGAAACCCGCCAGCAAGATGCAGCCGCCGCCGAGCGTGCGCCGGATGAGGGGCGCAAGCTGCGCCGGATTGGCGCGTGCATAGAGCTTGGCGAGCCACAGGAGGGCGATGACGACAGCCGCGCCCGCAAGGAGATAGGCCATGACCGTCAGCCCATCTGCTCGAGCAGCAGCCTCGCCCCGCTGCCCCCGGCCCGGGAATAGTCCGCAAGCGCGGGGCGGCCTCCTGCCGCATAGACCGCGACGGCAGAGAGCAGATCCCGAAGCTGCCGGGCGGAGGCGGAATCGAAGCGGCAATAGGCGCCGCCGGTGAGGCGGGCGATCTCGCGGAAGGCCTGCTCGGCAACGGGCTCGAAGCCCTCCTGGAACATGAAAACCGGCGTGCCGAGAAGGCCGATCTCGCCCGCCTTCCGGCAGAGCGCGTCGACCTCCTCTTCCATGCAGTCGCCGACATAGACCACGGCGCTGACCTTGCCGGCCTTCGACTCTTTCAGCACGTGCGTGAGCACCCGCCCGATCTGGGTGTTGCCACCCCGGCAGTTCACCTTGGTCATGAGCCGCGCAAGACCTTCGGGGTCGCTCACCCAGCGAGAGGCCTGGCATTCGCGGAAGCCGCGGAAGTAGACGAGCTGCACGTCGAGGCCGCCGATCCGCGCCGTTTCGAAGAACATCTCTGCCTGGATGTTGAGCGCCCGGTCCCAGGTCGGCTGCCGGCTCATGGTGGCGTCCATGGCAAAGACGAGCCTACCGCGGCCAGCGCCCGTTGCGGGCGTCATGGCCCTGGCCTTGGCGAGAAAGGCCTCGATCTCCGAGCCGGCTGAGCCGCTCTGCACCTCGGGCGGGCGTCCCGATCTGCCGACTGGTGGTTTTGCCGCCGTCATGGGTGCAAGAGTCCTGGCATCCTAAGGGAAAGATAGGACCTGCGGCGCGGAATCAAAGAGGAATCAGCGGGTTCAGGCCCCACCATGGCGGCCCGCATGTAGCGGCGGAACCCGGCCGCGCCAGGGCATCGCCTCCTCCAGCGCCGCTCCGAGGCCGATCAGCAGGTGCTCCTCGGCGGGCCTGGCTCCAAGCTCCACCCCGATCGGCAGGCCTCCGGAGTGCATCGCGAGCGGCAGGGAGAGCGCGGGCGCGCCCGCGACATTGTAGGGGAAGCAGTACTGGACCGGCTTCTCCAGATGCAGCATCGCCCCGATCGCATCCATGCCCGGCAGGTCGAGGCCATAGAGCCCATGCGGCTGCGAGACCTGCGCCGTCGTCGGGCTCACCAGCACGTCGTAGCGGGCGAAGAAGCGGCCGATCTCACGCCGAGCGCCGTTCAGCCAGGCCTGCGCATCGAGGAAGCGGTAGGGATCCATGGCGCGGGCGAACTCGTAGATGGCGAGCGTCGCCGGCTCGAGCGTGTCCGGGCCGACCTTGCGGCCGTTTCGCTTGGCGAAGCCGTCGAGCCACAGATGGAAGCCGAAGAACCAGTGGTGGGTCATCTCCCGCGCCGCCGTCGCGGCGTCGAACGGAAAGTCGGCTTGCTCGACCTCATGGCCCATGTTCGCCAGCGTCTTGGCGGTCGCCTCGACCGCCGCCGCTATCTCCGGATCGACCGGCGCGTTCATCAGCGGCTTGGCGCACCAAGCGATGCGAAGCCGGCCGACCGGCTTCGAAAGATAGGCCGCGTAGGGTTCCGCAGGTTTCGCGACCACGAACGGATCGCCCGGCTGCGGGATGGCGAGCGCATCCAGCATGTGGGCGACATCGCGCATCGAGCGCGTCTGCACGAAGCTCATGGCGAGACCCCAGCCGGACTCGTCCAGCCAAGGACCGGCCGAGATGCGCCCGCGCGAAGGCTTCAGGCCCACCCCGCCGCACCAGCTTGCGGGGATGCGGATTGAGCCCCCGATGTCGGACCCGTGCGCCAGCGGCACGATGCCGGCGGCCACCGCCGCCGCGCCCCCGCCGGTCGAGCCGCCCGCCGAATAGCCCTGCCGCCAGGGCGTGGACGTCGCGCCGTAGAGCTTGTTCTCCGAGGAGGTTGCGATGGAGTATTCAGGCGCGTTGCTGCGTCCGATGATGTTGAGGCCCGCCTTGCGCAGGAGCTCCCCGAAGTGGCTGTCGGCCTTCGACACCATGCCTGCGCAAAGCCGCGAACCGTATTCGATCTTGCGGCCCGCCTCGTGACCCGTGACGTCCTTGATGAGGAAGGGCACGCCGGCGAACGGGCCGCTGAAGGATGCGCTCACGGCTCCGTCTATACGGTCGTCATAGGTCTCGATGACGGCCTTGATGGCCGGATTGACGCGCGCCATGGCCTCGCGGGCGGCGAGCGCCGCTTCCGACGCGCTGACCTCACCCCTGGCAATCAGCGCCGCCAGCCCGACACCGTCCTCGGCCGCATAGTCCTCGACGCGCATATCCGCCTCCCTGCTCTTCAGGGAGCGGAGGCTACCGCATGACGAAGGGGTCGGCCATGGGCGCGTCGGAAGTGTTGATCCACACCGCCTTGGCGCGCGTGTAGTCGTAGATCGTGTCGAGCCCGCCTTCGCGCGCATTGCCCGTCATGCGGTTGCCGCCGAAGGGCACGATAGGGGAGACGGCGCGATAGGTGTTGATCCAGACGATGCCGCAGCGCAGCGCCTTCGACATGCGGTGCGCGCGCGCAAGGTTGGTCGTGAAGACGCCGGCCGCGAAGGCGTAGGGCGAGTCGTTGGCGCGCCGCACGGCCTCCGCCTCTTCCGTAAAGCGCAGCACCGAGAGCACCGGTCCGAAGCACTCCTCGCGCACGCTGCGGACATCGTCCGAATCCGCCGCGATGATGGTGGGCTCCAGATAGAACCCCCGGTCGAAGCCCTTGGGCGTGCCGCCTCCCACGACCAGCGAAGCGCCTTTTCCGACGCTCTCCTGGACGATCGAGAGGATTTTCTCCTTCTGGCGCTTGGTGGCGAGAGGGCCGACCTCCGTCGCCTTGTCCAGCGGCGCGCCGATCCTGATCCGGCCGGCGCGCTCCTTGAGCCTGGAGATGAAGGCGTTGTGGATCGAGTCGTGCAGGAAGAGCCGCGAGCCCGCGACGCAGGACTGCCCCGTCGCCCCGAAGATGCCCGCGATGACGCCGTTCACCGCGCTGTCGAGATCGGCGTCCGGGAACACGATGACGGGCGACTTGCCGCCGAGCTCGAGCGTGGTCACGGCGAAATTCTCGGCCGTGTTGCGCACCACGTGCTTCGCCGTCTCAGGCCCGCCCGTGAAGGAGACCCTGGAGACCCTGGGGTGCGAGGTGAGCGTCGCGCCGCAGTCCGCCCCGAAGCCCGTGATGACGTTGACGACGCCCTTGGGGAAGCCCGCTTCGTGCACAAGCTTCGCGAAATGGAGAAGCGGCGCCGGCCCGTCCTCGGAGGCCTTGAGGACCACGGTGTTGCCGGCCGCGAGCGCCGGCCCGAGCTTCACCGCGGAAAGGAAGAGTTGCGAGTTCCACGGAACGATCGCCGCCACGACGCCCAGCGGCTCGCGGCGCGTGAAGACCTCGAGATTGGGCTTGTCGATGGGCAGCACCGCCCCTTCGATCTTGTCGGCGAGCCCTGCGAAGTAGCGATAGTATTCGGCCGCGTAGCCGACGGAGCCCGTGGTCTCGCGGATGATCTTGCCGGTGTCGCGGGTCTCGAGCTCGGCCATGAGAAGTGCGTCCCGCGCCACGAGCTCGGCGAGCTTCAGGACGAGCTTGCCGCGCTGCGTCGGCGTCAGCGACGGCCATTCGCCGGCATCGAAGGCATTCCAGGCCGCCTCCACCGCCGCATTGGTGTCGGCCGCGGAAGCGGCCGGCATCCTGGCCCAGCTTTCGCCCGTCGACGGGTCGACACTGTCGAAGCCGGCGCTGCCTTCGGCCTGGCCGAACTCGCCGTTCACATAGAGATCGAAGGTTCGCATCGCGTGCTGGTTCATGCCGGCTCCGACTGCTTCTTCGAGCCCTTCTCCTTCGCCATCTCCTCCATGTCGAGATAGCGGTTGCCGATGCGCGGGTGTGCGCGGCCGGAGGTAGCACCGGCGATGGCGACCACAAGCTCATCCGGTCCAGGAGCATCCGGTATTGTGAACTCGAGCGTCAGGTAGTGCGAGCGCAGGCCCTCGTCGTTCTTGTGCATCATCGGCACCTGGATCGAGGAGCCGGCGACACCCCGTCGGTTGGTGAAGGAGAGGTAGGACTTGCCGCCCACCGCCTCGCGGAAGAGGTTGCCGAAGCGGAGTGTGTGGATGAAGCCCGAAGCGTGCTCGATCTCGCCGTTGAGCCCGACGACCGCGGCCTTGCCGTAGGCTTCGATGACCTCGCCCCCACCCAACTGCTCAAGTAGCACCGGGACCATGAGCTGGCCAAGCTTCGGCGCCATGTCGAGGATCCTGGGGCGCAGGTTCTCGACGAACCCCTGGCCCGCCCACGGGTTCTGGATGACGGCCGCGACGGCCGCCATCTCGACGGGACGTTCGGCGGCGCGGCCGCCCTCGATGAGGGTGGATTCCAGATAGACGACGGTTTTCCGGATGATCGGAGACGACATGCTGTCCTCGTTCTTTCGATAAAGCGCTGGCGGCGGAGCCGAGGCGGCCCCGCCCTCTATATAGCCGTATCCGGCCTGGGCCTACTCGGCGGCCTGCTTCAGGCCGACGCGGCCCTTGAAGCGCGGCATCACCTCCTCGGTGAAGAGCTTCGTGGAGCGCATGGCCGCCTCGTGGTCGACGCCGGGGAATTCCGACCAGACCACCAGGTACTGCAGGTTCAGGACCTCGATCATCTCCTCGATCTTGTCGGAAATCTGGTCCGGCGTTCCGAACAGGAGGTTGCGATTGTCGAGGAAATCGACGGACAGGAGATCGAGCTTGCCGTCGGTCTTGGGCAGTTCCTCGCCGAGATGGCGATGATTGTCGAGGCCGCGCCAATGGCAGACCCAGCGCAGATAGTCGACGATGCCGTCACCTCCGAGCCGCTTTGCCTCGTCCTTGCTCTCGGCGCAGAACATGTCGCGCACGAGGATGACGCCCTCGCCGAGCGCGACCTCCCTGCCCTCCTTCGCCGCCTTCTTGTCGCGGTAGAGCTCGAAACGCGGCTTCAGCGCATCGGTCGGCGGGATCCACATCATGGCGCCGAGGTCGTTCTCGGCGGCGTACTGGATGGCGAGATGGCCATCGACTACCTGATGCATGGGCGGCGTCGGCTGCTGCAGGGTGCGCGGCACGAGCGTCAGCTTCTGGAGCTCGAAGGACTCCATGTCCTGATAGTCGGCGCTCTTCGGGCTCATGCCGTGGTCCCAGGCGAAGCCCGGATCCGGGAACTGGAAGAACTCGCCCTTGAAGGAGAAATTCTGCTCCGACCAGGCGCGGCGGATGATCTCGAGCGACTCGGCGAAGATGCGGAAGTTCTGCGCCGGATTGCGCGTGTCGGCCTGCTTGTTGAGCTGCAGCGCCTCGCGCCCGTAGATGCCGCGCCCGACCGCGCATTCGACGCGCCCGCCCGACATGTGGTCGAGCATGGCGAGATCCTCGGCGAAGCGCAGCGGATGCCAGAAGGTGATGATGTTGGCGGCCTGGCCGATGCGGAGGCGCTTGGTGTGCGCCGCCGCCCAGGTGGACATCATCACGGGGTTCGGGACGACCTCGAAGCCTTCGTGGCCGAAATGGTGCTCGGTGTACCAGACCGACGCCCAGTCGTTGGCGTCGAGATATTGCGCCAGATCCACCTGCTCGGCCATGACCTGGCCGTAGGGCTTCCTGAGCTTGCGGTTGCTGACGTTTGCGAAATAGCCGAACTGCATCGGGGTGCTCCTTCCTGAGGGATCAGAAATGTGGCGCCCACCGATTAGGCTCACTGCGCGCCCACTTGAGCTGGCACACACCGATTATCTGCTGACTGCCTGCCGACTTCAGCTTCGGGGCCATTAGCAAATTTCGCTGCTTCCCGCAATCGGGTCTGCTAAGCGGAGCGACGCCCGCAGCAAAATGTCCCATCCCCGAGCCTTCATGATCAACTTCCGCAAGGATCTCCGCAGCGGCCGCCCGCTCTGGGCTGACAGCAGTCGGACCGGCGTACCGCATGCGGTCTCTCCGCCCCGCCGCTTCTGGGATGTGGTGGTGGTCGGAGCCGGTATCTCGGGCGCGCTCGTCGCCTACCGTCTTTCCCGCATGGGAAAGAGTGTCCTGGTCCTGGATCGGCGCCCGCCCGTTTCGGGCAGCACGCTCGCGAGCACGGCCCTCATCCAGTGGGAGATCGACGAACCCCTCACAGCGCTCGCCGACAAACTGGGCAGCAGGCACGCGTTTGAGGCCTACCGGGCCGCCTTCGAGGCCGTATCGGGGCTCAAGCGCACCATCGCGGAGGCCCGCATTCCTTGCCGATGGAACGACCGCGAGGCGGTCTATCTCGCGGGCGACGGGCTGGGCCACCGGGCGCTGCAGGAGGAGGAGCGGCTGCGCCGCCGCGCGGGACTTCCCTCGCGCTATGTCGATGGCAATAGCCTCCTGGCGGAAGCCGGCTTCGACCGCACGGGGGCTCTCGTTTCCGAGGGCGCGGGAGAGGTCGATCCGGCGCAGCTCGCGGCGGGCCTCTTGCGGCGGGCGGTGGAGAACGGAGCGGTCGTCGCGAGTCCGGTCGAGATCACAACCGCCGAATGCGGCGGTGGGGTCGTGGCGCTCGGCGATGCCGAGGGCCGCATCCACCTTGCGCGGCGCGCGATCTTCGCCACGGGCTACGAGACGCTGAAATCGATCCCCGCCGACGCCTTCTCCATCATCTCGACCTGGGCCATCGCCACGACCCCGGTCAAGGGCGCGCCGTGGCCGAAACGGCGGATCGTCTGGGAGGCTTCCGATCCCTATCTCTATCTGCGCACGACCGCCGACGGACGCATCGTGGCGGGCGGCGAGGACGCCGACTTTTCGACGCCGAAAGCCCGTGACAAGGCCATCGACCGCAAGAGCCGCACGATTGCGCGGAAGCTCGCGAAGCTCCTGCCGCACGTCGAGTTCGACGTCGCCTATGCCTGGACCGGCTGCTTTGCGGAAAGCCCGACGGGCCTGCCCTATATCGCCGAGCCGCCGGGCTTTCCGGGCTGCCTTGCCGTTCTCGGATCCGGGGGCAACGGCATCACCTTCAGCATGGTCGCCTCCGACATCGCCGCCGACTGGGTCGACGGGCGCCGGCATCCTGCGGCTCATCTGTTCGAGGGTGAAGCCTAACACCCGGTCTTGAGCCGCGCGAGCGCCCGCTCGTAGCCCTGGCGCCAGCCTTCGAGCCCGCCCGCCTCTTCGAGCACGCCCATTCCCTGCGCCGTCATGGTGCCCGGCACGCCGTGCTCGTCCAGCGGCCCCCGCACCGGCGCGCCGGCCGATCGTCTCAGCACGAACTCGGCGGCCGCGCGCGTATGGGCGGCCACCATGTCCGCCGCCATGCCTTCGGAAAGCCCGCCGGAGGCCGTCGCCTTCGCGACGACATCGATCAGCCCGAAGACCCAGAGGTGGTAGCCCGCGAGCGCCGTCGCTGCATCGAAGCCCGCCTCGTCCTCGACCTCGAACACGGGTCCCAATCTCTCGAGCAGGCCCTTGGCCTCGGCATTCGGCGGATAGA
Source organism: Parvibaculaceae bacterium (assembly GCA_050181295.1). GTDB lineage: Bacteria > Pseudomonadota > Alphaproteobacteria > Rhizobiales > Aestuariivirgaceae > JBFXDI01. The sequence goes on along the minus strand of JBFXDI010000107.1, from coordinate 1,622 downwards.
GGGGCGTCGGGCAGAGGCCGATGGCGGCGCTCGCCGAGGGCATTGCCCGCAGCACCCGGGCGGCGGGCGCCGCGTGCGAGAGCGATGCCAGCGGCACGTTGATGGCGACGCAGAGCAGCGGCTGGCCGGCGCGCCACTTCAGCGCCGAGACGCAGCCTATCACGTCCGGGGGCGCCGTCGCGACCATGACGAGGTCCGACTGGTCGACGACCGCCTGGTTGTCGGGCGCGATCCGGCAATCGAAGCGCTTGGAAAGGTCGGCCGCCCGCTTGGCGCCCCGTGGCGAGAGCAGGATCGGCAGGTCGCCTCCTGCATGCCTCAAGCCCTCGACGACGAACTCCGCGAGCCCGCCGACCCCGATGATCCCGAATGTCCCGCTGAAACCCGCCATGTCCCCCGCCGCTGCATTGCACGGGGCGACGATAGTCGGAACGGGGTCTGTTGCAAGATCGGCGAGGCACTGCCCCTCCTGGTTGCACCCCGTCGGGCGCATCAATAATCTGTCGCAATGCTTCGATGTCTCACGGCAACGCTGCTCGGACTAGTGCTCGTCTGCGGGCCTGCACAGGGCGCTGAGATCCGAACTCAGTGCCCTCTCCTGACCTCAGATCAGTATTTCTTCCCCGCGAATACCTTCGATGATTCCGATGGATTCACGCGATCATGGTTCGGCAATTACCTGACGGCCGCTGAGGAAGATCCGCTCTCCTGCGGACCTCCGGACGGCGAGGAGAGCTATCGCGTCATCGTTGCTCCCTCGTTCTCCAGAACGCTGGTCGTTCGCGTGACGAAGAGTCCGGACGCGATATGGCTGGTAGCTGCCTTGACCCAGCGAGACCTGTCTTACACAGACATCTCTGATCCGATGCCATTCGAAGTGGATTGGCCCGATCGGCTGGTCTGGCGCTGGACCCGGATTCTGTCCGCCGACGACTGGTCAAGAGTCCAGGCAGCGGTAGCCTACACGACGTTCTGGCGGGCGCCGCCGTCATCGCCCTCACACGGTATGGACGGGACGACCTGGGTCATCGAAGGACGAAAGGGAAACGCCTATCATGCAGTCAAGCGGTGGGAAGGCGGCATGATCAAGGCGTTCGGCGAGGTGCTCGTCTATCTTTCCGGCTGGCCTGTGCTCACGCAGTAACTCGTCACATCCCGATCCCGAAGGCCAGGAGCGTCGCCGCCAGCACGAGATAGGCAATCGACACCCAGCGGGCAACCTTGGCGCCCGACCCCGGCGAGTTCCAGAACAGGACAAGGACCGCGATGGCGAGAACCGCCAGCCCGAGATAGAGCCTCACCATGTCGCCTCCCTTCCACCGCGGACGCAAGAGGCCGCCGCGAGCAGCGCCGCTTATACGGTCGGCACGGAGGTTTAGGGAAGAGATGCGTCAGGATGCCTTGGCCGCGGCGATCGTGCGGACGGCCTCCACGACCAGCGGATCGAGGCCGTCATCGGGCGTGCGGTGCTCGACGGCCTCGAAGATCTTTTTCAGCATGCGCGGATCCCAGAAGCTCTTGAGGTGGTTGGCAACCTCCCTCACCGCTTCCTCGTGCGGGTAGGCCCGGAAGTAGTCGGCGATCTGGTTGGCCATGCGGACCATGTCCTGGCTCTTCAGATC
>JBFXDI010000106.1:0-14397 GCA_050181295.1 Parvibaculaceae bacterium | reverse complement strand
CGAAAGGGCGGAACGCGTCTATTCCGACGCCGAGGTGGAGGAGCGTCTCAAGAGGGAATTGCCGACGTGGCACCTCGAAGGCGGGTGGATCCGGCGGAAGTACAAGACCGCGAGTTGGAAGGGCACGCTCATGGTCATCAACACCGTCGGGCATCTGGCCGAGGCGGCGTGGCATCACCCCGACATCACCGCGTCCTATGCCTGGGTCGAGGTGCGGCTCAAGAACCACCAGGCGAAAGGCATCACCGACAAGGACTTCGCACTTGCGAAGAAAATCGAGGAGGTGGTCCAGTGGCAGCCGGGCCAGGAGGGCCATGGCCTCGAAGGCACGCCGCAGAAGGACCTGCGCTTCGCCTACATCAAGTACGATTGATCGCGAACGCTTTCCCTCACCGGCTTCAATGCGCTAAAAGGCTCAACCGGGGCACGCGCAAACAGACCGTTGGTGATGGCCGCAGCGTTTATTGACGGCCAGTCTGTGGCCTTGCGCGAGGCGATCCGCGAGGCGGCGAGGCTGCTGGAACAGGCGCGAAACCCCATCGTCGCAGGCATGGGAACCGATACCGCCGGCGCGCGGGCGGCGATCCGGCTCGCGGAGCATCTGCGCTGCCCGTTCGATCATCTGGCATCGGATGCGGCGCTCGCTTCCCTGGAAGTCATGCGGGATTCGGGCTGGATGATCGTGTCGCCGCTGGAGGCGCGGCGGCTGGCCGACGTGGTGCTGCTCGTGGGCGCTTTCAGCAAGGCCCGAGGAAACGAAATCCTCGAGCGGCTGCCTCGACCTCCCTCGCATGTGGTCCTCGTTGGGGGAGCTGCTTCCGCACGGCAGCTCGAGGCTGCAGGCTATAAAGTCGAGCTCCTTGCCGCGAACGACGCCACGCTGCCCGCGCTTCTCTCCGCGCTCAAGGCGAGGACCGCCGGGCGCCCGGTGGCGGGCAACCTCAACCAGAAGCTCGACCGCCTGGTCGACGTGCTCAGGGGCGCGCGGTTCGGAGTGGCGATCTGGTCGGCGGACGGGCTCGACCGGCTTTGCATCGAGATGCTGAGCGGCCTGGTCAAGGATCTCAACGCGGAAACCCGCTTCTCCGGTTTCGCCCTTCCGGTCCCCGGCAATGGCTCCGGCGTCGCGCAGACCGCGGGGTGGCTCACCGGTTTTCCCATGCGCACGAGCTTCGGGCGAGACGGATCGACGCACGATCCGTGGCGGTTCGATGCCGATCGTCTGGTGGCGGAGGATGAAGCCGACACGGCGCTCTGGATCTCGGCCTATGAACCGGTTCCGCCACCCTGGCCGAAACCCGTTCCGCTCATCGCCCTGACGGCCGTCGGAACCCGGTTTCCGAACGAGCCCAAGGTGCGGTTCGACGTCGGAACGCCGGGCGTGGACCACGACGCGGTGCAATGGAACGGCAAGACCGGAGCCCTTGCCGCGATTGCCGCCACGGCCTCCAGCGAGCGTCCGAGGACGGATGAGATCATCGAGGCGATCCGAGCCGCGATGGCGGGGTCCCCGGCATGATCCGTCTTGCCGGCGGCCGCGTCATCGATCCGGTCAATGGCCGGGACGGAACGGGCGATCTATGGATCGAGAACGGGCGCATCGTGCCGGCGCCGCCCGGCGGCCCAAAGCCGAAGCAGACCTACGATCTCAAGGGCCGCATCGTCATGGCGGGCGGCATCGACATCCACTCCCACATCGCCGGCGGAAACGTGAACACGGCGCGGCTGCTGCTGCCCGAGCACCGGCGCGGTCATCTCGCACGGCCGGACTCGACGCCGCTTTCCAATGCGGGCTGGTCGACGAGTGAGACGGGCCGCCTCTATGCCGCCATGGGCTTCACGACCGTGGTCGAGCCCGCGATGTCGCCCTCGCATGCGCTCCACGCCCATATGGAGCTCGCGGACATTCCCATCATCGACAAGGCGGCGCTCTGCATTCTCGGCAACGACGACTATCTGCTGTCGCTGCTGCGCGCCAAGGCGAGCCCCGACGCGGTGCGGGACTACGTCGCCTGGATGGTCTCGACCACCCGCGCGCTCGGCGTCAAGGTGATCAACGCGGGCGCGGCCGCCGCCTTCAAGTCCAATGTCCGCACCTTTGCGCTCGACGACGTGGTGCCGGACTACGGCGTGAGCTCGCGCCAGATCGTGCTGGCGCTGCAGCGGGCGGTGGAGGAGCTCGGCATCCCGCATCCGCTGCACGTCCACTGCAACAACCTCGGAGCGCCTGGAAGCGCCGACACGGCGGCCGCCACCATGCAGGCCGCCGACGGGCAGCGGATCCATTTCGCGCATCTCCAGTTCTACGGCTACGGCGTCGAAGGCGACCGGAAGTTCTCCTCCGCCGCGGCGCGGCTTGCCGAGGAGGTGAATGCGCGCAAGAACGTGACGGTGGACGTCGGGCAGGTCATGTTCTGCGACACCGTCACCGTGTCGTCCGACGTGCTGCGGCAGTTCTCCGCGCGCGCCCAGGCGCGACCCCGCAAATGGGTGATGTGGGACGGCGAGGGCAATGGCGGCGGCATCGTGCCCTACCAGTATCGCGCCAGGAGCTTCTACAACGCCGTCCAGTGGGCCGTAGGGCTTGAGCTCTTTCTCCTCATCAACGACCCGTGGCGGGTGTTCTTCACGACCGATCATCCGAACGGCGCCCCCTTCACCGCCTATCCCCAGATCTTCGCGCTGCTCATGGACCGCCACGTGCGGGCGGAGTGGATCGCACGCCTGCCCAAAGCCGCCATGGCGATGACGACCCTCGCCTCGATCGCGCGCGAATACACGCTGCCCGAGATCGCCATTATGACGCGCGCGGCCCCTGCCCGGCTGCTGGGTTTGAAGGATCGTGGGCATCTTGGACCCGGCGCCGTGGCCGACGTCGCCGTCTACACGGACGATCCCGACAAGGCGCGCATGTTTGGGAGTGCCGACTATGTGTTCAAGGGCGGCGAGCTCGTGGTGCGCGGCGGCGAGGTGGTGAAGGAGCGCTGGGGCAAGGCGCTCACCGTCGATACGCCGCGGGCAGCGCAAACGGCGCGCCGGATGCGGAAATACTACGACGACACATACGGGCTCTCGACCGACCTCTTCGCAGTCCCCGAGCACGCGGTCGGGCGGGAAGAACCCTTCGGGACGGTGCCATGCGCAGGATAATCGCCAACGGTGTGCGCATCGACGACACCTTCGCGGAAGCCTTCGGCATGCGCGCCACGGCGCTCCTCATCACCGCTCCGACGGTCCGATGGGCGCGGCAGGCGGCCATCACCATGACGGGCTTCGCCACCTCCGTCATCGCCTGCGGCTGCGAGGCGGGCATCGACCGCGAGCTGGCGCCGGCGGAGACGCCAGATGGACGGCCGGGCGTCAGGGTGCTGATCTTCGCCGTCTCCACGGCCGAACTCCAGAAGCAGCTTGTCAACCGCGTCGGCCAGTGCGTGCTGACGAGCCCTGGCTCCGCCTGCTTTTCGGGCCTCGAAGCGGAAGAAACGCTGAAGATCGGGGCCATGCTGCGCTTCTTCGGCGACGGCTGGCAGGTTTCCAAGCGCATTTCGGGCCGGCATTTCTGGCGCGTGCCCGTGATGGACGGCGAGTTCCTGTGCGAGGCGACGACCGGCCTCACCAAGGCTGCGGTCGGGGGCGGCAATCTCTTGTTCCTGGCGCGATCGGCAGCCGGGGCACTTCGCGCCGCGGAGGTCGCGCAAAAGGCGATGGCGGAGGTCGCGGACGTCATCATGCCGTTCCCCGGCGGCATCGTGCGCTCGGGCTCCAAGGTCGGCTCGAAGTACCCGAAGCTCCCCGCCTCGACCAACGACGCCTTCTGCCCGACGCTGAAAGGCCTCGTGCAGACCGCGCTCGACCCCGATATCGAGGCGGTGCTCGAGATCGTGATCGACGGACTGACGCCAGAGGCGGTGGCGGAGGCGATGCGCGCAGGGCTCAAGGCGGCGGTGAAGCTCGGGCCTGAGCGCGGCGCGGCGCGCATCAGCGCCGGCAACTATGGCGGCAAGCTCGGGCCGCATCATTTCCATCTCAAGGACCTCGCGCCATGAAGCCCATGGTGTTCGAGCGGAAGGCCCTGCCCGACCAGCGGATCGACCTCTCCGCGCTCGTGCCCGCGCGGCTCGCCGGCATGACGCTCAAGGCCGTGGAGGCCCTGCCGATCCACACCACGCGCAACCCGCTCGCCGTCGGCGACGTCTTCCGGGTCCGGGCCGGGAACCCCTCCTCGATCCGGATCAGGGGCGCGACGGATCGTTTCGACAATGTGGGAGCGGAACTGGACGGCGGCGAGATCCACGTGACCGGCGATGTGGGAGAACTGGCCGGCCGGCTCATGCGTGGCGGCACGCTCGTCATCTCGGGCAACGCCGGTCCGTGGGCGGGCTCGGGCCTCAAGGGAGGCAGGATCGAGATCGGCGGCGGTGCCGGCGACTGGCTCGGAGGCCCGCTTCCGGGCGAGATGGCGGGCATGCGCGGCGGACTGCTCCGGGTGAAGCGCAACGCAGGCAAGATGGCGGGCGACCGGCTGAGGCGCGGCACGATCGTCGTCGGGGGCACCGCCGGCCCCTATGCGGGCAGCCGCATGATCGCAGGCACGCTCATCATCGCCGGCGCCGCGGGGCCCTGGCCGGGTTTCCTCATGCGGCGCGGCAGCCTCTTCCTCAAACGGGAACCGGAGGCCGTCTCGCCGACTTTCCTCGACTGCGGACCGGGCGCGGACGTCTTCCGGAGCCTTCTTGCGCGGGAACTTGGAAAAGCCGGGCTGGACGTGGGCTGGATCGCCCGCCCCGGCCTCAGCCGCTTCGGCGGCGACACGGCAGTGCTGGGCAGGGGCGAAATTTTCATGCCGGCCTGAGGGATCCGGCCGGAGACTTCCATCGTACCTGGCAAGAAGCGTTGCAAGCGGAGCAAGGGAATGTTCGTCGATCTCGTCCTGACGGTCTGTCTCGTCGCGAACATGCAAAGCTGCGAGGACCAGCATCACCTGTTCGAGTCGAGGGGCTCGCTCGCCCAGTGCATGTTCCTCGCCCCCTCCTATATCGCGGAGTGGTCCGACACCCATCCGAAATGGAAGGTCACGCGCTGGAAGTGCGTCGATCCCGGCGCGGGGGAAAACCCGATCTGAGCTCGCCTCAAGCGCGGGCGAGGACGGACGGAAAGCGCTCGCCGATTTCTTCTCTGAGCCGCCGCCTGAACTCGCCGCAGCGCTCGCTTCGTGCTCGTGCGACCGGGATCTCCCCCACCACATGGGCAGGTCGCGGCGAGAGGAAGAGGAGACGGTCCGCAAGCTCGATGGCTTCCTCCGCATTGTGGGTCACCATGAGCACCGTGGTCGGCCGCTCCTCCAGCAGCCTTGCCAGAAGGCGCCGCATGTCGAGCGCCGTCTGGGCGTCGAGCGATACGAACGGCTCGTCCATGACCAGGAGATCGGGCTCTAGCGCGAAGGCGCGGGCGAGCGCCGCGCGGCGCGCAAGGCCCATCGAAAGCTCGCCCGGATAGCTCGCCCTCTTGTCGGCGAGCCCGAGCGAGGAGAACAAGCCCTCGAGAGGCTTCTCCATCTCGCCATCGGGAAGCGCCAGCCGCACATTCTGCTCGACCGTCCGCCACGGCAGAAGGCGAGGCTCCTGGAACACGGCGGCCACGCGGTCGGCGCGCGCTTCGACCGCTCCCCGGAAATCGCGATCGAGGCCGAGCACGATGCGCAGCGCCGTGGTCTTGCCGCAGCCGGACCGTCCGAGCAGCGCCACCACCTCGCCTGGCTCGACGGCAAAGCGCAGGTCGCGCAGCACCTCGACCGGCTGGCCGTCGGCGCCGAGGTAACGCTTCTCGGCGATGGAGACTTCAAGCCGGGCGTGGCCGCCAGCGATAGGCATGCGCTTCTACGGGTCTCATGAGGAAAAGTTCGACCACCAGCATGATGGTCACGAACGCGAGCGTGTAGCCCAGAATGGCGGTCACGTCGAAAAGCTGGAAATAGAGGTTGATCTGGAAGCCGACGCCGTTCGGACGCCCGAGCAGCTCCACCACGAGCACGATCTTCCAGATGAGCGCAATGCCGGATCGCGCTGCCGCGGCCATGTAGGGCCAGAGCTGCGGCAGGTCGACATGGCGAAGACGGCGAGCCCACGAGAAGCGGTAAACCTTGGCGAGCTCGGCAAGTTGCGGATCGAGGGCGCGCGCGCCCTCCCGGACGGTCACGATGGCATTCGGGATCTTGTTGAGCGCCACCGCGCCGATCGCAGCCGCCTCGTTGAGGCCGAGCCAGATATAAGCGAGAACGATGACGACGAGGGCCGGCAGATTGAGGAGCAGGATGAGCCATGGGTCGAACAGCCGGTCGGCCAGGGACGAGCGGCCAAGCCAGATGCCGAAGGCCGAGCCTATGGCCATGGCGACGATGAAGGCGGCGAAGACGCGCAGGAGCGTGACGCCCAGATGGAACGGCAGATCTCCGCTCGCCGTCTCGCGCAGCATGAAGCCTGCCACGGCGGCCGGCGACGGGAGCAGCCGCGGATCCGCGAGCAAGGCCGCTGCCTGCCAGACGGCAAGGAGGATGCCGAGCGAAAGCGCCGCCGGCAGGAATCTTCCCTTTCGCCAGTTGTCGCGTCCCGTCATTTCAGGGCCCTTCACCGGCATGGATCCAGTAGGTGCCGGGCGAAAGCGTGCTCGACGGGCCTACTAGCTTCTCGCCGCCGATTGCGGCCAGGACCGCGTAGAGTCGCGCCGCGTCCGCCTGCTCGTCGGCAAGCGGCCGCGCGGGGATGCCTTCCCGAAAGCGCTGCATCAGGGTCTTCAGAGTCGCTTCGTCCCCGGCCTTGACCAGCGGCGCCAGGCGATGCCACTCCTCGTCGGAGGAGCGCAGGATCTCTTTGGCCGCCTTCGACGCGCGGAGGAATCCTAGCATCGCATCCTTGTGCGCCTCCGCCCATTTCTCATGGAAAACATAGCCGATAGCGGCCACCGGCCCCTGCGCTCCGAGCGCTTTCGCCGCCTCGGCGCCAGTCAGAAGCCGGCGGAAGCCCTTGGCCTCGAGCCTCGCGCAGTACTGCCAGAAATTCAGAGTCGCATCGAGCTCACCCTGCAGCGCCTTCTCGGCCAGAAGAGGCGGGGCTCCATAGTTGAGGGTGGCCTCGGAGCCGAGATCGAGGCCGTCGCGCTTCGCCAGGGCCTGGATCATCAACCAGTTCTTGTCGAGCGGACCGCCGGCCACCCCCAGCACGCGGCCCTTCAGATCTCCAAGGCTGCGGATAGGCGATCCTTCCGGCACCATGATGGCCCCGACCGAGGAGGAGAAGGGATGGAATGTCAGATCATCGCCCGCCGCACGCTGGCGCGAAACGAGCAGCCAGTCGGTGACGATGACGTCCACGCTGCCCGCCTGAAGCGCGATACCGGTCGCGTCCTCGCTCGCGAGTTCCAGCACCTCGAGATCGATGCCCTCGGCCGCATCGAGCCGGTGATGCCTGATGGTGGAGAGTTCCCAGTTGACGGTGCCAAACTTCAGCACGCCCACGCGGATCTTCTCCGCGGCATCCACCGGCAGCGCAGCAAGCAGCAGTGCGGCCAGAAGGCACGCAACCCTCGCGGCAGAACGCAGCAACATGTATTCCGCCTTCCCGATCCGGCGGCCGGTGCCCACAGCCTGCCATGTTGCGCATCGGCCGGAAGGGTTGCAAGCCTTGTGTTCGGCCGCATCACGTGGTCATCTGACGATAGCTCCATCTACCGGAGGGCTTGCCGATGACGTGCGTCTCGACTGCCCGGATGATCTCTGAAGATGGCAGCGATGCAGTCGCCGGCCGGGTGATCTGGGTGTCGGGAAAGTCGCTCTGGACCGGCGGCATGACGCTCGCCGCGGTGATCGGCGGTCCATTGACCTTCACGCTGGATGCCTTCCTGCTCTTTCTCGCCACCTGCGCGGTGACGTTGTGCGCCGGCCATTCGGTGGGCCTGCATAGGCTGCTGATCCATCGCAGCTTCGCGGCTCCCAAGTACCTGGAACGACTCCTGGTCTATCTCGGCACGCTCGTCGGCATGGCCGGCCCGTTCGGGATGATCGCCGCCCACGATATCCGCGACTGGGCGCAGCGGCAGCAGGCATGCCACGATCTCTATGCCCATCGCCGGCCGTTCTTCGTGGACGCCTGGTGGCAGATGCATTGCGCCGTCAAGCTCGACCGGCCGCCGCGCTTCGTCATCGAGCCCGAGGCCGCGGACGATCCGTTCTACCGTTTCCTCGAGCGGACCTGGATGCTGCAGCAGCTCCCCTGGGCGGTGCTGTTCTTTGCCGTCGGCGGCCTCCCGTGGCTGGTCTGGGGCATCGCGGCGCGGGTCAGCATCTCACTGACCGGGCACTGGCTCGTCGGACACTACGCGCACCGGCGAGGACATCAGGGCTGGGCCGTCGATGGGGTCGCGGTGCAGGGCTACAACATCCCGCATATCGGGCTCATCACCTTCGGCGAGAACTGGCACGGAAACCATCACGCCTTTCCCGGCTCAGCTCGTCTCGGCGTCGAGGACGGTCAGATCGATCCCGGCTGGTGGCTGATCGTGGTGCTGCGCCGGCTCGGACTTGCATGGAACGTCGCGCAGCCGGCGGACCTGGAGCCGCGCGAGGGCCTGCGGCGGCTTCAGAACTCCGGCGCGTCCTGCGGATTGGTGATGACGCGGCGGTTCTGCGACTTGCAGGAAATATCCTCGCAGTCCTGGACGAGCCGGTCGCGGCCATAGCCCTTGGCGAGCATCCGGTCCTGCGAGACCCCGCGCGAGGCCAGATACTCCCTCACCGCGTCGGCCCGGCGCTGGGACAGCGCGCGGTTGTCTTCCGGGCCACCCGGATCGTCCGAGAAGCCCTGCAGCTTCACCTTCCACTGCGGGTAGCGCATGAGCCAGTCGGCCTGAAGATCGAGCGTCCGCATGGCGGTGTCGTCGAGCGTCGCCGAGCCTTCCGTGAAGAAGGTGCGGCGTCCGACATTCACCATCAGGTCCTCCTCGCTGCCGGGCGCGATCTGAGTGCCGGCGAAGGCGGGCGCGTTGGTGTCGTTGGCGGGAGGCGCGATCGAGGCCTGAAGCTGCTCGTCGCTGCTCGACGAACAGCCCGCAAGCAGAAGGGCGGCGACGACCGGCAGCCCGCAAAGCAGCCGTCCTATCCCAACCTGCGCTGCCATGCTCCTGCGCTCCGTCAATTGATCTGGTCCACGGGCGCCACCTCGTCGATGACGGGGGCGCCAAGATGCTTGAGAACCAGCACGCGCGTTCCCTTGGGGCAGCGCTGGTAGAGGTCTATCACATCCTCCGGAAACATCCGCACGCAGCCGGAGGACACATTGGTGCCGATCGTCCATGGCTCCAGCGTGCCGTGCAGACGGTATCCCAGATCGCGGCCGTCCCTGTAGAGGTAGAGCGCCCTCGGACCCAACGGGTTGTCCGGGCCACCTTCCATCGATTCGGGCAGTTCGGGCTGGCGGGCGCGCATCTCGGGCGGCGGCACCCAGCGCGGCCACAGGGCCTTGCGGTCGATCCGCGCGCGGCCGTACCAGCGAAAACCGTCCCGGCCGACACCGACGCCATAGCGCAGCGCGGTCTGGTTCTCGAAGATCACATAGAGGAAGTGGTTCGTGGTATCGACAACGATAGCGCCCTGTGGCTCGCTCGACTTGTACTTGACGAGCTGCCGCTGCCACTGGGGCTTGATGCTGCGGAAGTTGGTGCGGCGGTAGACGAAGCCGCTGTCCTCCGCCGTGCCGTCGAAGTAAGCGCCGGCGTTGGAGATCTTGGTGGCGGCTAAACCGCTCGATACGGGGGCGAGCAGCGTCGCGCCGAAGCCCGCGACCAGTTCCCTGCGCGTCACTGCCATATCGATGAACCCCGAACCTGCCGAGTTGTCCCATAGATGCCGCGTTCGCGCAGCATTCGCAAGATGACGGCACAACAGCTTGGAACTACTGGATTTTCAGGTCAAGCAGTACAACCTCGGAATAGAGAAAGTCAATGTCGCCAGGCGCCAGGCCGGCCGGCTTCCAGTAGCGCGGGATCTCGAGCGTCAGCGTCTCGTCGGGCGCGCCCGAGCCATCCGTGAAGCGCGAGTCGAGGGAAAGGACGGCTTTGCGCGGCGGCAGGACGACATTGGCGAAGTCGGCCGCATGGGCCGTGAAGAGCGCCCTGTCCGATACATGCAGAACCTCGTGATGGGCGATATCGTCGCCCTTGAGCTTCACATAGGTGACCGCGAGGCAGGCCCGCCCATCCGGAGATTCAATCAGATAGGGCTGGATGTTGAGACCGGCGTGATCGACGACCGCCTTGGCCACCTTCGGTCCAAGGCGCGCTTCGACCTCCTCCGGCGTGGCGGTGCGCACGACGGCCGACACGGGTTCGCCCGAGCGATGCCAGACGAGCCGCTGGCCGTCGAGCGTCTCCCATCCGACCTTCGCGAGCAGCGAGCCCGAACGGATGTTGGGGCTCGTCGCAGTATAGGTGACGTTCGGGTCCTCGGTGATCATCGCGAGCATCTCCTGGCCGATGCCGCCGCGGCGCATGTCCTTCTCCAGGTACCAGGAGGTGATGTTTCCGGTGCGGTGCATGCGTCCGCCGATCTCGCGGTCGGCGAAAACGATACCGAGGAAGCCGAGCGGCCGGCCTGTGCCCACCACCACCACGCCGTAGCGATCGTTCTCGGGTATCCAGCGGCAATCCAGGATGTTCGCCCAGCGCTCGTAGGGGATCTTGCCCATGTTCTCGAAGATGTAGCGCTGAATGACCTGCCGCTCCTCAGGCCGCGCCCAGCGAACGAGGCTCATTGCCGATCCCGATCCATCTCGTCCTCGAGCGCGATCCAGCGGACGGCCCGGTGCTCAACCGTATACTGAAGAAGCCGTTCCACGAACTCCCATCCCTCCCCGTCCAGAGCCAGATGATGGGTGCACAAGCCAGTGGGCTCGGTCAAGTCGGCGCGCCCTTCCCTGCGGGCGGCGAGGTGCTCCACGATCAGGGCGAGCGAGCGGTCCTCGCCCCGAAACTGCGCTCCGCCCTTCCACCGGATGGGATCGCAATGGGCATGGAGCGCGAGAAGGCCCGGAGCAGCGAAACGATCCGCGCGAGCCCCTTCCGTGGAAAGCACCTCGAACCCGGCCGCCGCCAGGGCAGCCGTGACGCTGTCCGAGATACGCGTCCAAGGCGGCACGAGCACCGGAAGGAACTTTTTGCCAAAGGCCGCGGCCAGGCGGCGGCGTCCGACATCCAGTTCCGCAAGCACGGCCTCGAGCGGGCGGTGGTCGCCGAGCTCCCATTTGCCAGTGCCCTTCGGGGCGTAGTTGGCATGGGCATAGCCGTGCTGAAGCACGCGGGTTACGGCGCTGCGCATGAGATAGGCGGTCAGTCGCTCCGTCAGAGGCGCCGGCACGACCGCGAGATGGACCGGTGCGCCGGACGCCTCGGCGAGCCCGACCAGGCGCTCAACGGCGGGCGTGCGATCCGCCGCATCGTCATCGCGCCACCAGAGGGTCGCCGTCCTGCCGGCGCCGACCCAGCGGGCGAGCTCGACGCCGAGATCATCCCAGCCAGCCATCGCTACCAGCCGCCCCCGCCTCCGCCCCCGCCTCCTCCGCCGGAGAACCCGCCGCCGCCCGAACCGGAGCTCGACTTCGAAGGCATGGCGGAGGCCATGCCCGCCGCCATGGAGCTCACGACCGCGCCTGTCGCACGGCCGAGGCTGGCGTTGCTCCAGGAGCTGCCGCTGTACCAGCGCGGGCTGTAGCCGCTGCTAGAACCCGTGTCGGGGGCGCTGTGCTTCAGCCAGGATTCGAAGGCTTCCGACCAGGGTCGTTCGACGCCGAGCGCCACCGCGAAGGGCAGGAACTTCTCGAACAGCTCGACGGACATCTGCGGGCCGCCGACGAGATTCATGCGCTCCGCCTCGGCGACCGACAGATAGAGGCGGAAGCCCTCGATCTGGTCCATGACCTTGCGGCCGACCACGGTGGGCGCGCGCAGCAGATGGAAGAAGGCGACATTCACGACCGCGAGCGCGATGGCGCAGGCCACGCCCCCAGTCAGGAGTGCGCCGCTCCAGAACGGAACCGCCAGCGACAGTCCGAAGACCACGGCGCCGAGAATAGCCAGCAGCACACCGGCGATCTTTGAACTGCCTCCGGGCACCCACCCGAGCAGCCTTCGCCAGCCCATCGACAGCAGGAGCGATCCAGCGAGCGCCAGGACAAAAGTGAAGACGATGACCGTCTTGGTCTCATCGCTTGTCGGCTGGAAGAAAAGGTAGCACGCGGCCGCGGCGACGCTGAGGATCGCGCCGATAGTGAAATATCCGAGATTGTCCTTAAAGAATTTGCCCTCATGCTCCTTCTGTATGGCGGAGCGGAAGGCGCTCTGCGCGGAGGCAATGGTGGTCCCGTTGGCCTTCACGAACTCGAAGCGATCCCGACCGGCAAGGAACCGGTCCATGATGACCGCCTCGCCTCCGGACAACGGCTCACTGGAACTTTTGGCCGCAACCAGCGCGGTCTTGTTCTCGTCTGTTGCGTCGATGCGCAGCCGCCCTTTCACGGCCAGCGACATGATGGCGGCCATGAAGGCACGCATGGCGCCTTTCGCAGCCTTGTCGAAGCCCTGATAGTGCACATAGCTCAGGGCGGCGGGCGACAGCGCCTCTGGCGGCGAGAAGAGCGGTATGATGACCCCGCCTTGCGGATCGCGGCCGACGCGGTTCCAGGTGCGCAGATAATAGAAGGCCGCAAGAAGCGTTCCCGTGATAAGCCCGACAAGCCCGATATTGTCCCAGAGGCTCCAGGCAAAGTCCGCCACCGGGCCGGGCTTCGCGACAAGACCCGTGGGGAAAGCGACGGCGACCGTCAGCCCTTCGTTGCGCGACAGCCGGCGGGTCGTCTCGAAGACCACCTGACGGTCGCTCTCCGACACGACACGCGCGTCCCGGCCGGGCGCGCCCTGCGATCCCGTATAGGCGGCCTTCTGCAGGATTCGCGCGCCTTCCGGCAACACGATCCGCACTACGGCACGCTCGATCGGAAAGTTCCAGAAATTGCCGGTGACGTTCCAGTAGACCTCGTCATAATCGGCGAAGTATCGGACCTGCCGGCTGGTGCGGTAGCGGAAAACGTAGGTGTAGATCCCCGGTTGAAGAACGACATCGGCGCTGCCGGCATAGATGCGGATGCCGCCCGCAATCCCCTCGGTGTGATGCGGCTCGGGGCTTCCGTCCCGCGTGACCTCAAGCAGCTCGAAGCCAACGCCGCTCACGGAGCCGTCGGACTTGCGATAGGTCGTCGGAAAGTCGCGATAGATGCCGCGCCGGATTTCATAGCCTTCCGCCTTGACGGTGATGCTTTCCGTGACGAGCAGATCCGCATCCGGCTCGACCGTCACGGTCGAGTCGAAGAGAAGGATCGATTCGTCCGCGAAAGCCGGCGAGGCGACCAGCAGGCCCAGAAGGAACGCCCCGATCCGCGCCAGATGGCGCATGGCAGCCGGCCTTCCTAGAACTGCACCTGGGGGACGGCGCGGTCGGCGGCGTTCTCGAGCTCGAAATACTCGGCTTTCGAGAACCCGAACCGTCCGGCGAGCAGGTTGCTCGGGAAGGACTCCACCATGACGTTCAGATTGCGCACGGAGCCGTTGTAGTAGCGCCGCGACATCTGGATCTCGTTCTCGATCTCCTCCAGCGAGTTCTGGAAGTCGAGAACGTTCTGGTTGGCCTTGAGGTCCGGATAGTTCTCCATCACGGCGCGCAGTTGAAGAAGCGCGTTCGACAGGGCGCCTTCCACCTTGGCGCGCTCGGCGGGGTCGGACCCTTGAGCCGCCTGCGACTGGCCCCTGAGCTCTGTGATCTTCTCCAGGAGCTCGCGCTCATGGGTCATGTAGCCCTTCACTGCGGCGAGCAGGTTGGGGATGAGGTCGGTGCGGCGCTTGAGCTGCACGTCGATGCCGCTCCAGCCCTCGGCCGTCATCTGCCGGAGCTTCACCAGGCTGTTGTAGAGATAGATGGCGTAAAAGATCAGGCCGACGGCAACGGCCGCGATGATGATGCCGGTCACGTGCGGTCCCCTTTGGTCGGATTATTGGCGAAGGCGTTTCAGCTCGTTGCGCGCCTGAGAGAGCTCCGTGGTCGTGCGGGTGAGCCGGTCCGCAAGCTCGCGCATCACCTCGATGCCGATCTCCGGGAACTCCCGGATGAGGCGCAGGAAGTGCTCCTTGTCGATCTTCAGCGTTTCGATCTTCGTGCCGGCCTTCACGGTCGCGGTGCGGGGCACATCGCAGAGGATCGCGATCTCGCCCACAATGGCGTTCTCGCTGACCGTCGCGAGCGGCACCTCGCCGACCGAGGTCTCCGCCACGACATCGGCATCGCCGCTGATGATGACATAGGCG
>JBFXDI010000105.1:0-14509 GCA_050181295.1 Parvibaculaceae bacterium | reverse complement strand
GGGGCGCCGTAGCGCGGATGGAGCGGAAGCGCAATCCGGGCTAGGCTCATTTCTCCTGTCATGCCCGGACTTGTTCCGGGCATCCATGATCACCACCGGAGCGTCATGGATCGTGGGCAGTGTTCATGGATCGCCGGGACGACCCGGCGATGACAATGAATGGTAGTGGAAACAGGGTAGTTCATGACCTCTGACCTGATCTGGCTATCGGCCTCGCGGCTTCTCCGGGGCTACCGCAAGGGCGAATTCTCGCCCGTCGAGGTTGCGCGCGCCGTGCTGGACCGCGTCAAGGCGGTGGACGGGCGTGTCAACGCCTTCTGCCTCGTGGACCGGAAGGCTGCGCTCGCCTCTGCTAGGGCATCGGAGAAGCGCTGGCGCGAGGGCCGCCCCTTGGCGCTCGACGGGGTGCCGACCAGCATCAAGGATCTCGTGCTGACCAAGGGCTGGCCGACCCTTCGCGGCTCGCGCACCGTCGATCCGGACCAGCCCTGGAACGACGACGCGCCGGCTGTGGCGCGCCTCAAGGAGGCGGGCGCCGTCTTGATCGGCAAGACGACCACGCCGGAATTCGGCTGGAAGGGAGTGACCGACTCGCCCCTGACCGGCATCACGCGCAACCCGTGGGACCTCACGAAGACGCCGGGCGGTTCCTCTGGCGGCGCGGCGGCGGCCGTCGCCTCCGGCATGGGGGCGCTGGCGATCGGCACGGATGGCGGCGGCTCCATCCGCATTCCGGCAGGCTTCTCCGGCATCTTCGGCCTGAAGCCCTCCTTCGGGCGGGTGCCCGCCTGGCCGGCGAGCCCTTTCGGCACCGTCGCCCACCTCGGCCCCATGACCCGCACCGTCAAGGACGCGGCGCTGATGCTGAACGTGCTGGCGCGGCCGGACGCCAGGGATTGGCACGCCCTGCCCTATGACGACGCCGACTGCACGCGCGGGCTCGACAAGGGACTGAAGGGCCTCAAGGTGGCCTGGAGCCCGGCGCTCGGCCACGCCTCCGTCGATCCGGGAGTCGCGGCGCTCGTTGAAAGAGCCATTCATTCCCTCGCTGCGCTCGGCGCCGAGGTCGAGACGGTAGACCCCGGTTTCGAGGATCCGGCCGCGCTCTTCCGCACCATCTGGTGGGCCGGCGCGCGCGGCATCGCGGCCCGGCTTCCGAAGCGGACGCTGAAGCGCCTCGACCCGGGCCTCGCCGACGTCGTCGAGCAGGCACAGGCGATCACGCTCGAGCAGTTCATCGCCGCGCAGGTCGAGCGGGCAGCCTTCGGCGCCCATATGCGCGCATTCATGGGCCGCTACGATCTGCTGGCGACACCCGCTCTTCCTATCACCGCCTTCGAGGTCGGCCGGATCGCGCCCATGACCGACGAGAAGGGCAAGTGGGTCAACTGGACGCCCTTCACCTACCCCTTCAACCTGACGCAGCAGCCCGCCTGCTCGGTTCCCTGCGGCTTCAGCGAGGCCGGCTTGCCCGTGGGCCTGCAACTCGTTGGACGCATGTTCGACGACGCGACGGTGCTGCGCGCCGCCCGCGCCTACGAGCAGGCGCATGGCTGGAGGAAAATGAAACCGCCCCTGGAATGATCCCTCACGAAAGGAAGCTGCCATGAACGGCGCGACGGTTGGCTTGTGCGTGCTGGCACTGCTGGTCGGGCAAGGCTCGGCGCTCGCCCAGAGCCGCATCGAGTACAAGACGGTGGAGGAAGCCCGAACCACGCTCCTCGCAAAGCCCGGCGTGAAGTCGCAGGACGAGAGCGGCTGGCTGGTGGTGAACGACGCGAACGTGATGTGGACCTTCGCGCCGGTAAACCATGAGGCGAACCCGGCGGTGGTCAGGCGGCAGATCATCGAGCAGGACGGTGGTCTCTTCATCCATACGGAGCTTCTCTGCGAGGCGGCCAAGGCGCCTTGCGACCGGCTGAACAAGACCTTCCAAGACCTGAATGCCCAGATGATGAAAGCCATGGAAGAGGCTGCGAAATCCTCCCAATAGGGCCGTCAGTCGCCCACGCTCCTTCTCAGCGAGGCAAGATCGCCCTCCTCCAGAACCTCTATCGTGATGCGCAGGCCGCTCCTGATCGGCCGCCGCAACACGTCCTTCCGGGACGGATGCACGCACAGTCTGGAATGCTCGTGAAGCGTTCGTAGCCGGGATCGCGGCAGGCCGAGCTCCATGCTCAGAAGCCGGTCGAGCCGGAGATTGATCGGCAGCGGAACGACGAGCTCGATATCGAGCGACGTCCAGTCGCCGGTCGCGTCGCCCGTCACGGTCTTGCGGACGTCGGCGTCTGCAAACTCGTCGATGCGCGCCGCGTTTCGCCGGAGCGAAGCGACGTCGAAGGCAAGATCGCGTATCCAGCCCGCTTCTCCACCCTGGAGGTCCTGGAGCATCGATGACCCCAGATCACGAACGTTGCGGCGTTCGAGGATCGGGCGGTTCCAGGTGCTGTCGCAGCTCACGCACTTGTAGATGAGCCACGCATCGAGCGTCTTTCCATTGGCGTTGAGCCTTGTCCTGCCGCTCGGCCTGAACGGCCTGAACGTCCCGCATCTGCCGCATTTGATCCAGGGCTGGGGCGCGGTTCTCGGAACAATGGTCCATTGGACCTGAAGTGCACGCATGCCGTCTTGGCCTTCCATTCGGAAGTCCACCAAGGCGGCGGAAGAGACCTGCTAGGGACACGGCATGGCGCATGTCGGGTGGAGGAAGCCGAGGCAGCTCCGGGTGCTCTTTCGAGCATCGCCAGACCGGTCTCGAAACCGCCACCCGATGAACGATGGTTCGCACACCGGAAGGCTTGGGCTTCCAGTGCGGGGTGAACTTGGACGAGACCGGCCTTTATGACGGCAAGGCGATGCCCCTGGCATGTTGCTGCGCCACGCCATCTAGCAGGGACGCGCAAGCGGCGCCAGCGGGTTTGCGTGCCCTTGTCGCGGGCGTCCTGTGGTTCCATACTCGCGGCTTCAGCAAGGACGCTCGCGACCACAGAACACAAGGCGGGCGCCGGGAGAAACGCCATGTGTCAGATGTTTGCCGGACAGGATCCGGCCACTTATGCATTCGAGACGCGCTCCGTGCGGCTCATGGGCCACCCGACCAGCGTGCGGCTCGAAGCCCGCTTCTGGCAGACGGTCGAGGAGATCGCCGCCATGCAGGGCCTGCCGCTGCCGAAATTCCTCACCAAGCTCTACGAGGAGGCGCTGGAGCTGCACGGCGAGGTGACGAATTTCGCATCGCTGCTGCGCTGCTGCTGCCTCGTCTATCTGGCGGGCGATTTCGACCATTCGCGCTTCCGCGCGGAAGCGGCCCTCGCCCGCAGCGGCGCGGCGGTGAAGCAGCGGCTGGAAGACGTAGTAGTGGCCTAACACCACCCGTGCCTCCCTCGGCGTTACCGTTGGCATCGGCAGGCGATGCCACGTACGGAATCTAGGGAGGGTTGCGTGCAGGTTGGACGTTCGGCCTTCACGGGGCTTTTGAGCCTTTTCGCACTGACGCTCTCTGCGGGAACCGCCGCCTCCGAGGACGGCGCGGCGCTCTATGCCTCGCAGTGCGGCGTTTGCCATGTGCTGAAGGCTTCCGATGGGCCGCGACAAGGTCCCAACCTGGAACATCTCTTCGGACGCAAGGCCGGATCGGTCGAGGGCTTCCCCTACTCCAACGGCCTGAAGACCGCCGACTTCGAGTGGACGCCGGAGCAGCTCGAGCCGTGGCTCGCCGATCCCCAGAACATGATCCCTGACTCCTACATGCTCTACAAGCAGCCGGATCCCGCGGTCCGCGCAAAGATCATCGACTATCTCAAGACGCTGAAGGAGAGCTGATGGCCAAGGCTATCCACATGATGGTTCGGGTGATGGACGAGAAGGCGTCCGTCGACTTCTACCGCAAGGCTTTCGGCCTCACGCCCGCCGACCGCTTCCAGTTCGACGACTTCACGCTCGTCTACCTGCGCAACCCGGAAGCAGATTTCGAGGTGGAACTCACGATCAACCATGGCCGCACCGAAGCCTACACGCACGGCACGGGCTACGGCCACGTGGCCTTGGCCGTCGACGACCTCGACGCCGAGCATGCCCGCTTCGAGCGGGAGGGGCTGAAGCCCAACCCCGTGAAGGAGTTCCATCGCGACGGCAAGCTCATGGCCAAGTTCTTCTTCGTGCAGGATCCCGACGGCTACAAGATCGAAGTGCTTCAGCGGCACGGCCGCTATCGCTGACCGCCGCGAGAAGAAAGAGAAGGCGGAAAAAGGAGGAGACCCATGCAACAGGTGATGAGTGGAATAGATCTGTCACGAAGGCAGGCCTTGAAGGGAGCCGCGACCCTCATCGTCGCGGCGGCATTGCCGGGCGGCCTCGTGCTCGGCGTGAACGACGCCTGGTCCATGGCGACGGAGACGCTGTCGCCGGAAAGCTTCGCGACACTCGTGCAGATGTCGCGGGACATCTATCCGCACGACAAGCTCGAGGACCGCTTCTATGCCGTGGCCGTATCCGACCTCGACAAGGCGGCCAAGACGGATGCCGATCTCAAGGCGATGCTCGAGAACGGAGCGGCCGCCCTCGACAAGGCGGCGGGCGACAAGGGCTCCTACATCAAGCTCGAGGGCGAGGACGCGCGGCTCGCTATCCTCAAGGGCATGACGTCCGATCCCTTCTTCCAGAAGGTGCGCGGCAACCTCGTGACCGGCATCTACAACAACAAGGAGGTCTGGCCGATCTTCGGCTACGAGGGCGAATCCGCCTCCAAGGGTGGCTACATCCACCGCGGCTTCGACGACATCGGCTGGCTGTAAGGGAGGTCAGGACAATGGCAGCGAAATTCGACCTCAACGACGACAGCGTGATCGTCATCGTGGGCTCGGGCGCCGGCGGCGGAACGCTTGGCAACGAGCTTGCCCAGAAGGGCGTGAAAACAGTGATCCTCGAGGCCGGCGGCCGGCACGAGATCGGCGATTTCATGAACGACGAGTGGGGAAGCTTCAGCCAGATCTCCTGGCTGGACAAGCGCACGACATCCGGCAACTGGCGCGTGGCCAAGGATTTTGCGGGGCTGCCCGCCTGGATCGTCAAGGCGGTCGGCGGATCGACCGTGCATTGGGCGGGAGCGAGCCTCCGCTTCCAGGAGCATGAGTTCAAGGTCAAGACGCATTACGGCGACATCGCCGGCGCCAACCTTCTCGACTGGCCGATCGGCCTTGCCGAGATGGAGCCCTACTACGCCAAGGCCGAGGACAAGATGGGCGTCACCCGCACCCACGACATCCCCGGCCTTCCCGGCAACAACAACTTCAAGGTGCTCGAGGCGGGCGCCAAGAAGCTCGGCTACAAGGAGGTCCACACCGGCCGCATGGCCATCAACTCGCAGCCTCGCGACGGACGCGGCGGATGCCAGCAGATCGGCTTCTGCTTCCAGGGCTGCAAGTCGGGCGCCAAGTGGTCGACGCTTTACGTGGAGATCCCGAAGGGCGAGCGCACCGACAATCTCGAGGTGCGCCCGAACAGCCAGGTGCTGATGATCGAGCACGACGACGGCGGCAAGGTGACGGGCGTCGTCTATGCCGACAAGGACGGCAAGCAGCAGCGCCAGAAGGCGCGCATCGTCTGCGTGGCCGGAAACTCGATCGAAAGCCCGCGGCTGCTCTTGAACTCGGCTTCGGCCAAGTTCCCGGACGGGCTGGCCAACTCCTCGGGACAGGTCGGCCGCAACTACATGCGCCACACCACGGGCTCGGTCTACGCGACCTTCGAGAAGCCCGTGCACATGTATCGCGGCACCACCATGGCCGGCATCGTGCAGGATGAGGCAAAGCACGATCCTTCGCGCGGCTTTTCCGGCGGCTACGAGCTGGAAACCCTCTCGCTCGGCCTTCCCTTCATGGCGGCCTTCCTCGAGCCCGGCGACTGGGGTCCCGACTTCGCCGCCGCGCTCGACAACTACTCCCACATGGCGGGCATGTGGATCGTCGGCGAGGACATGCCGCAGGAGAAGAACGCCATCACGCTGCATGCGAGCGAGAAGGACCAGTTCGGACTGCCGGTGCCCAACGTGAACTTCGACGACCACGCCAACGACGACGCCATGCGCGAGCATGCCTACAAGCAGGGCTCCGCCATCTACGAGGCGGTCGGGGCGACCAAAGTGTTCCGCACCCCGCCCTACCCCTCGACGCACAATCTCGGAACCAACCGGATGAGCGAGAAGGCGAGCGACGGCGTCGTGAACAAGCACGGCCAGACGCACGACATCAAGAACCTGTTCGTGTCGGACGGCTCGCAGTTCACGACCGGCGCGGCGGAGAATCCAACGCTCACGATCGTGGCGCTGGCCATCCGCCAGGCGGACTTCATCGCCGAGGGCCTGAGCAAGGGCGAGATGTGATCTGAACACCGCCGCGCCTCCGTGCATGCGGGGGGCGCGGCGGGACATGCCGCGCTATGCGCGTGCCGTTGGCCCTATGGCCTCGTCTTGCTGGGCGTCAGCGTCGCCTGCGGCGCGGACGGGTCCATGTGAAAATGCCGATAGCCTGGAATGGCGTCCAGGCGATCCAGCCAACCTGCCCGTGAACGCATGACGACCTGCGCATCCGGCCGGTAGTCGTTCGGGTGCGTCAGGGTAGCGGCGTGGATGTGGATCTCGTCGGGCCACTTCTCCGACCGGAAATAGAGCCTTGTGCCGCACGACGGGCAGAACCCCCTGTAGGTTCCCGTGCTGCTCTCATAGTGCTCGATCTTTCCCGTCCATCGGATCTGGCTTGGCCTCATGCCCAGGAAGGCCGTGAAGGGCGAGGACGTGGCGCGCTGACAGTCGGAACAGTGGCAGACGAGGTTGCGTGTGGTTTCGCCCGAGTAGCTCCACCTCACCGACCCGCACATGCATCTGCCCGAGAGATTTTCCATGCCCTTGGTCCGCTTCCAGCCTCGCTCCGCGTCGACTGGCATAGCATGTTCGGCCCCCGTCCCGCCCCATGTGCGGCACACGCAACTGGGCGAACCGACAGCAAATTCGTGCTACTGTGATCGCGGTTAAGCAACAGACGGCCCGGACGGAATGAACCGCCCCTTCTCCCCCGTGACCACGCAAGCCGCCGAGGGTCTTCTCCGGCGCCGGTTCACCGTGGCCGAGATCGAGAGGATGGTCGAGGCGGGCATCCTGTCGCCGGACGAGCGGATCGAGCTCATCGGGGGGGAAGTCGTCGTCATGAGCCCGAAAGGCAACCGGCACGAGCTGGTCAAGGCAGCGCTCAACGTCTTCTGGGCAAAGCTCCTGCCGGACGACCTCATGCTGGTGACGGAGACGACCTTCCGGCTCAGCGCCGACACCTATCTGGAGCCGGACTTCGTCTTCTACCGCAAGGCCGAAGGGCTTGCCGCGCTCAACGGCGGCAACGCGCTGCTGGTCGTCGAGGTGGCCGGCACGAGCCTCGCCTATGATCAGGGCCGCAAGGCCGCCGTGTATGCCGGCTTTGGCGTCGCGGAGCTGTGGGTGATCGATGCGGTGAGGCTGACCGCCCGCGTGCATCGGGAGCCGTCGCCGACCGGCTATCGGAGCACCATCGACTTCGCTGGCAACGACCGTCTCGTGCCGCTCGCCATGCCAGGGCTCGCTGTCACGCTGAACACGCTTGAACTCGTCTGAAGCGCCTCGCAGCGGCAGCCGCCTACCTCAGTTGCATCGGCCGATCTGCCGCAACATAGCCTGGCCGGCGCCCTTTCATTACCAAATGATAAGGTGATGGTGTCTAGCGTATCTCCGATGCTGCGGGCACACCAGCCGGCGCGTCATCAACCTTCCCGACACCAGAGGAGCGATCTTGCACGAGCTTGCAGTAGCGCTTGGCGCGTTCATCGAAGCCAACAAGGCATGGACACCGCTTGCGGTTGGCGTGATCGCCTTCATGGAATCGACGATCCTCATCGGCATCCTCTTTCCCGCCACGCCCTTCCTGCTGCTGATCGGCGGCCTGGTCGGTTCCGGCACGATCTCGCCTGTCCCGATCCTGGTCGCCGCGGTCATCGGCGCGGTCGCGGGCGATGCGCTCGGCTACTATATCGGCCGGGGGATCGGCCCGGCCCTGCTGCGGACCCGATTGCTTGCGAGCCACCGGACGGCCGTGGCGCAAGCGCGGCTGTTCTTTCGCCGCTTCGGCTTCGGCGCGGTCTTCCTGGGCCGGTTCTTCGGGCCCGTCCGCTGCACCGTGCCGCTCGCGGCCGGCATGGTGGGCATGGACAACAGGCGTTACCAGCTCGCCAACCTGCTCTCGGCCCTCGTCTGGGCGCCGGTGATGATCGCGCCCGGCTACCTTGCCGCGCGCAGCCTCGCCGAGATGGGCGAGATGAGCGAGGCGCATTGGCTCGGGCTGGCGATCGGACTGACGGCCGCGGCCACCGTGATCGCCGCTGTCGGCGTCGCGCTGCTCAATCGACGGCCGGCCCGCCGCCTCAGGGCCCGCGCCGTCCGCATCCCTTCCGGAAACCCGTGATCACGCCGGAGGCAGCCCGGTCTCGAAGCAGTAGTAGAGCGTCGGAAAGCTCTTCCTGAGCGCTACGGCCTCTGGCTTCACGGCCTCCGGCTTCTCCTTGCGCACGATCACCCGCGCGATCATGTCGGCGATGGCCTCCATCTCGCGCTCGCGCATGCCGTAGCGCGTGACCTCGATGGTGCCGATCCTCAGGCCCCCCGGGAAATCCCAGTCGGCGGGCGCGTCGGAAGGGATGAGGTTCTTGTTCACGATGATGTTGGCGCGCTCGAGCGCCTGCGCGCAGGGGAGCCCCCGCCCATGCTCGCGCACATCCGCGATCGCCTGCTGGGTGCGGGTGAAGCCCTTGTGGCGGCCGAGCATGGGGATGCCCCGCTCGTCCAGCGCCTTGGCCAGCGCCTGCGCGTTCTTCGCGATCTGGCCCATGAAGGCCTCGCCATAGGCCAGCGCCTCGGCAGTCGCCAGCGCCAGCGCCGCGACGCGGTTGACCTGGTGCGTAGCGGCCCAGACGGGGAATACGGCATGGCAGACAGCCTCCGTGATCTCCGGATCGTCCCAGACGATGATGCCCGATTGCGGTCCCGCAAAGGTCTTCCCCGCCGAGCCGGTCATGATGTCCGCGCCCTCGCGCAGGGGATCCTGGAACTGCCGCCCGCCGATCAGCCCGAGCTGATGGGCGGCGTCGAAATAGAGCCTGCCGCCCCAGGGCGTGATCGCCGCCTTCATGGCTTCCAAGGGCTGCGGAAAGAGCGTCATCGAGAGCCCCAGCGCCACGAGCGGGGGCCTTGCCGCCTCCGCCACGCTGCGGAAGCGGTCGACGTCGACCACGAGCTCGTGCTGGTCGAAAGGGATGTCCACGACCTTGCGGCCCATGGCGCCCGCCGGCCCGTCGATGCGGTTGGAGGAATGGCCGCCGACATTCTGCGGCGCGGTCATGACGATGTCGCCGGGTCGCGAGAGCGCCGTGTAGACGACCGCGTTGCCCACCATGGAGGCGCACATGCGGTGGTCGGCGTAGTTCGAGCGCCAGTATTTCTTCATAAGCTCGATGGCGAGCGCCTCGACCTCGTCGATGTGGCGCGTGCCCGTGAACCAGCGGTTGGTCGGGCCGATGGCGCCTTCGGCCGCGCGCGTGCCGATCTCGGAAGCGAGCAATGCCCGGACCGACGGCGAGGTCGGCGCCTCCGGTGCGAGCAGATTGATGCATTCCTCGCCGCGCCAGCGCGCATTGCGCTCGACCGCCGCCTTGACCGCCTCCCCCATCTCGCGCGGCTCGGCGCAGGCCTCGATCAGGGCGCGCGCCGTGGCCAGCGCGTCCTCGTCATGTACCTCGATGCGGTTCGGCCGGATGTTCATGCTGTTCTCCTCCGCGAGCTGTCTGGCTGAGGGCTTAGCAGGAAATCCGGAGAAAGGAATTTCGTTCTCTTGTCATTTTATTTCTGAAATGCAATCAGGAAGCCCCCAGAAACGAAATTCATGAAAACCTTATGTCCGAGACGGTGGAACTGGACGACATCGACCGCAAGATCCTCGATGTCCTGCAGCAGGACAACCAGATCACCAACCTGGAGCTGGCTTCCAGGGTTGGTCTCTCACCCCCGCCATGCCTCCGCCGAGTGCGCCGGCTCAGGGAGACGGGCGTCATCGAGCGCGACGTGTCCATCGTCGATCCGGCGCGGATCGGCCAGCAGATCATCGCCTTCGTGGGAGTGGAGCTCGACCGGCAGCGGGAGGACGTTCTTGCGGCCTTTGAGCGGAAAATGGCGGCCGAGCCTGAGGTGCAGCAGTGCTATTTCGTCTCCGGCGAGATCGACTACCTGCTGGTCGTGACGGCTCGCGACATGGAAAGCTACAACGAGTTCGCCCGCCGGGTGCTCGCCAACGAGCACAACATCAAGCGCTTCCGGACCAGTTTTACTCTGTCGCGGGTGAAGTATGCGACCCGGATTCCGCTCGGCTAAAGGCAAGCGGTCAGAGACCGAGATACCGGCCTATCGTATTCAGGACGGTCGATAGTTCTCTTTTGTCGATCCGGCCGATTGCCCTGACGATCCTGTCCGGCTCTATGCAGGCGATCTTCGCGGGCCGGACGATCGATGCGGCGGGCAGTCCGGCGCGCTCAAGCGAGTCTATGGTCACGTCGGACGGCCAAGGCCGGTTTCTGGCGCTCGTGATCATCGCTATCCAGATGACATTGAAGGACAGCAACAGGGGCGAGGACACCACCACGGCTGGCCGCCTTTTCTCCGCCAGCCGGTCCACGTAGGGAAACGGCACGACCACGACGTCGCCCTGCTCCAAGGAGGACCCGTCAGAGGTCGGCATAGGCCTCCTCGTCCTCCTGGCCACTCCATTCGCTGAACGTCACGAAGGGATCGTCCCTGTCGCCGGCCTTCTCGATCCGCACGCCGTTCTTGCCGATCACGAAACGGAGACGGTCGCCCGGCGCCAGTCCGAGATGCTCCCGAACACGCTTCGGAATGACCGTCTGGCTTTTGACCGAAAGGCGCGCATAGGCATCATCCATCGCATCACCTCTTGGTAAGACATTCTTACCAGCTTACATATACGGCATCCGAGCGCCGATTTCCAGCCGGCCTGCGACCCTGCCGTTCGTCCCGCAGGCTTGCACAACGGCGGATCGGGGTGCAAATAAGGCTCGAAAAGCCCCTTTCAGGAGAAAGACATGGCCTATTCGGCCGTGAAGCAGAGACGCAAGTCGCACGCCGTCAGGGTCGGCAAGGTCACGATCGGCGGCGATGCCCCGGTCGTCGTCCAGTCGATGACCAACACCGACACCGCCGACGCGGACGCAACCGCCAGGCAGGTGGCTGAACTCGCCCGCAACGGCTCCGAGCTCGTCCGCATTACCGTGGACCGATCCGAGGCCGCAGCCGCCGTCCCCCATATCCGCGACAAGCTGGACAAGATGGGCTGCGACGTGCCGCTCATCGGCGACTTCCACTATATCGGACATACGCTGCTCGCCGAGCATCCGGCCTGCGCGGAAGCCTTGGGCAAATACCGCATCAACCCCGGCAATGTCGGCTTCCGCGAGAAGCAGGACCGCAACTTCGCGATGATGATCGAGACGGCGGCGCGCAACGACAAGCCCGTGCGCATCGGCGTCAACTGGGGCTCGCTCGACCAGGCACTGCTCACGCGCCTCATGGACGAGAACGCCAAATCCGCCAACCCGCGCGACGCGCGCGACGTCATGCACGAGGCCATGGTCGTCTCCGGCATCTCCTCGGCCAGGCGCGCCGAGGAGCTGGGTCTCCCGTCGGACCGCATCGTGATCTCGGCCAAGGTCTCGGAGGTTCAGGACCTCATTGCCTGCTACCGCCTGCTTGCCTCGCGCTGCGACTACGCGCTGCATCTCGGCCTGACCGAGGCCGGCATGGGCTCGAAGGGCATCGTCGCCTCGACGGCCGGGCTTTCTGTGCTGTTGCAGGAGGGCATCGGCGACACCATCCGTATCTCGCTCACGCCCGAGCCTGGCGGCGACCGCTCGCGCGAGGTCCTCGTGGCGCAGGAGATCCTGCAGACCATGGGACTTCGCTCCTTCACGCCCATGGTCATCGCCTGCCCTGGCTGCGGCCGCACCACCTCCACCGTGTTCCAGGAGATGGCGCGCGACATCCAGGGCTACCTGCGCCAGCGTCAGCACGACTGGCGCGAAAAATATCCGGGCTTCGAATCGCTCTCGCTCGCGGTCATGGGCTGCATCGTCAACGGCCCGGGCGAGTCGAAGCATGCCGACATCGGCATCTCGCTCCCCGGAACCGGCGAGGTGCCGGCCGCTCCGGTCTATATCGACGGCAAGAAGGTCAAGACGCTTCGGGGCGAGGACATCACCCTGCAGTTCCAGACCATCGTCGAGGACTACGTCGCAAAGCGATGGGGTGGCGGCACCCGGGAAGCCGCGGAGTAAGTCAAAATTCTCGTAGGGTGGGTTAGGTGCGGAACGCACCGTAACCCACCATTGCGAATCCCATGGCGGGTTACGCGCCTGACGGCGCTAACCCACCTACGACTCCAGCGCATTCTCAGAACGGATAGAGCGGACCGCTGTAGGTCCGGTGGAAACCCAGGTAGCGCTGGCCAAGGGCCCGTCGGATCGCCCTGTCGCGGTCGTAGTATCGGTACCCGACCACGATCGCGATTTGCTGGATGATCCTTGGCGCCGGCTGAGACGTGGCCGTCTCGGCCCTATCCAGATACTCCGGCACCTCGGGCGCCACCGTCGGCGTCCAGACCCGCACTTTCGATTGGGCGGACGAAGCCGCCTCCGCCGATAGAAGAAGCATAGCTACGCCCAGCGCGGCCGTCGTCGCGATCATGCCCTTGCGCATGAAACTCACTCCACCTGTCTGACGCCGCATCTTCTTGTGCGCCAAGCCTAATCGGCCCCGAACCTTTGCGCAACGCCCGTTCAGCCGCCGTTCAGGCCGCCGGCGCTTGGATGATCGACCGCGAACGGCCGTTGCGCTAGACTTCCCTTGGGATGAGGCCCGCCATGCGCCGCATGTTCTACTCGACCTGCCTTGCCGCCCTGATGCTGGCCAGCGTGGCCGGCGTGGCCGAGGCGCGAAGGGTCGCCCTGGTGATAGGCAACGGCGCCTACCAGTCGTTGAGCGCGCTCTCCAACCCCACCAAGGATGCCTTCGCCGTCGCCGAGGCGCTCCGCGCCAGGGGGTTCGACGTCTCCGAGTACAGCAACCTTCCGCGCGCCGACTTCCTGGACGCGCTGGAGAACTTCCAGCAGAAGGCCAAGGGAGCCGAGCTGGCGGTCGTGTTCTATGCGGGCCACGGCATGGAGATCGCCGGCAAGGACCTCCTGGCGCCGGTCGACATGGAGATCTCCTGCGATCCCAAGGAAGCGCGCCGTTCGGTCGGGCTCGACAAGCTGTTCGAGGCCTCTTCCGGAGCATCGAACCAGGTGGTGCTGCTCGATTCCTGCCGCAACGATCCCTTCCCGAACTGTCCGACGCGCTCGGCCCGCCAGGGCTCGGGCTTCCGGGGCCTGTCGCGCGTCAATGCCGACGGCACCATCCTCATCGCCAATGCGACGCTTTCGGGAGACCTCGCGGCCGACGGCAATCCGGGCGAGCACTCGCCTTTCGCCAAGGCCCTGCTCGACCGCTTCTCGACGTCCCCCAATGCCTATTTCCGCGATCTGCTGGACCAGGTGGCGCAGGACGTGCGTCTCGCCTCCAACGGCGCCCAGACGCCAGAGGTCACCTCGCGCGGCGGCCTTGCCCGCCTCTGTCTTTCGCTCGATGGCTGCTCGGGCGAGACGGGCGCGAAGGCCACCAACGAACTCCTGCAGCGGGAAGTCGCCGGCCTCCTGAGCGAATTGGGATTCCTGCGCACGCGCAGCCCGGATACCGCCACCCTTGAGGTCGCCGTGCGCGAGTTCCAGGAAAAATCCGGACTGACGGTCGACGGCCAGGCCACCCCGACCCTACTTGCGCTTCTGACCACGCTCCGCCTGCAGGGCGGACTCTCGAAGGACAAGGTGTTCTCCGGGCGCACGGAACACGCCGTCGGGTCGACCTTCAAGGATTGCGACGATTGTCCCGAGATGGTTGTGGTGCCGGACGGCAAGATCACGCTGGGCTCGCCGCAGTCGGAAGCGGGCCGCCAGAAATCCGAGGGGCCACAGGTCGAGGTCACGATCGGCAAGCCCTTTGCCGTCTCGAAGCTCGAGGTCACCTATGACCAGTGGGAATCCTGCGCGCTCGAGGGTGGCTGTGGCGGCTATCGCCCCAAGGATGCCGGCGGCGGCAAGGGCAATCTGCCGGTCGCCTATGTCTCCTGGGACGACGCCAAGGCCTATGTCTCCTGGTTGAGGCAGCGCACCGGCCTGCCCATCGACTCCTCTCGGAAGCGGAGTGGGAGTATGCGGCCAAGGCCGGCGCGAGCACGGCCTACTCGACCGGCAGCGAGATCCTCACCACGCAGGCCAACTTCGACGGCAGCCAGCTCACGACCGCCCGCAAGGTCGGCGACTATCTCGGCCATGCTTC
>JBFXDI010000104.1:0-14535 GCA_050181295.1 Parvibaculaceae bacterium | reverse complement strand
ATACCACTCAACCCCCAGAAAGTGCCTTGCCTTCCAAACCCCAAAAGAGGTCTTCTCCAATAACACACGTGTTGCACTTCAATCGTGAATCCACACCCCAGCCTGCGCTAGCATGACGAAGGGAGGGCTGCCCGATGCCACTGCGCCTGAACCAAAAGGATGGCCGGCTCGGAGGGCCGGCCATGACGGGTGGGGCTTAGCGAGCGTGCTCGTCCACTCACCGACCTGACATCGGCTTGTGAAGCGCAACGCCTGCCATGACGAGCAGGACACCCAGAACATCTTTCGGGGCCGGGATCTGCGCCAGCACCACGGCGCCGATGACGGTGGCGGTGGCGGGCAGAAGCGAGAGCAGCAGGGCGAAGCTCGCGCGCGGCAGCCGCGACATGGCGAGCTGATCGCACACATAGGGAATGACGGAGGAGCAGATGCCGACGCCGGCGCCCGCCAGCAACAGCAGCGGGTTCGCGAAGGCTGTCGCTGCTTCCGCCACGCCGACCGGAAACACGAAGAGAAACGCCGCCGCCATCGCCGCGCCCAGCCGCTCGACCCCTCCGCGGGCCCCCGCTTCCGAGATGCGATGCCCGAGCACGACATAGGCGACGAAGAGCGCCCCGTTGAGGAAGGCCCAGAACAGCCCCACCGGGTCGCTCGACCAGCGGATGTCGATCAGGATCAGGACGCCCGCGACCGCGAGGGTCAGGGCGGCGATGTTGCGGCCGGTGCGCAGGCCCCAGAACGCGATGCCGACGGTGCCCGCGAACTCCACCGCCGCGACAAGGCTCATCGGCAGCCGGTCCAGCGCGAGATAGAAGGCGCAGTTCATGCCGGCGAGGCAGGCGCCGAGGGAAAGCAGAAGTCTCCGCGTGCGGTCGTCGGCCTGCTGGAAGGTGCGCCACGGCCGGGTCGCGGGCGCGAGGACAAGGGCGGCTGACGCAATCCGGAGCCAGGCGACGCCCAGCACCCCGACGGACGGGAACAGCAGTACCGCGAACGAGGGACCGAGATAATGGAAGATGGCGCTGACGCCGAACCACGCGTGCGGTGGCACGGTTTCCGATGCGCGCGTGACGAGACCCGAAGGCATGCCTCACGATATGGAGGCGAAAACTACATCTGAATGGCCTAACGGAGGAATGCTTCCGTTTTCGCCTTTATAATCTTAGCATCAGGGCATGAAACGGCTTCGATATGAAAACGGGGTGCTTGACGGGATCGACCGGCGCCTCCTGGAGCTTCTGGTCGCCGATGCGCGGACGCCCATGGCCGAACTCGCGCGGGATGTCGGCCTGTCTGCGCCAAGCGCGGCGGAGCGCATCCGCCGGCTGGAGGAGGCGGGCGTCATCCAGGGCTATTCGGCGAAGATCGATCCGAAGGCCCTCGGCCTGCCGCTCGCGGCGTGGCTCCGCGTCCGGCCGCTGCCCGGAGAGCTGCAGACCGTCGTGGAGATCCTGCGGGGCCTGCCGGCGATCGTCGAGTGCGACCGGATCACCGGCGAGGACTGCTTCCTCGCGCGGGCGCATGTGCGCTCGGTCGAGGAGCTCGAGCGCCTGATCGACCGCATCATCCCGCACGCGATGACCAACACGTCGATCATCCAGAGCACGCCGGTGGAGCGGCGATTGCCGCCGTTGCCGGAAGCGGGACGGCCATGATGATCGTCCGTCGCAGTTTTGATCGTCATTGCCGGGCTCGACCCGGCAATCCTTTGCCATTGCGCCTGAACTAAAAGGATGGCCGGCTCGGTGGCCGGCCATGACGAGCATTGAAAAGGAGGGGGCGGCGGCCCCGCCGCCCTCGTTACTCCGACGACGCCTCAGTGCGCGTAGCTCGGGTCCTTGGCGTCCAGCACCTTCTTCATCTCCTCGAAATGGGCGTCCGCCGAATCGGCATAGGCCTCCCAGCCGACCGCGGTGTGCTCGGCGATATTGTCGGAGAGCAGGTTCAGCGGCTTGCCGGTCGAATAGGCCAGCACCAGCGTCTGGCAGGCGCGCTCGAGGTAGTAGAGCGCATCGAAGGCTTCCGCCACGGTGCGCCCGGTCACCAGCAGGCCGTGGTTGCCCATCATCATGATGCTGTGCTTGCCGAGGACGCCCGCCAGCCGGTCGCCTTCCTCCTCGGTGTCGGCGATGCCGCCGAAGGCCGCGTCGTAGGCGACGCGGTTGTAGAAACGCGCCGTGTTCTGGTCGATCGGCTTGACCTCGGGATCGGCGAGCGAGGCAATGGCCGTGCCGTAGGGCGGGTGGACATGCAGGATGCAGCGGGCGTGCGGCACGGTCGCGTGCATGCGGCCATGGATGGCCCAGGCCGACGGATCGGGCGCGTCCGGCCCCTTCATGGTCGAGGGGTCGTTGGCATCGAGCAGCAGGAGATCGCTCGCCTTGACGCGCGAGAAGTGCCGCCACTTCGGGTTCATCAGGAACTGCTTGCCGTCGTCGGAGACGGCGAGGCTGAAATGGTTGGCCACCGCCTCGTGCCAGTTGTGCTCGACCGCCAGCCGGAAGGCCGCCGCAAGGTCGATGCGCGCCTGCCGCTCGTCGATGCTCAGAGTTCCCGCCGCTTCGGGCCGCGCCACATTGACGTTCACCGCTGTCGCTCCTCTTCGAACAGAATGTTGGCGAATGGCGCATCCTACTCTCCGGTGGCGGGAGTCGGCAACGCCGCTTGTCCTGCAAGTTCCGCGCGGCTATCACCCGGTTTTTGCGGGGTCTCGCCATGCTGACAGCCGAACAGATCGACCGCGCCTCCGCGCTTCTTGCGGACGCCCGTGGGCGGAACATCCTCCTCGATGCCATCCCCGAGGACATCCGGCCGCGGACGATCGGCGAGGCCTATGCCATCCAGGACCGTCTCGCCGAAAGGCTCGGGCGCGAGACGGCCGGCTGGTTCTGCGCCTGCACGAACCGCGAGATCCAGGCCATGCTGGGGCTGGCGGAGCCCTATTACGCGCGGCTCTTCCGATCGCTGGTGATGGACAGCCCGGCGGAAATCCGCTCTGCCGACTTTCCGCCCATCGCGATCGAGTGCGAGTTCGGCTTCGAGCTCGGACGCGACCTGCCGCCGCGCGGTCGGCCCTACAGCCGCGACGAGGTGATCGAAGCCATCGCGGCCGTCCGCCCGACGATCGAGGTTGTGGCGGGGTTCCTCAAGGACTGGCCGAAGCAGGACGTGTTCTCCGTCATCGCCGACAACGGCACGGACGGGGCGCTGGTCGTCGGCGCGCCGGTCAGAGACTGGCGAGGCCTCGACCTCAAGGCGGTTCCGGTCCAGTTACGTGTGAACAGCAGGGCGGAGCGCAACGGAACGGGCGCCAATGTGCTCGGCGATCCGCTCGAGGCCTTCGTGTGGCTGGTCAATGCAAGGGCGCGCGACGGGGAGGGGCTGAAGGCCGGGCACGTCCACAACACCGGCACCGCCACGAGCCTCTACTGGTCGAAGCCCGGCGATGCCTTCGAGGCGGATTTCGGACCGCTCGGCATTGTGAGGCTGAGGCTTACATAAGCCTCTCACCCCCGCCCTCTCCCCGCTCACGGGGCGAAGGTGGCGCGAAGCGCCGGATTAGGGGCGGCTCACGCCTTCGCCGCTTCCTCCTTCCGCAGCTCCTTTTTCGACAGCTTGCCGACCATGGTGTGTGGAAGCTCGTCGCGGAACTCGATCTCGGATGGCATCCCGATCTTGGAAATCTTCTTCTTCAGGTGCTCGAGAAGCTCCTCGGCGGTGGCGGCCATTCCGGGCTTCAGCTTCACGAAGGCCTTGGGCGCCTCGCCGCGGTAGGCATCGGGTATCCCGACCACCGTCGTCTCCGCCACGGCGGGATGGGCATAGAGCGCCTCCTCGATCCTGCGCGGATAGACCTTGAAGCCGGAGCAGTTGATGATGTCCTTGATGCGGTCGATGAGATAGATGAAGCCTTCCCTGTCCATATAGCCCACATCGCCGGTACGGAAGAAACCGTCGACGAAGCTCGCGGCGTTCTCCTCCGGCTTGTTCCAGTAGCCGGGCATCACCTGCGGCCCCTTGATGCAGACTTCTCCCGCTTCGCCGAGCGGCATCTCCACCTTCGGATCCTCGGTCGAGCGGATCTGGACGATGGTGCGGGGCAGAGGCTGGCCAATCGAGTTCTCGTGCGTCGTGTCGTGCAGTGGATTGCAGGTGGCGACGGGCGAGGTCTCCGACAGGCCGTAGCCCTCGACCAGCACGCCGCCGGTGAATGCCTCGAAGCGCCGCCGCACCTCGAGCGGCAGCGGCGCGCCGCCCGAGACACTGAACTTCAGCGACGCCAGGTCCTCCTTGCGGATGCCCGGGAAGTTCAGGAGCGCGGTATAGAGCGTCGGCACGCCCGGCAGGATGGTCGGCCGAGTGCGCTTGATCTCGGCCACGGCCTGCTTGAGATCAAAGCGCGGCAGGAGGATGAGCGTCGCCCCGAGCTTCAGCCCCATGTTCATGATCGCGGTCATGGCGAAGACATGGAAGAAGGGCAGGATCCCCATGATCCTTTCGCCGCCGCGCTCCAGCACCGGCGCCCAGGCGAGGTTCTGGGAGACATTCGCCGTCAGGTTGGCGTGAGTCAGCATCGCCCCCTTGGGCGTGCCGGTGGTGCCGCCGGTATACTGAAGGAGCGCCACATCCTTTTCGGGGTCGATCGCAACGGCCGGAAGGGACCTGCCGGGCGCGGTCAGATCGCGCCAGTGCAGCACCTTGCCTTGCGGCCCCCGCGTGTCGGCGATCTCCTTCGACTTGAAGATGCGGAAGAGCCAGCGCTTGAGCGTCGGAAGGTTGTCGGTGAAGGGACAGCAGATCACCCGCTCGATGACGCCGTTTCGCGCGAGCGCGGCAACCTTGCCGTAAAGCTGCGCGAGGTCGAGCGTCACCATGGCGCGGACTCCCGCGTCCTTCGCCTGGTGCGTGATCTCTTCCTCGGTGTAGAGGGGGTTGAAGTTGACGACGGTGGCGCCGGCCTTGAGCGCCGCGAAGTAGGCAACGATGTAGGTCGGCGAATTGGGAAGGAAGAGGCCGATGCGGTCGCCCTTCCCGAAGCCCGCGGCGGCAAGCCCGGCCGCCAACCGGTCGACCATGCCGCCGATCTCGGCATAGGTGAGGGTGGCGCCTAGGAAGTCCGTGCAGGTGCGGTTGCCATAGGCCCGCACCGAGGCGTCCAGCATGGCAGGCAGGCTCGATATCTCAAGCTCCGCGTCCCAGCGCACGGAGGGCGGGTAGGCCGAAACCCACGGATGATCCCGGCCCGAAAAGGGTTTTTCCTCGGACATGCAGCCCTCCCTATCCCGCCGGACCGTTACCTTTCGCAAACCGTCCGTCGCGGTAGCCCCT
This sequence comes from Parvibaculaceae bacterium, assembly GCA_050181295.1. GTDB lineage: Bacteria > Pseudomonadota > Alphaproteobacteria > Rhizobiales > Aestuariivirgaceae > JBFXDI01. The sequence goes on along the minus strand of JBFXDI010000104.1, from coordinate 9,207 downwards.
CGCAGGTGTCAGAGTTATGCCATATTATCTCATGAAGGTATCGTCGATCCCCGAGGTGGGTTGGGGAGGATGCCTTGCGGAGACCGTGATGAGCTTGGGTGGGCGCTGGCGTGCGCGGCTGATGATGGCCGCGGCAGGTCTTGGAGTTCTCGCAGTCACAGCCGTTGCCGCGGAATCGACGCTCGACAAGCTGCCTCTCTGGAAGAAGCTCAAGCTTGCCAAGGCCGGCGACGAGGAAGCCCAGCTTTCGGTCGCGCAAGCCTTCGAGAAGGGATCGCAGGGCGCCGACAAGAGCCTCGTTCAGGCTGCCAAGTGGTACCGCGAAGGCGCCAAGCGCGGCAATGTCGAGGCCCAGTACCGGCTGGCCCGCATTCTCCATGACGGGGGAGACGGCATCCAGAAGAGCCCCGATGCGGCCGCCAAGCTCTATGACGGCGCCGCGCGCCAGGGCCATGTCGATGCCCAGCACTGGCTCGCTTATTCCTACGAGCACGGAGAGGGCGTGCCCAAGGACCTCGCAAAGGCGGTGGAGTGGTATCGCAAGGCCGCCGAGCAGGGCCACGCCTCCTCGCAGAACAACCTCGGCCTTCTCTATCTGAACGGCAAGTCGGTCGCCCGCGACCTGTCGCAGGCCTTCTCGCTGTTCGAGAAGTCCGCAGCGCAGAAGGATGACTGGGGCCTCAACAATCTCGGCGGCATGTACGAGATGGGCTGGGGCACAGCGCAGAACCCGGAAAAGGCGCTCGAGCTCTATCGCGAGGCCGCCGGGCTCGGCAATGGAAACGCCAAGCAGAATCTCGCGCGGCTCGAGACGAAGCTCGGGGGCGCCAAGAAGCCCAAGGCCGAGAGCGAGAAGAGCGGCGAGGCGTCGGACGGCGACCGCGCCACGATCGCGCGCGAGGGCGAGAAGCCTGAGCCCAGCGCCAACTAGCGGCTCCCATCATGGGAGTTGTCATCCCGGATTGGCCGAAGGCCAAGTCCGGGACCCACTCGCCACGGCTCTCACGGTTCCGATCCCGGACAGCCGCTGACGCGGCTTCCGGGATGACAGCGATGACGGACTGCGCGTCCAGGACGCCAGCCGCTTCGCACTTCATTAACCCTGTGACTCAACCCTTCCTTTACCTGCCTCATTTCAGATGAGGCGGGATTTCGGTGGGATGATCAGTCATGCGTAGAAGGTGCGGCAGGTTGGCGGGAGCCGCCGACTACATGGCGCCGGTCGGGCTATCCGCAGCGCTGGGCTTTGCAGCCGTGGTCGCGACCGGCATCCTCCTCACGGGATGCTCCTCCAGCAAGGTCGCCAACAGGGCCGACCCCTTCGCGGGCAAGGCAAGTCCCATGTATCCAGGAAGCGGACCCCTTCCCAAGGGCGGTGGGCGCTACCACATCGGCAAGCCCTATCAGGTCGCGCTCAGAACCTACACGCCCCACGAGGACGCGGATTACGACCAGGTCGGCATCGCTTCCTGGTATGGGCCGAGCTTCCACCGCCGCATGACCTCCAACGGCGAGTGGTTCGACCAGGACTACATGTCCGCCGCGCACAAGACGCTGCCGCTGCCGAGCTATGCGCGCGTCACCAACCTTGAGAACGGCCGGACCATCGTCGTGCGCATCAACGACCGGGGACCCTTCGTCGGGGACCGCATCATCGACCTGTCGAAGCGGTCCGCCGACACGCTCGGCTTCCGGCAGAAAGGCAAGGCGAAGGTGCGCGTGACCTATCTCGGTCCGGCGCCGCTCGGCGACGACACACGCCAGCTCGCCTCCATGAACCGTGGCGCCCCGGTCCAGGTGGCCTCGCGCGAGGTGCCGCAGCAGCAGGCGGCGCTCAATCCGCAGCCGGTGGAGCAGGCGAACTACACGGGCCGCACCTTCGAGCCGGCGTCGGCGTCGGCCTCGGGCTATTTCATCCAGGTCGCCTCCTACAGTGATCCCGACAATGCCGGCCGCGCGAGGAGCAGGCTCGCAGGGCTCGGCAACGTCACGGTGACTCCCGTCGAGGCAGATCTCGGCACCTTCTACCGCGTGCGGGTCGGGCCGCTCGCGAGCTATGAGGACGCGAACGCCGCGCTCGAGCAGGTGCGCGAGGCCGGGCACTATGATGCCCGCGTCGTGGGCGTGCAGAACTGAGCCTCCGCGGTTGATTTGCGCACCCCCTGCCGATAGCGTGGCCGGCATGGGGATCGGTCGGTTGTCCAGGACACATCGATGGGGGAAGGGGGCGTTTCTCGCCCCGCTGCTCCTGCTTGCCCTTCTCCTTCTCTCTCTCCCGCCCAACGACGCCGGGGCGCAGACGCAGCCCGCCTTCGACACTACCGCGAAGTACGCGATCCTCATGGATTCGCGCTCGGGCAAGATCTATTTCGAGAAGAACGCCGACGAGCTCATGCAGCCCGCCAGCATGAGCAAGGTGATGACGGCGCTCATGGTGTTCGAGCGGCTGAAGTCCGGACGGCTGCATCTCGACGACGAGTTCACGGTCTCCGTCGATGCCTGGAAGCGCGGCGGAGCGACGTCGGGCGGCTCGACCATGTATGCCGATGTCAATTCGCGCGTGAAGCTCCGCGACCTGATGCAGGGTGTCATCGTGCAGTCGGCGAACGATGCCTGCATCGTTATTGCCGAGGGCATCGCGGGCTCCGAGCAGGCCTTCTCCGACCTGATGACGCAGCGGGCGCGCGAGCTTGGCCTTGCTAAATCGACCTTCCGGAACGCCACGGGCCTGCCGGACCCCGAGCATCTCGTGACCGCGCGCGAGCTCGCCATGCTCACCCGCTACCTGATCGAGGTGTTTCCGGAATACTACAAGATCTACAGCCAGCCCGAATTCACCTGGAACAACATCACGCAGAAGAACCGCAACCCGCTGCTCGGCTCCTTCCCTGGCGCCGACGGGGTCAAGACCGGGTTCACGAGCGCCTCTGGCTATGGCCTCATCGGCTCGGCGATCCGCGACGGACGCCGCCTCATCGTGGTGATGAACGGCATGAAGACAGCCGCCGAGCGCGCCCGCGAGGCGCCCAAGCTCCTCGACTGGGGTTTCCGCCGCTTCCGCACCGTGTCGCTCTACGAGGCGGGCCAGAGCGTGGGGCAGGCGCGCGTCTGGGGCGGAACGCAGTCCTGGACCCGGCTCACGGCGAAGAGCGATATCCGCGTGATGCTCGCGGACGAGGAGCGCGACCTCGCCAGCGCCGAGATCCAGTATGAGACGCCGCTCATCGCCCCTGTCGCGGCCGACCGGGAAGTGGGCAAGCTCCGCATCAAGGTCGACGGCAAGCTCGTCGCGGAAACGCCGCTCTTCACCTCCGAAGCGGTCGAGGCGACCGACAACATGTGGCACAAGGCGTTCGACAGTCTCACATACATGGCGTTCGGCGGCTGAGCCTCCATGCCCGCCGGGCTCTTCATCACATTCGAGGGCGGGGAGGGGACCGGCAAGTCGAGCCACGCCAAGCGGCTGGCCAGACGCCTCACCCGCAGCGGGCGGAAGGTCGTGCTGACGCGCGAGCCGGGCGGCACGCCGCAGGGCGAGGCGGTCCGCGGCCTCCTGCTCCACGGGGAAGCCGCGCGCTGGTCGGCGGCCGCCGAGGCGCTCCTCAACTACGCCGCGCGCGACGCGCATCTCGCCGGCGTGATCCGTCCGGCGCTCAAGCGCGGCGCCATCGTGATCTCGGACCGCTTCATGGATTCGACCCGCGCCTACCAGGGACACGCCGGCGGCGTCGAGCAGGGTTTTCTCGACCGGCTGGAGGAAGCCGTGGTGGGGAGAACCCGGCCAGGCCTGACGCTGGTGTTCGACGTCGACCCGAAGCTCGGACTCGAGAGGGCCGGCAGGCACGGCGGTACCGACCGCTTCGAGAGCCGCGGGCTCGCTTTCCATCGCCGGCTGCGCAAGGGGTTTCTGGAGATTGCGCGCGGCGATCCCGACCGCTGTGTCGTGATCGACAGCGCGCGCCCTGTCGAGGAGGTGGCCGAGGACGTCTGGCGCACGGTTGCAGCGCGCCTCCCGCGCTGATAACGCCTCAACCCATGCCAGAGACGACCGACCCGCGCGAGACGCCGCTCCATCCGCGCCATCCCCGCCCGCTCCGAGGGCATGCGGTGGCCGAAAGGGCCCTGCTCCAGGCCTTCTCCTCGGGCAAGCTGCACCATGCCTGGCTCATCGCGGGCGCGCGCGGCGTGGGAAAGGCCACCCTCGCCTATCGTTTCGCGCGCTTCCTGCTCAGCCGTTCCGGCGGGGCAGGGGGCTTCTTTGGCGAGGATAGCCTGGACGTCAATCCGCAGGCGCCGGCCGCGCAGCTCATCACAGCCCGCTCGCATCCCGATCTTCTCGTTGTCGAGCGGAGCCTCGACCGGGAAGGAAAGCGTCTGAAGGCCCAGATCTCGGCCGAGGACGCCCGCGCCGCGACGGAGTTCTTCGCCCTCACGCCCGCCATGGGCGGCCATCGCATCTGCATCGTCGATGCCGCGGACGATCTCAATCCGACGGCCGCCAATGCGCTGCTCAAGATCCTGGAGGAGCCGCCGCGAAGCGCGCTCTTCCTGCTGATCGCGCATTCGCCCGGCCGGCTTCTTCCCACCATCCGTTCGCGGGCCATCGCGCTTTCCCTGTCGCCGCTCGCAACGGACGAGGTCGCCGAGGTGGTGGAGAGGCTCGCTCCCGGAACCGGCCCGGAGGAGATCCGCCACGCGGCCGCGCTCTCCGGCGGCAGCCCAGGCCGCGCGCTCGATCTCCTGGGCTCAAGCGGGGCACGCCTCTTCCTCGAGGCGCGGCCGCTCTTCGGAAGCGCGCGCTCCGCCTCCCGCAAGGCGCTATTCGAGATCGCGGGCGCCATGCAGCGGCGGGAGGCAGCCGAGGACTATCAGGTCTTCGCGGGGTTGATGCTCGACTGGCTGGCCGCCCAGGGTCGCGAGGCGGCGGTCGCCGGGGCCGGCGGGGAGGCTTCCGCCTGGGCCAGGCTCTCGCAGGAGATCGGCCATTCCATTCGTGAGGCAAATGTCCTAAATCTCGACCGCCGCCAGCTCCTGATCGATGCCTTCGACATGATGGAACAGGCTCAGGCACGGAAGTCCTGACGCCTGCAACACTGCGACAACGATCGATGAAGAGGCGGTATGCTGCCAATCGGATATGAGATGAACGCGCACGCGCCTGATGAAAGGACCACCAACCCGGCTGCCGCGGGCTCCTGCCCGCCCTGCGCCGGGATTCCAATGGTGGCGTCTGCCGCTTCCCGCTGACCGCTCTCCGCGGCCGGCGACACATTTCCTTCAGCCAAATTTAGCGGTTCCATCCGAGCATCAGGACGATGACGCAGCAGACATTCTATATCACCACGCCGATCTTCTATCCGAACGGCGTTCCCCATATCGGCCACGCCTATACGGCGCTGGCGAGCGACGCCATCGCGCGCTTCGAGCGGCTGGACGGGAAGGACGTGTTCTTCCTGACCGGTACCGACGAGCATGGCCTCAAGATGCAGCAGACGGCGCAGGCCGAAGGGCTGACGCCACAGGCGCTCGCCGACCGCAACTCGCAGCGCTTCCGCGACATGGTGGCAGCGCTCGATGCGTCGAACGACGACTTCATCCGCACGACAGAGGAGCGTCATCACCGCTCTAGCGAGGAAATCTGGCGGCGCATGGAGGCGAACGGCGACATCTATCTCGGGAAGTACGCCGGCTGGTATTCGGTGCGGCAGGAGGCCTATTTCGACGAGTCGGAGACGACCGTCGGGCCGGACGGCGTGCGCCGGGAGCCCTTGGGCTCGCCCGTCGAGTGGACTGAGGAGGAGACCTATTTCTTCCGACTCTCGGCCTATCAGGACCGGCTGCTCGCCCACTATGAGGCCAATCCGGACTTCATCCTGCCGCCCGAGCGCAGGAACGAGGTCGTGAGCTTCGTCAAGGGCGGGCTCGACGATCTCTCGATCTCGCGCAGCTCGCTCGACTGGGGCATCAAGGTGCCGGGCGCGCCGCAGCACGTCATGTATGTGTGGGTGGATGCGCTCACCAACTACATCACTGCGGCGGGATTTCCCGACGAGAAGGCGCCGCGCTGGCGCTATTGGCCGGCGGACGTCCACATCATCGGCAAGGACATCGTGCGCTTCCATGCCGTCTACTGGCCGGCCTTCCTGCTCTCGGCCGGCATAGCGCTGCCGAAGCGGGTTTTTGCGCACGGCTTCCTGTTCAACCGCGGGGAGAAGATGTCGAAGTCGGTCGGCAACGTTGTCGACCCGTTCGACCTCGTGCGCGGCTACGGCGTCGACCCGGTGCGCTATTTCTTCCTGCGCGAAGCCTCCTTCGGGCAGGACGGAAGCTACAGCCACGAGGCGATCGTCAACCGCATCAACGCCGACCTTGCCAACGACCTCGGCAACCTGGCGCAGCGTTCGCTCTCGATGATCGCCAAGAACTGCGGCGGCGTGGTGCCGAAGCCCGGCGCCTTCACGGCGGAGGATAAGGCTATCCTCGCGGCGGCGGACGCGCTCTATGGCAAGGCGCGCGAGGCCATGGACCGGCAGGGCCTGAAACTCTACCTCGACGCGGTCTGGGCGGTGGTGGCGGACGCCAACCGCTATTTCGCGGGCGAGGAGCCGTGGGCCAAGCGCAAGACGGATCCCGAGCGCATGGGGACGATCCTCTATGTGACGGCGGAGGTGGTGCGGCAGGTGGCGATCCTCTCGGCGCCCGTCATGCCCGGCTCGGCCGCGAAGCTGCTCGCCCTCCTCGGGGTTCCCGAGGACGCGCGGCAATTCACGAAGCTCGGCGGGGCAGGGCGCCTTGCCCACGGCACGCCCCTGCCCGCGCCCCAGGCGGTCTTCCCGCGCTACGTGGAGACACCGACGGCCGACTGAACGGAGGGTGCGCACCCTCGCACACCTTTTCCCGCCGCAAATGGGGGCGGCGGGGGCGCCGCCCCTCCAAACGGGAACCGGAAGCCCAGCCTTCCGGTTCCCCGCCATCTGTGCTTCATAGCCCCCATGCCGGCACCCATCGTCGACAGCCATTGTCACCTCGACTATCCGGGGCTCGCCGAGCGTCTTCCGGAGGTCATCGCTGCCGCCCGGGCCGCCGACGTGTACCTCATGGTCAGCATCTCGACGCGCATGAGCAGCTTTCCGCAGGTGCTCGCCATGGCCGAGAAGCATCCGGAAATCTACTGCTCGGTCGGGGTCCATCCGCACAACGCGGCCGAGGAGCCGGATGTGACGGTCGAGGATTTTCTCAAGGCGACGGAGCATCCGAAGGTCGTGGCGATCGGCGAGGCCGGCCTCGACTACCACTATGACCACGCCCCGCGCGATGTGCAGGCGAAGAGCTTCCGCACCCAGATCGCGGCCGCGCGCACTGCCGGCCTGCCCCTCATCGTCCACAGCCGCGAGGCCGAGGACGACACGGCACGCATCCTCGAGGAGGAGATGGGGCAGGGGGCTTTCACGCCCCTGCTCCATTGCTTCTCGTCAAAACCCGTACTGGCCGTGCGCGGACTGGCGATTGGCGCCTATGTCTCCTTCTCCGGCATCCTCACTTTCCGCAACGCCGAGGACATTCGGGCGGCGGCGCGCCTTGCGCCCCAGGACCGTGTTCTCGTGGAGACCGACGCGCCTTATCTCGCGCCGGTTCCTCATCGCGGGAAAGCGAACGAGCCGGCCTTCACCGTGCACACGCTGGAGCGTCTCGCGGAGGTCAAGGGCGTCTCCCGCGACGCCATGGCGCGCGCCACCTCCGACAATTTCTTCCGGCTGTTCTCCAAGGTGCCGCGCCCTGAGGCCTTCAGGGCCGCAGCATGAGCTTTTCGCTCACGATCCTCGGCTGCGGATCGTCCGCCGGCGTGCCTCGCATCGGCAACCATTGGGGCGCCTGCGATCCGGAGAACCCACGGAACCGTCGCCGGCGCTGCTCAGTGCTGCTCGAGCGCACGTCGGCCGAGGGCGCCACGCGCGTGCTGATCGACACCTCGCCGGATCTCCGCGACCAGCTTCTGGACGCCGGCGTGGGGACGCTGGACGGGGTGCTCTTCAGCCACGAGCATGCTGACCACACGCACGGCATCGACGAGCTGCGCGCCATCGCGATCAACATGCGGCGCCTGGTGCAGGTCTGGGCGGATCAGCGCACCGAAGCCATGCTCATGACCCGCTTCGGGTATTGCTTCCGCCAGCCCGAGGGCAGCGACTATCCGCCGATCCTCTTGCTGCACCCGATGCAGTCCATGAGGACGGTGGGGATCGGGGGCGCGGGCGGCGAGATCGCGGCCACGCCGTTCGATCTCCGGCACGGGCTGATCGAGGCCTTGGGCTTCCGGATCGGGGGCGTGGCCTATACGCCCGACCTCAACGGCATTCCCGACCGCAGCCGGCAGTTCCTGGAGGGGCTCGACCTCTGGATCGTGGATGCGCTCAGGCCCAGTCCGCATCCGAGCCATTTCAGTTTGGAGGACGCGCTGGGGTGGATCGAGCGGCTGAAGCCCAGGCGCGCCATCCTGACCAACATGCACATCGACATGGACTACGAGACGCTACGCCGCTCGCTGCCGGAGAACGTGGCGCCGGCCTATGACGGCATGACAATCGATCTCGACAATCCGCTGCAATCCGTTGCCGGAGCTCAATAATCTCACAAACTCGCCCATATAAAAATATTCCATAATATAGATTATGCGAATTTTGGATGTGGGCTCGCGCTGGCGGCGCACGACCTGGAGCCGCAGCCCCTTCCGTTCCCGTTTGCCCGTGACGATGCTAGACAGGAGCCGCGGCGGGCACCGTCCCGCGTGGATCAACGACAAGGAGCAACGGGAGCGGTCCGGCACCGTCCGTATCGTCGCCTGGCCTTCTGCAACGAGGTTGCGCGATGAATGACGTCACGAGCCGTGGCATCCGCTTCGGGCGGATCGCCGCCATGCTGCCGGTCAAGGACATGGGCAAGGCCCACGCCTTCTACACGGAAGTCCTTGGGTTCAAGAAGACCTTCGAGAACGGACGCCCCGTCGGCTTCATGATCCTGCGGCGGGATGCCGCCGAACTGCACCTTACGCTTCAGCCAAGCCACAAGGCCGCCAATTTCAACGTCGCGCACATGCTGGTGGACGATGTGGACACGCTTCACGCCGTCTGCCAGCGGCACGGACTGCGCATCATCAAGAGCCTGCAGGACAAGGATTATGGTCTGCGCGCCTTCGTGTTCGAGGATCCG
>JBFXDI010000103.1:0-14554 GCA_050181295.1 Parvibaculaceae bacterium | reverse complement strand
TAGAAGAACGGCAGGCCGTTGAACGTCCGGGTGAAGGGGCAGTTCACCTGCAACGATGTCCTGACGATCATCGATGCAGCATCGAACGGGCTCGGACTCGCCTGTCTGCCGCAGGATACCGTGAAGGAGGCGCTGGCGGAGGGGCGGCTCGTGAGGTTGCTCGGGGATTGGTGTCCGCCTTTCCCGGGCTACCACCTCTACTATCCAAGTCGGCGGCAGAATTCCCCAGCCTTCGCGCTTCTCGTCGAGTCGTTGCGCTGGCGCGGGTAGCGGATTTGGAGGTAGCGACCGGTCCCGTCACGCGCGACGCGTTTCGGCGTATGCGCGAAGCCGAAGAGGGCTTATGATCCAGTGGTTCTATCGGAATTTTAGAAAATCCTGCGAACGCACTCCTTGTGGAAGTGCTGAGGTGGATATCGATGGATTTTGCTGGCAGCGCCCCATGGCCGAAGCAATGAAACGTCTGGTCGTTCTCTCCGGTCTGGCGGCTTTCGCCTTGTGGGCGAGCGGGCCTGCTCACGCGTGCCCGTGCAATGCGAGCACGCCTGCCGAAGGGTTCGACAGGGCGCAGTACGTATTCACGGGGACAGTGGCGGAGGCCGGCGCCCACACCTGGACGATCGATGTGGAGCAGGTCTGGAAGGGAAGGGAGAAGCTGCGGCCGCAAGCTCGACTGATGGACGTTTATGCGAAAATGGATTGCGAGTTTTTCTTCGAGAAGGGGCGGCGCTACATCGTTTTCGCGATCGTGGCGAAGAGTGGAGGCGACGTGTTCTATCATCCGCAGGTTTGCAACTGGACGAGGCCGCTGCGATCGACCCGCGTCAGTGCCGGAAAGAACCAGTCCCTCTGGCTCGAAGATCTCATCGCCCTGGAGCACGGCCCCGGCGAACCGCCTCTCGAAAGCGCGGTCGGCACGCAATAAAGAGGTGAAGGGCCGGGGCTGCCTCGGCTAGCCGTCCAGTTCCGGGTAGCGGCGGAAGATGCCGTCCTCGTTGAAGGGGATGCGGCGGTCGCTCGCAAGATAGGACTTGATGCGAGGACGGGCGGCCACCTTCCTGGCGAGCGCCGAGACGCGTGGCATGTCGCGTAAGGTCTCGCCCGCGGCATTCGGAAAGGCGTAGCGCAGGCCCTCGACCACCTGGAACAGCGACAGGTCGGCATGGCTGAGCTTGCCGCCGACAAGGTGCTCGCCGCCGCCGTTGCGCTCGAGGATGCGCTCGAACCAGCCCAGATATTTCGGCATCCGTTCCTCACGGAAATACTGCGCGCGGCGAAGCGCCTCCGGCTGCTGGTCCTTGTAGTAGAGGCCGACCGAGATCGGATGATGCGTGTCGTGGGCTTCTCCCACCAGGTCCGCGACTGTGAGCTGGATCTGGTGGCACCACATCTTGCCTGTAGTGTCGGCGGGCGCCAGGTCATGCCGCTCGCCCAGATGGAAGAGGATGGCCGCTGTCTGGCCGATGAGGAGGTCGCCGTCCTTCAGGAAGGGCGGCGCGAAAGGCAGGTGCGTCACGTCGTCCGCCTCGAGCAGCGCCATGATCTGCTTGACAGCTTTCTCTTCGCCTGACGCCTTGGCGATGTCCACGTACTCGGCTCCCGCTTCTTCCAGCGCCAGCCGGACGAACTCGCCGCGCCCCTGGATGCCGGGCCAGTAGTAGAGCTCGTAAGCCATGCCTTCCTCCTCGCGAAGCCTCAGGACAAGGCGCGAGGCCCTTCGATCGTTCCTAGCGCTTCGATGAGAATGCGCGCGAGCACGCGGCCGGCCTCTCCGCTCTCGTCGAGCCGGGGATTGTAGATCGTCACCTGGATGCCGGCCACCCGGCCGCTGGCGAGCGCGATCTTCAGGATGCCGGACAGCTCCTGCGGCGTCAGTCCGTCAGGAATGCGATAGTCGACGGCAGGCATCACGGCGTCGTCCAGACAGTCGGCGTCGAGATGGATGAAGAAGCCGTCGAGTTCCGGACGCGCGACATGCTCGACGGCGGCCGTCGCCGCCGCGCCCGCTCCCATGCGCCGGACGGTAGGCAGGTCGAACGCCTTCAGAGCCTCGGGCAGGGGCTGGCTGCCGTGCTGCACCTGCTCCTCCATGTCGCGAAACCCGAAGGCCACGGCGTCCTCCTCGCGCACCAGCGGCGCAAGGCCCTCGAGATCGGTCAGAAGTGCTGGACCGTGGCCGGTCGCAAAGGCGAGGTCCATCGAGGCCGCCTCGCCGTTGGGGTTGGCCTCGGGCTGATAGAAGTCGGCGTGGCCATCCACGAACAGGAGGCCATAGCGTCCGCGCCGCCGCAAGGCCAGCGTCGAGCCGAGCAGGATCGAGCAATCGCCGCCGAGGACGATCGGAAACTCGTCCCGATCGAGCACGTCCCCGACCGCATCGGCGAGCTCAGGCGACCACTCGGCGATCGCGTGCGCGTTGAGCGTCAGCGTCTCGGGGTCGATCTCGGGGGAGTAGGGTGGCGGCGTCAACCGCGCGGCAATGCGCGCGTCGAGCTTTTCGGCAAGGCCGTGCCGCAGCAGCGTTCGCGGCAGCTCGTCCACGCCGGTGGGCTTCAGACCGAGGACTGAGGGTGCCTCTATGACGGCATAGCGGCGATGGGGCATTGCTCTTTCTCCCCGGAATGAAGGCTGAGGCAGCCTTACGGGTTCCCGTCGTCAGGAGAAAGGTCGCGAGGATCGGCAATGTCGCGGCGTTGCCGGCCCGCTTCCTCAACGAGAGAGACCATCAAACGTGGGCAAAGCTATTCTCCAGACGGAAAAGGACTTAGCATTGCGAGTGGGCAGCATTCAGCGCAGAGGGGCACCAATGAAGCTCTATTCGTTTGCTTCCGACAATCTCACCAACATTTGGGCCGGGATTGGTGCCGGGATGTGGGCTGTAGGTGAGAGCGGGAATTCCACTTTTGTGAAGGGACGCATCACCAAGGCTGCTCGTATGCCTATTGGCGCCTTCGGCATTCTCTATTGCAACGACACCGGCAGTCTAACGGTGCCATTCGTGGTCTACTCGAAGGCCAATCCCGATCGCATCGAGGTCCAAGTATGGTCTAAATCGTGGGTGCTTCCGTTCAATATAAAGCCGCTAGGCACGCCTCGTCGGCAACTGTCCCGCGATCGCGCTAAGGAGGTCATACCGTCTCTAGCGAGCAATTCCTTTGAGAAGCTGTTTCTTGTGCAAGGTCAATTTGCATTCCAGTCCACGGACGTGACAGATGAGGACTGGGCAGTCCTCATTCAGGAACTCGCCGCCTAGGAGCGGCTGATTTTACTTACCCCTTTGCCTCACAACAGCGCGACCTGTCCGTCTCTTGAGGAGGGCGCGTTCATTCGTTGCGGCGACGTTAGTGGTGAAGTTCCGTGTGATTATCGCGCCCTACAGAAGGCGGTGGCTCCCCGGGCTGGACTCGAACCAGCGACCATTCGATTAACAGTCGAACGCTCTACCAACTGAGCTACCGAGGAACGGAATGCGGCTCGCTATAGCAAAGCCGACACCTTCGCGAAAGCTTTTTCAAGACGAAATTGGCGTTTCTTGACGGCTATTTGCCTTGCGGCTGACGCAGGCGGACATTACTTCTGCGCCCATGCCCAGCATCAAGTTCGGTAAAAGGGAGTTGGCGCTGCCCGCAAGCCGGGTGGCGCGAATCTGCATCGGCGTCGGCCTCGTCGTCCTTGGCATCTTCGGCTTCCTGCCGATCCTCGGATTCTGGATGATCCCGGTCGGCCTCATCATCCTGTCCGTGGACATTCCGGCCGTTCGGCGATGGCGGCGCCAGGCCACCGTCCGGCTCGGGCTGTGGCTCAAGGAGCGCTATCCGGGGCTTGCCAGCAAGATCGGCTTCGACCACGTGAACCATCGCCCGCGCTAGGTCGCCGGCGTCGGCCCGGACTTTGAAAGACGTTGGGAAGGTGGGATTTGGAGGCCTCGCCCGGAATCGAACCGGGGTATACGGATTTGCAGTCCGCTGCGTCACCACTCCGCCACGAGGCCCTCGTCGGCCAGAGGCCGCCCGCCGGGTCTTATAGGCGGATCGAAAATTCCTGACAACCGACAGATGGGATACCGGAGGGGCTGCAAAACCGAGGGAAATGCTTGGAGCCGCAGTCGGCTTCCGCTATCTCTCCCGCGAAAGCTGAAAAGGGTTCCGGAATGGTCGATTTCTCGATCCAGCGTCTGAACATGGTGGAATCGCAGGTGCGGCCCAATGGCGTCACGGATGCCCGCATCATCGCCGCCATGGGCTCTATCCCGCGGGAAAGGTTCGTTCCCGAGGGCCGCCGGGCGATCGCCTATATGGACGAGGAAATCATCATCGCCACCACGCCGACGGGCCGCCGCCGCTACCTGATCGAGCCGATGGTGCTGGCGCGTCTGCTGCAACTCGCGGCCCTGAAGCCCACCGATATCCTTCTCGATATCGGCTGCGGCACCGGCTACTCGACGGCGGTCGCCGCGGCGCTCGCGGAATCGGTGGTCGCGGTCGAGGAGAACGCGGGACTGGCCCAGATCGCCGGGGAGACCCTGAGCGAGCTCGGGATCGCCAATGCCGCCGTCGTGCAGGGCCCCCATGCGCAGGGGCTTCCCTCCGAAGCGCCCTTCGACGTCATCCTGATCAATGGCCGCGTGCCCGCCGTGCCGCAGGCGCTCGTGGAGCAGTTGAAGCCCGGCGGCCGCCTCGTGGCCGTAGTCGGCACCGGCCCGGTATCGCGAGCCACGCTCGTCCGGCAGACAAGCGAGGGTCAGTCAAGCGTCAGCGATTTCGACGCCAATGTGCCCGATGCGCCGGGCTTCGAGATCCCTCAGCAAGGCTTCGTCTTCTAGAAGCATGATCCGGAAAAGTGTGAAGCACTTTTCCGACAAGATCATGCTCAACTCCTTGGACTCGATCACGTTCATCCATCCGGGTCGATGCAACCCGGATGGATCGTGATCTGGCCCGCGAGGCTCTCGCCAAGCTTTCGCCTCCTCTTCGCCCCGATCCGCCATTAACCGGTTGTTAACGCTGAGAGGCGGTAAGATTGCGTTAAGGATTCGGGCCTTCAGCGGCGCAGGTCGGGATGCGCAAACACCGACGCTTCAAGGCTTTGCACAGGCGGATGGGGATACGGGGTGAACTTCAAGAGGCGACGTTTTTTCGGGTGGCTTCCGGCATCCCTCGTGCTGACGGCGAGCATCCTTTCGTTCCCGGCAGGTTCGCCCGGCGCGCAGGCGGCTGAAAACATTGCCGGCGCGCTCGCCGCGTCCTATCGCGGCAACCCGGTGCTGCAGGCCGAGCGCGCCCGCCAGCGCGCCACCGACGAGCAGGTGCCGCAGGCGCTTTCCGGTTGGCGGCCGACAGTGGTCACCGATGCCGACGGCGGCGCCGAATGGTCGAAGACCAAGCCCGGCGGATCGTCGGACACCAATCCCGCCGGGGTGACGATCAGCCTCTCGCAGCCGATCTTCAACGGTTTCCGGACGGTGAGCGACACCAAGCGGGCGGAGGCCACGGTCGCCGCCGGGCGCCAGAACCTGCTCCAGATCGAGCAGCAGGTGCTGCTTGATGCCGCCACAGCCTTCATGAACGTGCTGCGCGATCGCGAGATCGTCAGGCTGCGCGAGCGCAACGTAGCCGTGCTGCGCGAACAGCTGCGGGCCTCGCGTGTCCGGTTCGACGTGGGCGAGATCACCAAGACCGACGTCGAGCAGTCGCGCGCCCGCCTCAGCCTTTCGGAAGCGGACCTCGCGGTCGCCCGCTCCAATTCCCAGGCGAGCGCGGCCTTCTTCGTGCGCGTCATCGGGCATGCGCCGGGCAATCTCACATACCCCCGGCTCTCGCCTCGCGCGCCGAAGAGCGTTCAGTCGGCCATCGCCATGGCCGAGCGGGTGAACCCGCAGATCCTCGCCGCGGCGTTCAACGCGGAAGCGGCGCGCCACAACATCGACCTCGTTGAATCGCAGCTTTATCCGCAGGTTTCGCTCGAGGCCAACTACAGCCTCAACCGGGAGCCCTCATCCAGCATTCGCCGGGCCGAGCAGGGGGCCATCTTCGGCCAGATCTCGATCCCGCTCTATCAGGGCGGCCTCATCAGCTCGCAGGTTCGCGAGGCCAAGCAGACGGCAAGCCAGCTCCGGATCACCATCCTCGCATCCAGCCGCGACGTCCGCGAAGCGGTCGTGAGCTCCTGGTACATCCTCAACGCCGCCGGACAGACGATCACATCCTTCAGGGCCCAGGTGTCGGCGAACCAGCTGGCGCTCGAAGGGGTGCGCCAGGAGGCGCAGGTCGGAACGCGCACCACGCTCGACGTGCTCGACGCCGAGCAGGAGCTGGTCAATTCGCAGGTCTCGCTCGTGTCGGCCCAGCGGGACCAGATCGTCGCCGGCTACCAGCTCATCGCGTCCGTCGGCCGCATGACCGCCCGCGATCTCGGTCTCTCGGTGGAGTATTACGACTCCGAAGACAACTACCGCAACGTGCGGAACAAGCTCTGGGGCATCAAGGCCGATACGCTCGACTGACCTTCCCTTGGGCTTGTTGCCCTCCCGCCCTCAAGCGTGACTTCTGTGCAACAGCCGCCCCGGCACAGCTTGGCCGCCCGTTGTATCAACGTGGGAAACATGGGAATATTCCCTCGGGAGATGTGCCGGCGTCTGCGCGTCAATTGATTCGTGGACTTCAATGGGGCGCAGCCCGCGGACCGGCGGGCTCGAAGGCGGCATGGGCAAGGCTCAGACGGCAAAACACGTGTCGATCGACGAACTGTTGGCATCCATCCGGCAGGCCATCCACGATGAAGTGGAGCCCCCGGAATCAATGCCTTCCGACGATTTGGTGAAGTCCGACGTCAACCGCCTCAAGGCGGCGATGGAGCGGCGGAACGGCGTCGCGGAGCACGCGACCGCTGAAAACGGTCAGGCGCGGCGGGCGGAACCACCGGCCAAGCCGGGGCGGGCGCCGATGATGCCGCGGCTGCACCGCAACGAGGCCGGCAAGGACATGGCGGAAGCTGCCGTCGCTTCGACGGAGGACGCCCAGTTCGACCCTTATCCCGAGACGGACGTCAAAGAAGCCTCCAAGACGCTGCCGACAGGCAAGCGCGAGGGGTTCATAGGGATTCTGGGCGGCGACGTGAGGCTCGAGGAGGCGCTGGCCCGACTCAGCCGCGCCGGCAGAGCAACCGTGCCTGTGGCGGAAGTCGCCGAGGAACCGCCTGTTGTCGAAACGCGAGCCGTCATGCTGCGCCCCTCGGTGGTGGAGGAAGAGGACGCTGACGCCTACGAGCCCGAACCCCCCGCATTGCCGCAGCCCGCGATGCCGCCACCGGAGGCGCCTTTCGCACTCCGCCAGGCTCCAGAACGGCCATTTGCTGAGGTAGCCGCCCCCGTGGAACCGTCGGCCTACAAGCCGAATGGCGCCCATGCCAACGGGCATGCTGCTCCGCCGCCCTACGTGTCGCCGCGGACCCCGGATCTGGAATGGCTGCCGTCCTCGGACGACAGCCATTTCGCCGCCAAGGCTCCTCCGTCCTTCCCCTATCCCTCGCCACGCCTGCAGCCCGATCTCCTGTCGCCGGCGGTGAGTTCTTCCGCCTCGATGGCCTTCGACCGGCTTGCCGAGGCGCTGGTCAGCCGTTCGACGGGCGGCGACCGGTCGCTGGAGGACATCGCCCGAGACCTGCTGCGTCCGCTGCTCAAGGCTTGGCTGGACGAGAACCTGCCCTCAATCGTCGAGCGGCAAGTGCGAGAAGAGATCGAGCGGGTGGCCCGGCGCGGAGGGCGCGGGTAGCCAGCTCAGAGGCAGTTCCCCTTAGGATACGGCTGAATGACCCCGCGCACAGGCGGGGCATGAAAGGTTGCGCGCACGCGGCCGGTCGTGCTTATTCCCGCGCAATCCCCCCATCCTGCCAAACCTGATCCCTCAATGCTTGAAAAGACCTACGACCCGTCCAGCACCGAGCAACGCATCTATGAGATGTGGGAGGCGGCGGGCGCCTTCCGTGCCGGCCGCAGGCCCGACGCCCAGCCCTTCACCATTGTGATTCCGCCGCCCAACGTGACGGGATCGCTGCACATGGGGCATGCGCTCAACGACACGATCCAGGACATCCTTTGCCGCTTCGAGCGGATGCGGGGCAGGGACGTGCTCTGGCAGCCCGGCACCGATCATGCCGGCATCGCCACGCAGATGGTCGTGGAGCGCCAGCTCGAGGCTTCGGGCACCAACCGGAGGGAGATCGGGCGCGAAGCCTTCCTGCGGCGGGTCTGGGCGTGGAAGGAACAGTCCGGCGGCGCGATCCTGAACCAGCTCAGAAGGCTCGGGGCCTCCTGCGACTGGTCGCGCGAACGCTTCACGATGGATCCCGGCCTTTCCGCCGCCGTCAGCAAGGTGTTCGTCCAGCTCTACAAGCAGGGCCTGATCTACAAGGACAAGCGGCTCGTCAACTGGGATCCGAAGCTCCTCACCGCCATCTCCGATCTCGAGGTGCAGCAGATCGAGGTCAAGGGCAAGATCTGGCATTTCCGCTACCCGATCGAGGGCATGGAGGGCCGCGCCATAGTGGTTGCGACCACGCGTCCCGAAACGATGCTCGGCGACACAGGCGTCGCCGTTCATCCCGATGACGAGCGCTACCGGGACCTCATCGGAAAGCATGCCGTGCTGCCGCTCGTCGGCCGTCGCATCCCGATCGTCGCGGACGAATATGCCGACCCGGAGCAGGGCTCCGGCGCGGTCAAGATCACCCCCGCCCACGACTTCAACGACTTCGAGGTCGGGCGCCGGCACGGCCTTCCACTCGTCAGCATCTTCGACCAGCATGCCCACATCGTGGTCGTGGGCAACGAGGAGTTCCTCGCCGGCGTGACGCCCGGCGCGGAGCTGGAGAAGACGCTCGCCCTGGAAGGCGCCGACCGCTTCGAGGCGCGCAAGACGGTCGTCGCGCGCATGGAGGAACTTGGACTTGTCGAGAAGGTGGACGCGCATCTCCACACGGTTCCGCACGGCGACCGCTCGGGCGTGCCGATCGAGCCCTGGCTTACCGAACAGTGGTATGTCGACGCCGCGACCCTGGCGAAGCCCGCTATAGAAGCCGTCGAGACGGGCAAGACCGTCTTCGTCCCCCGCAACTGGGAAAAGACCTACTTCGACTGGATGCGCAACATCCAGCCCTGGTGCATCTCGCGCCAGCTCTGGTGGGGGCATCGCATTCCGGCGTGGTACGGGCCCGACGGCGAGATCTTCGTGGAGGAGACGGAAGACCTGGCGTTCGCAGCGGCGGCGCGCCACTACGACTCGCGCGTGATGCTGACGCGCGACGAGGATGTGCTCGACACCTGGTTCTCCTCCGCGCTCTGGCCGTTCTCCACCCTGGGCTGGCCCGAGGAGACGCCGGAACTGAAGCGGTACTACCCGACCGACGTGCTGGTGACGGGCTTCGACATCATCTTCTTCTGGGTCGCTCGGATGATGATGTTCGGGCTCCACTTCATGCGCGAGGCGCCCTTCCACACGGTCTACATCCACGGGATCGTGCGCGACGAGAAGGGGCAGAAGATGTCCAAGTCCAAGGGGAACGTCGTCGATCCCCTGGACCTCATCAGTGAATACGGCGCGGACGCGCTCCGCTTCACCATGGCCGCGCTCGCGACGCCGGGGCGCGACGTGAAACCTTCGAAAGCGCGCATCGAAGGCTACCGCAACTTCGCGACCAAGCTCTGGAACGCGGCGCGGTTCTGCGAGATGTCGGGAGCGCTTCGCGATCCGGACTACGATCCCATGGCGGCGCGCGTGGCGCTCAACCGGTGGATCTCCGGCGAGCTGGCGCGCACGCGCGATACCGTCACTCAGGCCATATCGGAGCAGCGCTACAACGAGGCGGCCGCGGCCGTCTATCACTTCGTCTGGCACGTCTTCTGCGACTGGTATCTGGAACTCCTGAAGCCGGTTCTCTCCGCCGCTGACGAGAACGCCAAGGCGGAAACGCTGCGTCACGCCGGATGGGCGCTCGATCAGGCGCTCGTCCTCATGCACCCCTTCATGCCGTTCGTCACCGAGGAGCTGTGGCAGAAGACGGCGAGCGAGGCGGCGCCTCGGAAAACCTTGCTGGCGCTCGCGGACTGGCCCCGGTTCAAAGGACTCGAGGATGCCACGGCGGACGCCGAGATCGGATGGGTGATCCGGGTCGTTTCCGGCATCCGCTCCGTCCGGTCGGAGATGAACGTGCCGGCCGGGGCGCGTATCGCGTGCGTGGTCGTGGGCGCGCGTTCCGAGACGCGGCGGCTTGCGGAGCAATGGGCGAGCGAAATCGCCCGCCTCGCCCGCCTGGAGAGCCTGAGCTTCGCGGAGGACGTGCCAACGGGCTCGGCGCAGATCGTGCTCGGAGAGGCGGTCCTGGCGCTGCCGCTTCAGGGGGTGATCGACCTCGCCGCGGAGCGCACGCGCCTGGCCAAGGAGCTGGAAAAGGCCGGCAAGGACATCGCCGCTATCGATGCGCGGCTCGGCAATGCCGGCTTCCTCGCCAAGGCGCCCGAAGAGGTGGTGGAGGAGGCGCGCGAGAGGCGCGACGAACTCGAGGCCCGGCAAGCCAAGGTGACCGAAGCAATCGAGAGGTTAGCTCAGGTCGGCTGACAACCGAAGGTCTTTAACCGCGGTCGCGGCTATTCTAGACTTCCCCTACGGAAGTCCAGGGAGGCGGCCATGGGTACAGGATCGAATGTCGAGCGGCTTCGGCAGGCCTATGCAGGCTGGCACAACACCAAGGGCGATCCCGCCGTGTGGGGCGATCTCATGGCCGATCCCATCATCTTCGGCTCGCTCGGAAACGGCGCCAGCGGACTGGAATTCTCGCGCACGCGCGTGACCCGCAAGGATGTGCTCGAATACTTCAGCGAACTCGCGCGCGACTGGTCCATGGTCCACTACCGGATCGACGAGTACATCTCCGAGGGCGACCGGATCGTCGCGCTCGGGGAATGCTGCTGGAAGAACCGCAATACCGGCAAGGTCCTGACGACGCCCAAGGCGGACTTCTGGCGCTTCGAGAACGGCAAGGCCGTGGACTTCTACGAGTTCTACGACACCCTGCAGGCAGCGGGCGCCAGCCAGTAGGCGGAGCGTCAGCCTTCGGCCATGACACCGGCCGACTTCGTCTTGCGGCGCTCCAGCCAGAACATCAACTGGTTGACGGGACTCATCTTCGGGATCGAGAACGTCTTGAACGGAGTCACGGCCACGAAGTTGATGTAGCGCCGCACCCTGTCGGTCTTTGGCCTCGGGATAACGCCGTGAACGCTTTCGGGCGAATTGACGAATGCGACGAACCTGTTCGACCGGTATTCGATCACCCTCTCCTGGTTGACACTCGAGAGCGGTGCGTAGTGGCCTCCAAAACCCGGCTTCCCCTTGAAGCTGTAGAGTGCCAGGTCGCCTCCGGGCGTCGCATCGTCCTCCGCGCGCATGTAGAAAAGGCCGGCGAAGATCTTGTCCTCATTGTCCACATGGGCGGGCCTCACGGAGCTTTCGCGCTCGACGGGCGTGTTGATCACGAAGAGAGCGTCAAGCTCGACGTCGGCAGGTTCCTTGGAGCCGCGCGACCTCACGGACCACTCCGCGAGCTTGCGGCCTGCCTTGCGCTCGAGGTCGGGATGAGCAGCAAGAATCTCCTTGCCGAAGACGCGCACGATGTCGGCCCAGAAGTGCCGCGAGGTGTGGTAGCGGAAGAAATCGCGCCAGGCGTCCGAGAATTCCGGATTGTCGACGATCGCGGAGGCGGGAATTCGCACCGCTTGGTTGCTGGCGACCTTCTCCATGCCGCGGCAGAAGCGCTCCATGGGCGGAAAGCCCTCGGCGAGTGTGGCGTAGCGCGCCGAATCGAAGACCGGATCCGAGACCAGATGCGCGAAAGGAGCGCGCTCCACGTCTGACGGACTGCCTCTGCCCAGAACGGAAATGTGCATCGCCGCCCCCCTTCTTGCACGTAGCTGCCTTAAGGTAACCGTCGGGAGCGGAAGAGAGCAAGATGGCGCCGGCGCTCTTGCCAGTCCGAACGCAAGATCCTAGAGCATGGTGCAGAAATGTAACATGCCTGCGCGTCCAATCCCCGCCGTCGTAAGGGCTTGAGAAACCGTGGAATCCGTCCGGTTCCCACCCTCCAGCGACGCCTTGCTGACGGCCTCCTTCACCCATCGAGGGCCCAGATGAACCATGCCGCCAATCGCGCTGCCGATCCGAAAAAGCTTCTCAAGGGCGCGACCGGCGACTGGGAGATCGTGATCGGCATGGAGGTGCACGCGCAGGTCACTTCCAAGTCGAAGCTCTTCTCCGGCGCCTCGGCCGAATACGGCGGAGCGCCCAACGACCACGTGTCGCTGGTCGACGCGGCGATGCCCGGCATGCTGCCGGTCATCAACCGCTTCTGCGTGGAGCAGGCGATCAGAACCGGGCTCGGACTCAAGGCCGCGATCAACCGCCGCTCCGTCTTCGACCGCAAGAACTACTTCTATCCGGACCTGCCGCAGGGCTACCAGATCTCGCAGTACAAGCAGCCCGTCGTCGGCAAGGGCAGGGTGACGCTCGACATGCCGGAGGGGCCCGTCGAGATCGGCATCGAGCGGCTGCACCTGGAGCAGGACGCGGGCAAGAGCCTGCACGATCAGCACCCCAACGAGAGCCTTGTCGACCTCAACCGCTCGGGCGTCGCGCTCATGGAGATCGTCTCGGAGCCCGACATGCGCTCGGCCGAGGAAGCCAAGGCCTATGTCTCGAAGCTCCGCACGATCCTGCGCTATCTCGGCACCTGCGACGGCAACATGGAGGAAGGATCGCTCCGGGCGGACATCAACGTTTCGGTGCGCCGGCCGGGCGAGCCCTTCGGCACGCGCTGCGAGGTGAAGAACGTCAACTCTATCCGGTTCATGGGACAGGCCATCGAGTACGAAGCGAGGCGCCAGATCGGCGTCCTCGAGGACGGCGGGCAGATATCACAGGAGACGCGCCTCTTCGACGCGCGCAAGGGCGAGACCCGCTCCATGCGCTCGAAGGAGGAGGCGCACGACTATCGCTATTTCCCGGACCCGGATCTCCTGCCGCTCGAGCTCGACGAGGCTTGGATCGCCGAGGTCGAGGCGTCGCTTCCGGAGCTTCCGGACGAGAAGCGCGCGCGCTTCATGCAGGATTTCGGGCTCACGGCCTATGATGCGGCGGTGCTCACGGCGGAGCGGGCGTCGGCGGAATATTTCGAGCAGGTGGCGAAGGGCCGCGACGGCAAGGCGGCGGCCAACTGGGTCATCAACGAGCTCTTCGGCCGCCTCAACAAGGAGGGCAGGGGGATCGAGGACACGCCCGTCTCCGCTGCCCAGCTCGGCGGCATCATCGACCTCATCGGGTCAGGCACGATCTCCGGCAAGATCGCCAAGGACGTCTTCGACGCCGTGTGGCGGGAAGGCGGCGAGCCGGCCGAGATCGTCAAGGCGCGCGGCCTGACGCAGGTGACCGATCTCGGCGCCATCGAGGCTGCGGTCGATCAGATCATCGCTGCCAATCCGGACAAGGTCGAGCAGGCCAGGGCGAAGCCCAGCCTTCTCGGCTGGTTCGTGGGGCAGGTGATGAAGTCGACCGGCGGCAAGGCGAGCCCTCAGGCCGTCAACGAGCTCCTCAGGAAGAAGCTCGGGCTGGAGTGATACACCTGATTCTGGCAACTGGCTCTCTTCGTCCTGCCAGCGCAAGCTGGCATCCCCTGAAGCGTTGCCGTTCTTGAAGAACCTCACCATTAGACCCCAGCTTTCGCTGGGGTGACGATGGTTAAGACCCCGGTGACGATGGAGACGACGACAGCCCTCTAACGCATCGTTACGAGGCCCGCTTGGCCATGAGCTCCGCGTCGAACTCCGTCGCGCGCTTGAGGGCGGGCCGCTCGGCGAGCCTTCGCGTGTAGGCGACGAACTCCGGGCGCTCGGGGATCAGCTTGAACTGCATGCCCCAGCGCAGGCCGGAGCCGATGACCACGTCCGCGGCCGTGAATTGCCCCCCCAACAGATAGGGTTCGGCGCGGAGCGCATCGGCGAGCACGTCCATGACCGTGTCGTAGTCTCCCCAGCCTGCGGCGGAGCGCGGCGGCGCCTCGGCGCGCTTGAAGGCCTTGTCCATGACGGCGGGCTCTATGCAGCTCGGACCGAAGAACAGCCATTTGAGGTAGGGTCCCCGCTGTTCATCCCCGACCGGAACGGAGAGCCCAGCCTTGGGGAAGGCGTCGGCGAGGTAGCAGCAGATGGCGGCAGCCTCCGTGACCACCGTATCACCGTGCTTGAGAGCCGGAACCTTGCCCATGGGATTGACGACGAGATAGGCCGGCTCGTTGTTTTCTCCCGCCTGCAGGTCGAGGAGCTTCAGCCGATAGGGCTCGCCAACCTCCTCGAGCATCCAGTGGGCGATCGAGGAGCGCGAAGGAACGGCGTGGTAGAGTGTCAGGTCGGGCATTGCTCCTCCTTTCGGTCGCACGCCAGAATGAAACGGCGGCGTGCCCGGATTGTTGCATCCTATCGCGGAGCTTCAACAGCCCCGACGGAGGTTCGGCC
>JBFXDI010000102.1:0-14554 GCA_050181295.1 Parvibaculaceae bacterium | reverse complement strand
TGAGAAAGAAGACGAACGTCACGAGCGCGATCGAGAGCGCCAGGAAGGCGCTGGAAATCGCGTTCATCTCCGGCGTCACGCTACGGCGGAGCGGCCCCAGCATGTAGGTCGGCAGCGTGTCCTGCCCGCCCGACTTGACGAGTTCGGTGATGACCACGTCGTCGAGCGAGATCACGAAGGCGAGCATCAGGCCGGCGAGGATGCCCGGAAGCAGCAGCGGCAACGTCACGCGCCGGAAAGTCATCCAGGGCGTGGCGTAGAGGTCGGCCGCCGCCCGCTCGAGCGAAAGGTCCATGTTCTCGAGCCGCGCCCGGATCGGCAGGTAGGCGAAGGGGATGCAGAAGGCCGTGTGCGCCGCGATGAGGTAGGCGAGGCCCGAATAGCCGGTCGCGACCTTGATCATCGCGAAGAACACGAGCAGCGACACGCCGGTCACGATCTCCGGCACCATCAGCGGCTGGTTGATGATGGCGTAGATGGCATTCATGCCCCGGAAGGCCTTCACCCGCGTAGTCGCGAGCGCCGCCATGGTGGCGACGACGGTCGAGATCGAGGCCGCGAAGGTCGCGATCGTGAGCGAGCGCAGCGAGGCATCCTTCACCTGCTCGTTCTGCCAGGCGGAAATGTACCAGCGCCAGGAGAAGCCCTCCCATATGGCGATCGAGGTGCCGGCGTTGAAGGAATAGAACACGAGCGTGAGGATCGGCGCATAGAGCATCACGAAGCAGATGAGCGCGACCGTCGTGAAGCCCGTCTGCTTGCGGATCGAGAAGTGACGGCCCGCCGCCTCAGCCATGGCGCATCTCCGACTTGGAGACGACCCGCACGTAGACCATGAGGGCGACCATGACGATGGCGAGCAGCGTCATGGAGAGGGCCGCGCCGAGCGGCCAATTGCGACCCTGCCCGAACTGTAGCTCGATCAGGTTGCCGATCATCATGTTCTTGCCGCCCCCGAGCACCCGCGGCGTTACATAGGCGCCGAGCGAGGGCACGAAGACGAGGATGGAGCCCGCGATGATGCCCGGCTTGACGAGCGGGATAATGATGCGCCGGAGCACCTGAAGGCGGTTGGCGTAGAGATCGTAGCCGGCCTCGATCAGCCGGAAGTCGAGCTTCTCCATGCTGGCATAGAGCGGCAGCACCATGAGCGGCAGGTAGACATAGAGCATGCCCATCATGATCGCGAAGTCGGTGAACATGATCTGGATAGGTGCTGCGATGATCCCGAGCTTGAGAAGCAGCGTGTTGACGATGCCTTCGTTGCGGATCACTTCCTGGACGGCGAAGGTGCGGATGAGGAGGTTAGTCCAGAACGGTATGGTGATGAGGAAGAGCCACAGCGCACGGCTGCGCTCCGGCCGCGTGGCGATGAAATAGGCGGTCGGAAAGCCGAAGATCAGCGCCAACACCGTCGTGAGGAAGGAGAGCCTGACCGAGCGCCAGAGGATCGACAGATGTGCGTCGGCGAGCTTCACGGTGTCGTCGAAGATGTCCTTCTGGAAGACGACCTTGAACCATCCGTCGGTCGAGAACTGCCAGATGACGCCTCCATAGGGACCGGCCTTCAGGAACGAATAGATGACCATGATGAGGAGAGGCCCCACCGCCGCGAAGGTGAGGATGACGAGCGCCGGTGTTGCGAGCAGCCATCGGGTCCTGAGATCGGCGTGCTCGGCGGCGCGGGCCGTTTCCGCGGCGGTATCGGCCGGCGGGTCCAGGACCGCCACGGGCTAGTCCTTCAGGACCTGCGCGGCATCCTCGCCCACGAGGATGCCCGCCCGTCCGCCCTGCACGACCGTGGATGGCGCATCGCGCCGGTTCTGCCGGCGCACGATGAATTCCTCGCCCCCGTCGAGGCGCAGGTGATAGTGGGTGTCGGTGCCGAAATAGACGACGTTCTCGACCGTCCCCGCGACGGTCGCCTTCGCCAGGTCGTCGGTGATCGCCGCGTGCTCCGGACGAACCACGATCGTGACCTTGCCGTTGGGCTTGGCGCCCTCGGGCAGCGCTGCCGAAAGCGTGGCCCCGGAGGAGAGCCGCACCTTGGCGCGGCTGCCTTCGCTTCCAAGATAATCGGCCTCGAGGAAGTTCGTGTCGCCGATGAAGTTGGCGACGAACCGCTCGGCGGGGTGGTCGTAGATCTGGCGCGGGTTGCCGACCTGCAGGATGCGCCCCTGGCTCATGACCGCGACGCGGTCCGACATGGTGAGCGCTTCTTCCTGGTCGTGCGTCACGAAGATGAAGGTGATGCCGGTCTCGTTCTGCAGGCGCTTCAGCTCGATCTGCATGTCCTTGCGGAGCTTCAGGTCGAGCGCCGAGAGCGGCTCGTCGAGTAGCAGTACCTTGGGGCGCGGCGCGAGCGCCCGGGCGAGCGCCACCCGCTGCTGCTGGCCGCCGGAGATCTGGCCCGTCTTGCGATTCCTCAACTGCTCCATGCGCACGAGCTTCAGCATGGAGGTGACGGTCTCCTCGACCTCCGCCTTAGGCTTGCCCAGCATCTCCAGCCCGAAGCCGATGTTCTGGGCCACCGTCATGTGCGGAAAGAGCGCGTAGTTCTGGAAGACCGTGTTGACGGGACGCTTGTAGGGGGGCAGCGGCGCGATGTTGTGGCCGTAGAGGAGGATCTCGCCCGCGGTCGGGAACTCGAAGCCCGCGATGAGGCGGAGAAGTGTGGTCTTGCCGCAGCCGGAAGGTCCGAGGAGCGTGAAGAACTCGTTCTCCCCGATCGTGACCGAGACGTTGTCGAGCGCCTTGACGCTGTCGTCGCCCGATCCGAACACCTTGCTCACGCCGCGCGCCTCGATAGCCGCCGCGCGCGCAGGCTTCTCGACTGGACTGCCTGCCACTCGCCTCTCCCTTCCCTCGCCACCATCCTATTGCGCCCGCGCGAACTTGCCAACGGGGGTCCGCGACCAGGGATTGTGCGTGGAAGGACGATTTCAGGGCAGCGCCGGGTCCTCGATCAGGATGGCGCGGAAATCGTTCACATTGGTGAGCGTCGGGCCGGTCACGAGCTGGTCGCCAAGCGCCTCGAAGACCCCGTGCCCGTCATTGTCAGCGAGCCGTGCGGCAAGGTCGATGCCCGCCTCCCGCGCACGTGCAAAGGTGGAGGGATCGACGAAGGCGCCCGCAATCTCCTCCGCGCCGTCGACGCCGTCCGTGTCTCCCGCCACGGCGTGGATGCCGGGCTCGCCCCGGAGCGCCACCGCCAGCGCCAGCAGGAACTCGACATTGCGGCCGCCCCTGCCCTGTCCGCGCACCGTGACCGTGGTCTCGCCGCCCGAGATGAGCGCGCAAGGGGTGGGCGCGGGCTGGCCGTGCGCCTTTGCCTGGCGCGCGATACCGGCCATCACGCGGGCGACCTCGCGCGCTTCGCCCTCGATGGCATCGCCGAGGATGACGGACGCGACACCTGCCTTGCGCGCCAGGGCGGCGGCAGCCTCGAGCGAACGCTGGGGCGTTGCCATCATCACGGCCTCCGCACGGGCGAGCCGTGGGTCGCCGGGCTTCGGCGACTCGTTCTTCCCGGCGCCGAGATGCGCGATGACGGCGGCGGGCCCGTCGATGCCGTAGCGCCTGAGGATGGCGCGCGCATCGGCGACGGTCGTCGGATCGGCGACCGTCGGGCCGGAGGCGATGACGCCCGGATCATCGCCCGGCACATCCGAGATGAGAAGGCTCACGACCCTGGCCGGCGATGCCGCGGCGGCGAGCCTGCCGCCCTTGATGGCCGAGAGGTGCTTGCGCACGCAGTTCATCTCCGCGATGTCGGCGCCGGAGGCAAGAAGCCGCTTCGTCACCTCCTGCTTGTCGGCGAGGGTGAGGCCCTCCGCCGGCAGCGCCAGCAGCGCCGATCCTCCGCCGGAGATGAGCGCCACCACGAGATCGTCGGGGGTGAGCCCCTTCACCATCTCCAGCATCCGCCGCGCCGCCGCCTGCCCGGCGGCATCCGGCACCGGATGCGCGGCCTCCACGATCTCGATCCGCTCGCAGGCGACGCCGTGCCCGTAGCGGGTGAGCACCAGGCCCTGGAGCGGCCCGTCCCAGTGCCGCTCGAAGGCGCGCGCCATGGCGGCCGAGGCTTTTCCGGCGCCCACGACGAGCGTTCGGCCTTTCGGCTTCCGAGGCAGATGGCGGGGCACCAGCGCCGCAGGGTCGGCCGCCTCGACGGCGGCCCGGAACATGGCGTTCAGGAGTTCCCGAACCCGAGCGTCTTGAGCCAACCCAAGCCCTCCAGCGTGCCCCGCTGCGGAACGTATTCAAGGCCGACATAGCCCGCATAGCCTTTATCGTCGAGCGCCCTGAGGACGCATGCGAAGTCGATCTCGCCGGTGCCGGGCTCATGCCGTCCCGGGGCATCGGCAAGCTGGATATGCGCGATGAGCGGGCGGAAGCGCTCGAAAGCCTCCAGGAGCCCGCCGACCATCCGTTGCCGATGGTAGAGGTCGTATTGCAGGAAGAGGTTGGGAGAGGCGATCTCTCTCACGATCTCCGCCCCCTGCTCCATGCCGGTGAGGAGGAAGCCCGGCATGTCGATGGGGTTGATGGGCTCGGTGAGGCAGCGGATGCCTGCCTCGCCGAGCGCGTCGGCGGTGTATTTCAGGTTTTCGATCAGACAGGCGCGCGCGGCCGGACCCTCGGCGACGCCTGAAAGGCAGTTGACCTGCCGGCAGCCGAGCGCCTGCGCATAGCGGATGCCCGCCTCGACCGCCTGTCGGAACTCGGCCTCCCGTCCCGGCACTGCCGCAAGTCCCCGCTCGCCGCGCGACCAGTCGCCCGGCGGCAGGTTGTGCAGCACCATGGTCTGGTCCGCGTCCGCGAGCGCCCTGGCAACCGCGTGCGGCGGGTGGGCATAGGGGAACTGGCATTCGACCGCCGTGAAGCCTGCATCCGCGGCCGCGCGGAACCGGTCGAGAAAGGCATGCTCGGTGAACAGCATGCTGAGATTGGCGGCGAACCTGGGCATCTCCGGCCGACCATCCGCCCGTCCCCGCGCGGAAGCGGAGACCGGCGGGGCTACAGCGTCACTTGGGCAACTGGTCGTCGATGCCCTTCACGTACCAGTTCATGCCGAGGATCTGCTTGTCGGTCAGGGTCTCGCCCTCCTTGATGACCTCCTCGCCGGCCTGGTTGACGATCGGCCCCTTGAAGGGATGAAGCTTGCCGGTCTTGATCGCCTCGGTCGTCTCGGCCGCCATCTTGGCCACGTCCTCCGGCATGTTGGTGAATGGCGCCATCTGCACGGTGCCTTCCGCCATGCCGTCCCACGAGGACTGGCTCTTCCAGGTGCCGTTCAGCACGTCGTTGACGCGGCGGATGTAGTAGGGCGCCCAGTGATCCACGATCGCGGTGAGCTGCGCCTTGGGTCCGAACTTGATCATGTCGGACGCCTGGCCGAACGCGAGCTTCTGCTGCGTCTCCGCCACCTGCATGGCGGCCGCCGAGTCGGTATGCTGGCTGATGATGTCGACGCCTTGCGCGTAGAGCACCTTGGCGGCGTCGGCCTCCTTGCCGGGATCGTACCAGGAGTTGACCCAGACGATCCTGATCTTGAAGTCGGGGTTGACCGACTGGGCGCCGAGCATGAAGGCGTTGATGCCTGCCACCACCTCGGGGATCGGGAAGGAGCCGATATACCCCGCTGTCCCGGTCTTCGACATCTTTGCCGCGATCTGCCCGATCACGTAGCGGCCCTCGTGGAACTTGGCGTTGTAGGTGGTCACGTTCTCGGCCGTCTTGAAGCCGGTCGCGTGCTCGAACTTCACGTCCGGAAACTTCTTGGCGACCTTCAGCGTCGGCTCCATGTAGCCGAAGGAGGTCGTGAAGATGATGGCGCAGTTCTCGCGCGCCAGACGCTCGATCGCCCGCTCGGCGTCCGGTCCCTCGGCGACGTTCTCGAGATTGAGGGTCTCGACCTTGTCGCCGAGCGCCTCCTCGACCGCGAGGCGTCCCTGGTTGTGCTCATAGCTCCAGCCGAAGTCTCCGGTGGAGCCGACATAGACCCAGCAGGCCTTGATCTTGTCCGCGGCCGTCGCCGGCGCCGCTATGAGCCCCAGCGCCAGCGCCGCGCCCATCCAATGCTTCATTTCGCGCTCCCTTGTTGATGCACGTCCCTGAGCTGCTCGCTTCTTGCTCCGTCTCACCGTTCCGGCACGAAAGGCTGTCCGAGGCAGGCCGGCGCATTGGCGCGGGCGAGTATCCTGTTTCCCGAGATGAGGACGAGCGCCGCGATGGTGGCAAGATAGGGCAACGCGGAGAGCAGTTGCGAGGGAATTCCCACGCCCGCCGCCTGCGCCGAGAAGCCGAGGATCATCACCGTCCCGAAGAGGTAGGCCCCGGCGGCGACCCGCCAGGGTATCCAGGAGGCGAAGACGACGAGCGCCAGGGCTATCCATCCGCGTCCTGCCGTCATGTTCTCGACCCACTGCGGCGTGTAGGCGAGCGACAGATAGCCGCCGGCCAGTCCGGCGCAGGCGCCCCCGAAGAGCACGCAGGCATAGCGGACCGCGATCACGTTGTAGCCGAGCGCATGCGCCGAATCGTGGCTGTGGCCCACCGCCCGCACGATAAGCCCGATCTTGGTGCGGGCGAGCAGGAACGCCACGGCAGCAACGAGGGCGAGGGAGAGATAGACGAGGATATCCTGGCCGAAGAGGATTGGCCCTAGGACAGGCAGCTCGCTCAAGCCCGGAATGTCCAGCCGCGCAAGCCTGACGCCCGGCTGCCCGACGAAGGCTTCGCCGATGAGGCCCGAGAGCCCGAGGCCGAGGAGCGTCAGCGCCAGCCCGCTCGCGACCTGGTTCGAGACGAAAGTGAGGGTGAGGACGGCGAAGAGGAGCGCCATCGCCATGCCGGCGGCGATCGATGCAAGGATGCCGAGGAGCGCGGAACCGGTGAGGAAGGCCGCCCCGAAGCCGCAGACGGCGCCCATGACCATCATGCCCTCGACGCCGAGATTGAGGACGCCCGAGCGCTCGGCCACGAGTTCGCCCGTGGCGGCGAGGAGCAGCGGCGTGGA
Source organism: Parvibaculaceae bacterium (assembly GCA_050181295.1). Classification (GTDB taxonomy): domain Bacteria; phylum Pseudomonadota; class Alphaproteobacteria; order Rhizobiales; family Aestuariivirgaceae; genus JBFXDI01. The sequence goes on along the minus strand of JBFXDI010000102.1, from coordinate 7,533 downwards.
GGCCGTGATGATCGTGAGGATGACGGCGACGGTCGCGTCCATGGTCATTCCGCGATGGCACGTGGCCGCAGGGCCTCGATCCTCATCCGATAGAGGATGAGGGTGTCGCAGGCGAGGATGTAGAAGAGCAGGATGCCCTGGAAGACGCGCGCGATCTTGTCGGAAATGCCGAGGCTCACCTGCGCCGCCTCGCCACCAAGATAGCTGACGGCCAGCACGAGCCCGGCGACGAGCACGCCCATGGGATTGAGCCGGCCGAGGAAGGCCACGATGATGGCCGTGAACCCGTAGCCCGGGGAAATCGAGGGCTGTAGCTGGCCGACAGTGCTCATCACCTCGCAGACGCCGGCGAGCCCGGCGAGCCCTCCGGAAAGCAGTAGGCAGAAGACGATCGTGCGCGCGCGGGAGAAGCCCGCGAAGCGCGCGGCCTTCGCCGCGTTGCCCACGACGCGCACCTCGAAACCTTTCAGCGTCCGTCCCATGAGGATCGTCAGCGCCGCGACCGCGAGGAGCGCCAGCACGGCGCCCAGATGCACCGTTCCGCCGAAGGTCGGAAGCAGCTGCCAGCCCTCGAAGGCGACCGACTTGGGAAAGTTGAAGCCCATGGGGTCGCGCCACGGCCCGCGGACCAGCCAGTCGAGCAGGAGCTGCGCCACATAGACGAGCATCAGGCTGACGAGGATCTCGTTGGCCGCGAACCGGTTCTTGAGAGCCGCCGGGATCGCTGCCCAGGCCATCCCGCCCATGACGCCGAGCGCCAGCATGGCGATCATCGCCGGGGGCGATTGCCAACCGGTCAGGTAGACCGGAACGAGCCCCCCGAGGATGGCGCCCATGACGAACTGGCCCTCGGCTCCGATGTTCCAGACATTGGCCCGGTAGCAGACGGCGAGCCCGACGCCGATCAGCACCAGGGGGCTTGCCTTGACGATGAGCTGCTCGAGCGACCAGAGGGTGGTCAGGGGTTCCACGAAATAAACATGCAGCGCCTGGAGCGGGTTAAGCCCCAGGGCAGCGAAGATCAGAGCGCCGGTGAGAAGAGTCAGGGCCACCGCCAGCACCGGCGAAAGAAGCGCCATGACATGCGAGCGCTCGGCCCGCCTCTCAAGCACGAGCCGCATGGGCGGGCTCCTTGCCGTTGGAGGGAGCATCGCCGCGCTCGTTCGCGCCGGCCATCAGGAGGCCGATCGCTTCGCGGGTCATCTTTGCAGCCGGCTCCGCCTCCGACAGGCGTCCGCGCGAGAGGACGGCGATGCGGTCGGCGATCTCGAAGATCTCATCGAGGTCCTGGCTGATGACCACGACCGCCGAGCCTGAGCGCGCGAGATCGACGATCTGCTGGCGGATGAGCGCCGCGGCGCCCGCATCCACCCCCCAGGTCGGCTGATTGACGACCAGCACCTTCGGGTCGCGGTCGAGTTCGCGTCCGACGACGAATTTCTGCAGGTTGCCGCCCGAGAGCGCGCGCGCCTCCAGATTCGGCTTGGAAATTCTGACGTCGAACTCCTGCCGCACGCGCTCGGCGAGCGTGTCCGCACCGGCCCGATCGACGAAGCCCGACCGGACGAGACCCGGCTCGCTCGCATGGCGGGTCAGCACCACGTTCTCCGCCAGCGTGAAGCCCGGCAAGGCGGCATGGCCGAGCCGCTCCTCGGGCACGAAGGCCGCTCCGAGCTTGCGTCTCGCGTTGATATCGAGAGACCCCGCCGGCTGACTTACGATCTTCACGGCTGCGGGTGCGACAAGCCGCTCGCCGGAGAGAACCTCGAAGAGCTCCGACTGGCCGTTCCCTGCGACACCCGCGACCGCCACGACCTCGCCCGCCCGCACTTCGAGAGAGATGCCTTCGAGCGCCGTCGAGAAGGGCCCGGAAGCCGGCGCTTCCAGGCCATCAAGGACGAGCAGTGGCTCGCCCCGCGCGTGGCCGCCCGCAGGCTTCACCGAATGCACATGCGCGCCGACCATGAGGCGGGCGAGGCTCGCCGCCGTCTCCGCTCGGGGATCGACCTCCTCCACCACCTTGCCGCGCCTGAGGATCGTCGCGGTCGTGCAGAGCCGCTTCACCTCCTCCAGCCGGTGGCTGATATAGAGCACCGCGGAGCCCTCCGCCGACAGCCGTTCCAGCACCAGGAAAAGCTGCTCCGCCTCCTGCGGCGTGAGCACCGAGGTCGGCTCGTCCATGATCAGGAGATCCGGCTCCTGAAGCAGGCAGCGCACGATTTCGATCCGCTGCCGCTCGCCGACCGATAGATCGGCGACCCTGGCCGACGGCTCGAGCGGCAGGCCGTATTCGGAGGAGACCTCGGCGATGCGCTTGCCGAGCGCGGCAAGATCGAAGCGGCCGCGCATGGCGAGCGCGATGTTCTCCACCACGGTCAGCGCCTCGAAAAGCGAGAAGTGCTGGAACACCATGCCGATGCCGAGCCTTCGCGCCGCGGCCGGATTGGGAATGGTGACGATCTCGTCTTCCCAGCGCAGCGTGCCGGATGTCGGCTGCAGCACCCCGTAGAGGATCTTGACGAGCGTGGACTTGCCGGCGCCGTTCTCGCCGAGAAGGGCATGGATCTCGCCTGCCGCGACGGCGAGGGAGACATGGTCGTTGGCGATGAAGTCGCCGAAGGTCTTGACGATCCCTGTCGCTTCCAGAAGCACGTTGCGCACGACGGAGCCGGCGGCTGGTGGCGTCATGCGGCAGCCTGCCGGCGCTTGCTCATGGCCGGCCCGCCTCGGTATCGCCGTCGCGCTCCGTGAACCGCCCCACCCGGCAACCCTTCCGGCTTTCGGCCACTTCGGTGGATTGAACCACAGCTACCGCCCGTGCGAAAGGCTTTCGAACCCGCATTCCTCGGGTCTATTGCCGCCATTTCGCTATCCTTGGACGGCATGTAAGATGGCTTCGAATCGAGCCGGATTGGAGAGCCTTTTGGCCGAAGTGCAGGATCTGATGCGCTACGATCTTCTGGCGCAGGACGCGCTCCGGGGCGTCGTGCGCCAGGCGTTGCGGCGCGCGGGGCGCGAAGGGCTGCCCGGAGACCACCACTTCTTCATCGCGATCGACACGCGCCATCCGGGCGTCCGCATCTCGCCGCGCCTGCGAGGCCGCTATCCGGAAGAGATCACGATTGTCCTCCAGCATCAGTTCTGGAATCTCGACGTGCAGGAGGAGCGCTTCGAGGTCGACCTCTCCTTCGACAACGTCCAGGAGCGCCTGATCGTGCCGTTTTCCGCCGTGAAGGGCTTCTTCGATCCCTCCGTGCAGTTCGGTCTTCAGTTCGAGGTGGCGACAGCAGCGCAGGCTGCCGACGATGCCGAACCCGAGCAGGCGGAGTCTCCCGCGAGCGCGGAGAAGGACGAGGAGACCACCGGCGAGCCCGAGGCGCCTAAGGTCGTTTCGCTCGACACCTTCCGGAAGAAATCATGAGGCTGTCCCGCTGGCCTGCCGCGGTGGCGTTCCTTCTTGCCCTCGCGGCGGTGGGGCTTGCGCCCTCCTCCGCAGACGACAAGTCGGCGATGAAGAAGCCGCCCGTCGCCAAGAGCAAGCTCGACAGGATCCCGGCGAAGGAGCTCTTCGGAGCGGTCAAGGACCCTGCCCCGATCGCCGCCCGCGCCATCGGCTCCTATGCCCGCGGCTGCCTCGCGGGCGGCACGGCGCTGCCCATAGACGGTCCCGCCTGGCAGGTGATGCGGCTGTCGCGCAACCGCAACTGGGGCCACCCGGCACTTATAGCCCTGGTGGAGCGGCTGGCCAAGGATGCACAGGAGAAGGACGGCTGGCCCGGCCTCCTGGTCGGCGATCTGGCGCAGCCCCGCGGCGGTCCGATGCTGACCGGGCATGCGAGCCATCAGATCGGTCTCGATGCGGACATCTGGCTGACCCCGATGCCGAACCGCACCCTCACCGCTTCCGAGCGGGAGAACATCTCGGCCGTGATCATGACCAAGAGCCACAAGGAGATCGACCGCTCGCGCTGGACGGAGGCGCATGACCGGCTCATCCGCCGCGCCGCCTCCTATCCGCAGGTCGCGCGCATCTTCGTGCATCCGCCGATCAAGAAGGCGCTCTGCGACTGGGCGACCGGGGACCGCTCCTGGCTCGCCAAGGTGCGCCCCTATTGGGGTCACAACTACCACTTCCACGTCCGCATCCGCTGCCCGGCCGACAGCCCCGGCTGCAAGGATCAAGCGGAGCCTGCGCCGAAGGACGGAACGGGCTGCGGCGATGAACTCGCCTACTGGATGCAGGACAAGCTCTGGGCCAAGCCGACGACACCGCCGAAGCCCAGGAAGCCCCCGCCCCCCCTTATGCTCTCCGCCCTGCCGCCGGACTGCCGCGGGATCATCTCGATCCAGTGAATAGGCGCAATCCGCCGCTTCCCTCCAGGTCACCGCCATGCCCGACATCGCTCCCTTCTCGAAGCCCGGCCGCTTCTGGCGCGGCAACATCCACACCCACTCGACGCTCTCCGACGGCGCGCTGCCGCCGGACCGGGTGGTCGAGGCCTATCGCGATGCGGGCTACGACTTCATGATGCTGTCGGAGCATTTCCTCGGCCGCTTCTCTTGGCCCGTCGCCGACACGCGAAAATTCCGCTCCAACCGCTTCACGACCTTGATCGGCGCCGAGCTGCACGCGCCGATAACTGCCGTGGGCGAGCTCTGGCACATCGTGGCGGCGGGCCTGCCGCTCGACTTCGAGGCCTGTCCGGAGAGCGAGACCGGAGCGGAGGTGGCGCGCCGCGCGGCCGAGGCCGGCGCTTTCATCGGCATCGCGCATCCCGCCTGGTCGCAGCTCACGATCGAGGACGGCCGCGCCATCGACATCGCCGACGCGGTCGAGATCTACAATCACGGCTGCGCGGTGGAATGCGACCGGGGCGACGGCTGGTATCTCATGGACCAGCTTCTGAACGAGGGCCGCCGCCTCACCGCCTTCGCCACCGACGATGCGCATTTCCACCATGGCGACAACGACGCCTTCGGCGGCTGGGTGCAGGTGAAGGCCCCATCGCTCGAGCCGGAGACGATCCTCGAGGCGCTGAAGCGCGGCGATTTCTATGCGAGCCAGGGCCCGGTCATCCACGAGGTCTCCCTCGCCAGCGACGAGCTGACGGTCGTCTGCTCGCCCGTCAATTCCATATCCGTGATGGGCGGAACCTCGCGCACGGTGCAGCGGGTCGGACGGGCGATCACGACGGCGACCCTCGACCTTGCCGGGCTCGATCGGTCGTGGCTGCCGCAGAAGGGCCGCTCGCCGTGGTTGCGAGTGGCGGTCATGGACCATTCGGGGAAGCGCGCCTGGACGAATCCGATCTGGCGCGACGCTCTCTGAGCTTAAATGCTCCCCTCCTCTCGTTGGGAGGGGTGACAGCCCCATGCACCCCCACCCGGCCCTCCGGGCCGACCTCCCCCATCAAGGGGGGAGGAAAAGAGACGAAGATTCATCCCCATCCGCCGCAACTGATTCAAAAATACCGATCCCGGTAAGCAGGTGTTAACCTTCTGTTAGCACCTCGGCAACAAAGATGACCGCGGAGTTAACGGGGTTAACAGCGGACGTCCGTCATGACTATCAATCTCACCGTGCCGAACCTGGCAGAGCTCAAGCCGCGTATCACTGTCTTCGGTGTCGGTGGCGCGGGCGGCAACGCCGTGAACAACATGATCGAATCGCGCCTGGAAGGCGTCGAATTCGTGGTCGCCAACACCGATGCGCAGGCCCTGACGCAGAGCGCCGCCGAACGGCGCATCCAGATGGGCAACGCGCTGACGCAAGGGTTGGGCGCGGGATCCCAGCCGCAGATCGGCGCCGCGGCGGCAGAAGAGGCGCTGCCCGAGATCCTCGACCACATCGCCGGCGCCCACATGGTGTTCATCACCGCGGGCATGGGCGGCGGCACCGGCACGGGCGCGGCGCCCGTCATCGCCAAGGCCGCCAAGGAACAGGGGATCCTGACGGTCGGCGTGGTCACCAAGCCGTTCCACTTCGAGGGCCAGCGCCGCATGCTCACCGCCGAGCGCGGCATCGAGCAGCTTTCGAAGCATGTCGACACCATCATCGTGATCCCGAACCAGAACCTGTTCCGGGTCGCCAACGAGAAGACGACCTTCGCGGCCGCCTTCGCCATGGCCGACCAGGTGCTCTATTCGGGCGTGGCCTCGATCACCGAGCTCATGACCAAGGAAGGCCTCATCAACCTCGATTTCGCCGACGTGCGCGCCATCATGAGCGAGATGGGCAAGGCGATGATGGGCACCGGCGAGGCTTCGGGCGAGAAGCGCGCCATCGAGGCCGCCGAGGCCGCCATCGCCAACCCGCTGCTCGACGACGTCTCCATGCGTGGCGCCCGCGGCCTTCTGATCTCGATCACCGGCGGGCCTGACCTCACCCTCTACGAGGTCGACGAGGCCGCCACCCGCATCCGCGAGGAAGTGGACCCGGAGGCCAACATCATTCTCGGCGCCACCTTCGACGAGAAGCTCGAGGGCACGATGCGCGTGTCGGTCGTCGCCACCGGGCTCAATCTCGAGGCCGAGCAGGCAAGCGAGCCCGAGGAGCCGCGCGAGACCGCCCGCCTGGTCTACGGCTTCTCCGGCTCCCGCCAGCCCGCCGCCCGCGAAGCGGCCGATCCGCGTCGCGAGGCTGCGCATGCACGCGGCATGGCCGATCCGCACGACGCCGCGGCGATGCAGGACTACGACGAGGAGTCCTTCGAGGAGGCCGAGGAAGCGATGGCTCCACAGGTCATCCTCGACAAGACGCCGCGCGCGCAGAAGATGGCGCCGCGCATGCCGAGGGCCGAGGACTTCCCGCCCGTCGCCCAGCGCCAGCTTGCGCAGCGGCAGGCCGATGTGGCGACCATCGCCGATCAGGGCCGGCGCCGCAGGGGCTTGCTGGAACGTCTGGCTAGCGTCGGCCTCGGCCGCCGCGAGGAGCAGGCTTCGGCCCCGCAGCAGGCCCAGGCGGCCAAGGCTGAGCCGCGGCTGCAGGCCTCCCAGCGCGCCGAGCCCACGCAGCCCCAGGCGCCCAGCAACGTGCATCCGATCCCGCGCCAGATCGATCCGATGCTCGACGACGATCAGCTCGAGATCCCGGCCTTCCTGCGGCGCCAGGCCAACTGACGAAAGCGGTTCTCCCACTCCAAGGCCCGGCTCTCGCCGGGCCTTTTCTTTTGTCCACTCGGGAAGCGGCCTGCGCCAAACTTCCGCCCGCTTTTCCGCCTTTATCCAGAGCATGATCCGGAAAAGTGTGAAGTGCTTTTCCGACAAGATCATGCTCAACTCTTTGGAACGATCACGTTCATGGGTTGGGCCAAGTTGGCCCAAACCCATCGTGATCTAGGGCTTGGCTGGTCGGGGTGGCGGACAGCCATGCAATAGTCTAGAGCTTGTTTTCGAGCAGGCGGGGTTGCTCGTCCCGTCAGGGCATAACAGCTCCAGAATCAGGCCGTCGGGGAACAGCCTTCATGCCGAGAGTCCGTGCGTCGACCTTCAACCGGGCAGCCTTCGCGCTGACCGGACTGCTCATGCTTTCCG
>JBFXDI010000101.1:0-14872 GCA_050181295.1 Parvibaculaceae bacterium | reverse complement strand
GCAACGGCAACGAGATCTATATCTCCACTCCGTCCTATCTGCGCGAGATGGCGGGGCTCATCAGGGACTGGGGCGTGAAGCCCGAACTCGAGGTGTTCGACCTCGGCCATATTCGTTTCGCGCGCGCTATGGTGGACGAGGGGCTGATAGCCGCCCCGCCGATGTTCCAGCTCTGTTTGGGCATCCCCTGGGGTGCCGATCACACCGTCGATGTCATGAAGTCGATGAAGGATCAGCTGCCGTCAGGGGCCTCCTGGGCCGCATTCGGCATATCGCGCATGCAGATGCCCATGGCGGCGGCTGCCGTGGCCATGGGCGGAAACGTCCGGGTCGGCCTCGAGGACAATCTCTACCTCGACCGGGGCGTGCTGGCGAGCAACGCCCAGCTGGTGGAGCGGGTCGTCGGAATCATCGAGCGCATGGGCGCGCGCGTTCTTGCGCCCGCGGAAGCGCGCAAGAAGCTCAACCTCGCAAAGGGCTGAACGGCCTTGTACATGGGTGCCCTGGACAAAGATGCGTTGACCGTCGGCGACATTGTTCCCGCCATCGAGGGCCCGGGAATGCTGGCGCTATCGCATGTCGGCAAGACCTACGGCTCGTTCGTCGCGGTGGACAACATCGATCTGACGGTGAGGAGAGGGGAGTTTCTTACTCTCCTCGGGCCTTCCGGTTCCGGCAAGACAACGCTTCTCATGGTGATCGCCGGGTTCGTCACCCCGACATCCGGCGACCTGCTGATGTCCGGCCGCTCGATCGCCACGCTCCTGCCGGAACAGCGCAACTTCGGCATGGTCTTCCAGGGTTATGCCCTGTTTCCCCACATGACGGTGGCCGGAAACATCGCCTATCCGCTCGAAGTGAGGAAGCAGCCCAGATCGGAAATCGATGCGCGGGTCGCCGAGATGCTTGAGCTCGTTCAGCTCACGAAGTTCGCCGATCGCTATCCAAGGCAGCTCTCCGGCGGACAGCAGCAGCGTGTGGCACTGGCGCGAGCGCTGAGCTTCGGTCCCGAACTTCTGCTGCTCGACGAACCCCTGGGAGCGCTCGACCGAAAGCTGCGAGGTGAAGTGCAGGACCAATTGAAAGACCTGCACGAGAAAACCGGCGCGACCTTCGTCTACGTCACGCACGATCAGGAGGAAGCGCTGTCGATGTCCGACCGCGTCGCGATCATGCGTGGCGGGCGGATCGTGCAACTCGGGACGCCGCAGGATCTCTACGACCGACCTACATCGGCATTCGTTGCCGACTTCCTCGGCAAGAGCAATTTCGTCGAGGCGGCAGTGGTCGGCGAGCGAAACGGAGAGCTCGACCTGGAGATCCATGGTCATCGGCTGGTCCATGCAGGCCCTGTCGCCTCGAGAGGATCGCGCGCCGTGGCGCTTGCCGTCCGGCCGGAGCGCATCGGCCTTTCCGATACGCCCAATGTACCGGACACGAACCGGCTCGAGGGCCGCATCAACCGCATCACCTATCTGGGCTCCATGTTCGAGGTCCAGGTCGATGCAGGCCCCGTAGGCCATTTCCTCGTTCACAGTTCCGCCTGGCACAACCGGTCACGCTTCCGGCAGGGCCAGACGGTGTGGCTGCACTGGCCGAAGGATGCCGGGGTTGTCGTCACGCGGGATTGAACCGGAGCGATGAAGACTCCGGATGAAGACCAGGTTTTCGTCTTGCCACCATGGAAAATCCTCGGAGGGGACATGAAGGACAACAAAGGGATGAACACATTGATCGAGGGAGCGCAGCGCTTCCAGGCGGGTTGCATGGGCCGACGCGAGTTTCTGGGCCTCCTGGCCGCCGCCGGCGTGCTGCCACACTTAGTGACGGCCGGTGACGCACGCGCCGCGGCGCAGGAAATCGTGCTGTGGAACTGGGGCGGTCAGGCCGAGAAATGCCATGCCGATGCGGTTGGCACTCCGTTTACGAAGGAAACCGGCCTTCCACTGAAGTTCGACACGTCGGGCCCGCTGCAGGGCAAGATCAAGGAGATGGTGGCCTCCGGAAAGGTGACGGCGGACGTCTGCGACGCCGACCTGTTCGATGCCATTGCGCTCGGCAGTTCCGGCGATCTCGAGCCGATCGACTACAACATAGTCTCAAAGGAGCGAGTGCTCGAGGGCTTCGCGCTCGAGTACGGCGTGTCGGTTGTCTTTTACGGCTATGCCTTCATGTACGATACGCAGGCCTTCGGGTCCAACCCGCCAACCGGCTGGGCGGACTTCTTCGACACCGCCAAGTTCCCAGGCAAGCGCTCGCTCTACAAATGGGGCAACGGCGCCATCGAGGCGGCCCTGATGGCGGATGGCGTGCCCATGAAGGAGATCTACCCGTGCGATGTGCCGCGGGCCACCAGCAAGATCAAGTCGATCAAGGAAGACACCTTGTACTGGGGCTCCCCCTCGGAAGTGCACCAGATGATGGTGAATGGCGAGATCGCCATGGGCATGATCTTCCAGAACCGGGGCAAGGGCATCGAGACGGACACCAAGGGCCGCTACAAGCTGGTGATGAACCAGGCGATCGCGATGCCAGGCGCCTGGCTGGTGCCCAAGGGCAACCCGGCCGGTCGCGAGACCGTGATGAAGTTCATCGCCACCGCGCAAACGGTGGAGGCGCAGCTGAAGCTTCTCGAGTGCAACGGCTACACTCCGGCGAACCCGGAGGCATTCGCGAAAATACCGGAAGCCGACGCTCCCTATGCCATCACCTCGTCGGTCAACATCGACAAGGTTCTTTTCTGTGACAGCAAATGGTGGGCTGAGAAGGGCGGCGACGCCGTCAACGCCTATCTAGACGCCATCGGCTGATCCACGAGCCCGACGGCAAGTGGCTTCGCGCACCGCACAGGTGGGCGAAGCCACCGGATTTGCCTTGAAATTGGACGCAACGACCCGTGATCAATACCGTGTCGCGATATGTGAACCCCTACTGGGTGCTGGTTGCTCCGTTCCTGCTGGTCGTGCTTGCTCTTTACCTAGGCCCGATCCTCGACATCCTGAAGCTCTCGTTCACCGATCCCTCGCCGGGTCTCGGAAATTACTACAAGCTCTACGAAAACGAGTCTCTTATCCGCATCCTGTGGACGACGTTCCGCATCTGCGCTCTGACCACGGCGATCAGCGTGCTCCTTGGCTACGTCGTCTCCTACACGATCGTCCATGCGCTTGAAGGAGAACGGCGCTGGATGCTCATCGTGATCCTTCTGTCGTTCTGGATCTCCGTGCTGGTGCGCACATTCGCCTGGATCATGCTGCTCGGTCATCAGGGTGTTCTCAACAACACCCTGCTCGCGCTCGGCATCATCAAGGAGCCGCTCGCGCTCATGCGCAATGAGGTGGGCGTGCTGATCGGCATGGTCCAGTACATGATCCCCTACGCGGTGCTGCCGCTGCTCGCCACCATGCAGGGCCTCGATCAGCGTGTGATGAATGCCTCCCGCAGCCTTGGCGCTTCCGGCTGGCAGACTTTCAGGCGCGTATATCTGCCGCTCACCAAGCCCGGGATCGTGGCTGCATGCGCGCTCGTGTTCATCATGAGCCTCGGCTTCTACGTCACCCCGGCAATCCTGGGCGGCGGCAAGGTGCTGATGATCGCGGAGTACATCTCGGTTCAGATCCTCATCACCATCCGCTGGGGCCTGGCGGCGATGCTCGCGGCGCTGATGCTCGCCGGCGTCCTGGCGCTGTTGTGGATGCTGAGCCGCTTCATGTCGCTTTCCAAGGCCGTCGGCGGGGATGTCCGATGACGCCATCCCGCTGGCCCCTCTTCGCGCGTCGCGTCGCCACCTGGGCGATCCTGCTCTACCTCGTGGTGCCGGCGCTCGTGGCGATTCCGGTCTCGTTCACGCCGGAGAAGTTCCTGTCGATGCCCCAGGGCGAGTTCTCGCTCCAGCACTACCGGGCGCTGTTCTCCAGTCCGGAATGGATGCGGAGTTTCGCGCAAAGCGCGGCCATCGCTATCGTTTCGGCAGCACTTGCCACCTTTCTCGGCACGCTTGCCGCGGTGGGACTGTGGCGCATCTCCAACAAGGCCGGCGAAGTGGTCCGCGGGTTGCTGCTGCTGCCTCTAATCATCCCGTCGATCATCTCCGCGATGGCGTTCTACCGCGGGCTCGTTCCGCTTGGCCTTCTGGATACCTATGCCGGGCTGATCCTCGCTCACACGATCCTAGCCGCACCCGTGGTGATGATCACCGTCTCGGCATCGCTCGCCAACTTCGATCCAAAGCTCGAGCAAGCCTCGCGCAGCCTGGGCGCGCCGATGGGCACGACGCTGAGGCGGGTCATTCTCCCATCGATCCGGCCTGGCATTGTCGCCGGCGGCGTGTTCGCGTTCATCCTCTCATGGGATGAGATCGTGGTGGCGCTGTTCATCTCCAAGTTCGAGGTCTTCACGTTGCCGCGCCGCATCTGGAACGGCATCCGCGAGAACACTGATCCCACGGTAGCGGCGGCGGCTGTGGTTCTCATCGTCTTTACCCTCGTCGCGCTTGCCCTTGTGGCGCTGGTCTCGCGCCGGCGCTCGAGTGCGCCCGCCTGATCCTGCTTTGCGAGACAATCCGATGAACTCTCTGGTTTCCCAAGAACATGAAATGCTCCAGGCAACCGTGCGCCGGTTCATGGAGGAGGAGATGCTTCCGCACGAAGACCTTGTGGACAGGCTCGGCGAGGTGCCTCTCGACCTCGGACGCCAGATCGAGGCCCGATCGAAGGAAGCGGGCCTGTTTGCCGCCAACCTGCCCGAAGCAGTCGGAGGCGGCGGCCTCGACTATGCGGGCATGCGGATCATCGAGCGTGAGTACGGCAAGACATCACACGCGCTGCACTCATGGGCGGCTCGCCCGACAGAGATTCTCCTCGCGTGCGAGGGCGATCAGGTACAGCGCTATCTCCTGCCATGCATTACGGGCGAGAAACGTGAACTTTTCGCCCTCACCGAACCGGAGGCCGGTTCCGATATCATGTCCATGAAGTCGAGCGCCAAGCGTAACGGCGCGGACTGGATCCTCAACGGCACCAAGCACTTCATCTCGGGCCCCGTGATGCCGGACTTCGCCATTGTCTTCGCGGCCACGGGTGTCGACGAAGGTCCGCGTGGGTCCCGCAAGCGCGTCACCGCTTTCCTCGTCGATATCGGCGAGAAGGGATTTGAAATCGGCATCGGCAACAGGTCGGTGAGCTACCGCGGCTATCACACTTTCCGTCTGAGCTTTTCCGACGTCCGTCTGGGACCGGGCCAGATCCTCGGCGAGGAAGGCAACGGCCTGGAGCTTGCCGGCAAGTGGCTCGGCATGGGTCGCGTGTGGGTCGGCGCATCGTGCTGCGGCAAGGCCGAGCGTCTTTTCCGGTTGGCCAGCGAGTGGGGAGCCCGTCGGGTGCAGTTCGGCCAGCCCATCGGCCGGTTTCAAGGCACCGGTTTCAAGCTCGCCGACATGGCGGTGGAGCTGCGCGCCGCGGACCTTCTGGTCGACGATGCGGTTCGCCGGGCGAACGCCGGCATCATGACCGATGTCGACGCGTCGATGGTGAAACTCTACTGCTCCGAAATGCTCAACCGCGTCGCTGACAGCACGCTGCAGATCTACGGTGGCATGGGGCTCATGGAGGAACTGCCGATCCAGCGCCTCTGGCGCGATTCGCGGCTTGAGCGGATCTGGGACGGTACCTCGGAAATCCAGCGCCATATCATCTCGCGTTCCGTGCTGAGACCGCTCGGCGCATGACTCCTGAACGTCGCCGAAATCTCGATCGGCTGCTTCGGCCGCGCCATATCGCGTTCATTGGAGGGCGCGACGCCGCCATCGCGATCGGGGAGGCGCGGCGTATCGGCTATCCGGGGCAGATGTGGCCGGTGAACCCGAAGCGGGAAACGCTTGCCGACATCGCCTGCCTTGCAAGCGTGGATGACCTGCCAGAGGGGCCGGATGCCGTGTTTCTCGCTGTCCCGGTGGAACAGGCCGTCGAGACGGTGCGCAAGCTCGCCGCGCGCGATGCAGGCGGCATCGTCTGCTATGCGGCGGGCTTCGGCGAGGCAGGCCCGGCCGGCAAGGCGGCGGAAGCAAGTCTCGTGGAGGCTGCCGGCAATCTGGCCGTGATCGGGCCGAACTGCTACGGCATGATCAACTATCTCGACCGGGTGGCGCTATGGCCGTTCGCGCACGGGGGATCGTCTCCTGGCTATGGCGCCGCGATCATCACGCAAAGCGGCATGCTCTCCTCCGATCTGACGATGAGCCAGCGGTCGGTTCCGTTCACTCACATGATTTCCATCGGAAATCAGGCGATGTTGACCATCGAGGACCTGGTGGATGTGCTGTGTGAACGGCCTGAAGTGCGCACCATCGGACTCCACATCGAAGGCCTGCGAGACGTCGCCCGGTTTGCGGAGACGGCAGCCAAGGCCATTGCGCACAATACGCCCATCGTGGCGTTGAAGACGGGCTCATCAGTCATCGGCAAGACGCTCACCGCTTCGCATACCGGCTCGCTTTCCGGCGATGACGATCTGTGGGAAGCATTGTGCGACCGCCTTGGCGTCATTCGTGTGTCCGACCCTGCGTCGCTGATCGAAGCGGTAAAGTTCCTGGCGATCGCAGGCGTGCCGAAGGGCAACCGTGTCGCCGGCTTCACGTGCTCGGGTGGCGGGGCGGCGATGGTGGCGGACCACGGCGAAAAAATCGGTCTCGTGTTTCCGCCCCCGAGCGAGCGCACGCGAACGAAGCTTGGAGGTCTGCTGCCGCCCATCGCCACCATCTCCAATCCCCTCGACTACACGACGCCCATCTGGGGGCAGCCTGAGAAGACGCGACCTGTGTTCCAGGCGATAGTTGGAGAGAGCATCGACTCGGCGATTCTGGTGCAGGACTATCCGGCTCCCGGTCTCGATGAATCGAGACCCTCCTACCTGGCCGACGGCGATGCCTTCGCCGACGCAGTTCTTGCCGCAGGCATTCCCGGCGCCATCGCGTGTACGCTGCCTGAGAACATGGATGAAAAGACGCGCGAGCATTTTCGCGACCGCGGCATCGCGCCGATGCAGGGATTGCACGAGGCCCTTGATGCCTTCGCCGCTGCCTCTGCATGGGGAAGAGCACGAGAGCGACTTGTGGCCGAGCCGCCGAGCAGCCTCTTTCGGTTGCCGCCAGTTCACGACCTCCCGCTCTATGCTGACGAGGCTGAAGGCAAGCGCCAGCTCGCATCGGCCGGCATTCCGGTTCCGCAGGGGCGTGTCTGCCGGGGACAAGAGGCGGTTGCTGTGGCGGGGCAATTGGGCTTCCCGGTTGCTCTCAAAATGGTCAGCAACGCGCTGCTTCATAAGACCGAAGCTGGTGCGGTTGCCATTGGGCTCGAGAACGGAGCGGATGTCGCTGCGGCTGTGGAGCGGATGCGGGCCGACGTGAGGCGATCTAATCCGAATGCGCTGGTCGACCGCTTCCTCGTCGAGGCGATGCAGCCGCCGCCGATCGCCGAACTGATTGTTGGGATCCGGCAGGATTCACGATACGGGCTGGCGATGAGCATCGGCAGCGGGGGCGTTCTGACCGAATTGATCGGCGATGCGGTGACTCTGCTTCTGCCGGCAAGCGCGGCCGACATCGCTTGCGCTCTCGACCGGCTCAAGGCGGCGAAGCTCCTCGATGGTTTCCGTGGCCGTATGAAAGCCGACAAAGGCGCGGTCGTCGCTGCCCTTTGCAGCCTGGCTCATTTCATGAGCGAGAGGCGTGCGGTGATCCAGGAAATGGAGATCAATCCGCTCTTCGTATACGGCGATCGCGTCGTCGCTGTGGATGTGCTGCTCGGACGCCATCCTGGCGGAGCGGGAAGTCACCGTTGACTACAACGTGCTTGCCTGGCTAAGGAGCGTAGATCCCAAAATTCCCCCAAGTCTTTGAAAGTATTGGTGGGTGTACAAGGGCTCGAACCTTGGACCCGCTGATTAAGAGTCAGCTGCTCTACCAACTGAGCTATACACCCGAGGCCTCTTTGAGGAAGCGGCGCCCTATTAGCAGAGCGGCCGCCCCTTGTCCACGTCGAGGCGCAGGAAAAACATGGGCGTGCGGGGCCGGCGCGTCAAGCTTTTCCGGCCCCTCCAAGCGCCCGAAGGCTCAGACGAATCCGCTCAGGGCCCACGACGCTGCGCGCGCTCCAGACGCTCCAGTTCCTCCGGCGCCGGCGGCTTGCCGCGCAGGCGCTTCACCTCGAGGCGCGAGAGCGCCGCGATATAGGCCTTGGCGGAAGCGACGAGCGTGTCCGGATCGGCGGCGCGGCCCGTCACCTGCTTGCCCTCCGCCACGTCCTCTAGCCTGACCGACACCTCGGCCTGGGCATCGGTGCCTTCGGTCACGGCGTGCACCTGGTAGAGGGCGAGCTTCGCCTCGTGCGGCACGAGCTTCTTGATGGCGTTGAAGGTCGCGTCCACCGGGCCGTTGCCGGTCGCCTGCACCGTCTGGTGCGTGCCGCCGACATCGAGGGTCAGCGTCGCCGACTGCGGTCCCATGGTGCCGGCGATGACGGTCAGGGCGACGACCTTGATGCGGTCGGAGCCGGTGGCGATGTTCTCGTCCACCAGCGCCTCGATGTCCTCGTCGTAGACATGCTTCTTGCGATCGGCCAGATCCTTGAAGCGCACGAAGGCGTCCTCGAAGGCGTTGTCGGAGAGCCGGTAGCCCAGCTCCTCAAGCTTCGACTTGAAGGCGTGGCGGCCGGAATGCTTGCCCATGACCAGCGAGGTCTTTCCCGCGCCCACTGCCTCCGGGCGCATGATCTCGTAGGTCTGGGCGTTCTTCAGCATGCCGTCCTGATGGATGCCCGACTCGTGCGCGAAGGCGTTCCGGCCGACGATCGCCTTGTTGTACTGAACCGGGAAGGAGGAGACGGCCGAGACGAGCTTCGAGGCGCGGGTCAGCCGCGTGGCGTCCACGCCCACCTCGTAAGGCAGCACGTCGCCCCGCGTCTTGATGGCCATGACAACCTCCTCGAGCGCCGCGTTGCCGGCCCGCTCGCCGATGCCGTTGATGGTGCATTCGACCTGGCGCGCGCCGCCCTCGACGCCGGCAAGGGAGTTGGCGACCGCGAGCCCGAGATCGTTGTGGCAGTGCACCGAGAAGATCGCCTTGTCGGCGTTCGGCACCCGCTCGCGCAAGGTCTGGAACATGGCGCGATACTCGTCCGGCACCGCGTATCCCACAGTGTCCGGCAGGTTGATGGTGGTGGCGCCGGCCTTGATGGCGGCCTCCACGCAGCGGCAGAGATAGTCGATGGACGTGCGGGTCGCGTCCATCCCGGACCATTCCACGTCATCGACCAGGCTGCGCGCCTGCGTCACCGTCTTCACGATGATCTCCAGCACATCCTCCTCGCTTTTGCGCATCTGGTGGGCGAGGTGGATGGGCGAGGTCGAGACGAAGGTATGGATGCGGCCGCGCCGGGCATGCCGCACCGCCTCGCCGGCGCGCGAGATATCCGCCTGGATGGCGCGGGCGAGCCCCGCGATGACGGCCTTCTTGGCGCGCCTGGCGATCTCGGAGACGGCCTCGAAGTCGCCGGTCGAGGCGATGGGAAAGCCCGCCTCGATGATGTCGACGCCCATGTCGTCCAGGAGTTCCGCCACCTCGAGCTTCTCCTCGAAGGTCATGGTGGCGCCCGGCGATTGCTCGCCGTCGCGCAGCGTCGTGTCGAAGATCACGACGCGGTCCTTGGCGGGCTTTGCGGTTGCTGCGGTCATCTTGTCGTCCTGTCGGTCGGGGGCGCTTCTGCGTATGGTTCTAAGCGCCCGGAATGGCTCCGAGGGTTCCCAGTCTTTCATCCCCTGCAAACCCGCCCCGCCGGGGGCAGCCGGTCAGCAGGGGCAGGTAAGGAGGAGAATCGCGGACGCGCCACCGGCTCCGGAGGGACATGCCCCGCCGGAGGTCAGGCCGGAAATGTTCGACGCAATGGACATTGCGGAAAAGCCTGCGGTCCCGGATCGAATTGCCGCTGACTTCATACGCTCCCCGTGCCCCTTGCGCAAGAAGGGGCGGACGGTGAAGCTTCGGCAACCCTAATCCCGGTCCCCTGGCCGGGCCAGTACAGTCCGGAGCTTCCCGCATGCCCGTCGATGCCTACGCCCTCGATGACGGCGTCCTTCATCCGATCGATTGGACGCAGCGGCTGGCGGACGCGCGCTGGATCGACGTCCATCAGGCCTCCGAGGAGGAGAGGCGGTCCCTGGAGAAGGCGCTCGGCGTTCCCATGCCCGCAGCCGACACACGGGCCGGATCGCGCCTCGGCCGGGCGCTCCGCCTCACCAACGTCAAACCCTGGATGTCGGCGGCGCTGATCGAGGCGGTGACGGACGGGCGACCGACGCTGCGCCCCGTGGCGTTCGCGCTGCTCGGCGACCGGCTCGTCACCTTTTCCCACAGGGCGGCCTCGGGCCTGCGCGCGCTCCTCGAAGGCGAGGCAGTGGCCGCGGTGCCTTCCGAGCCGGTCAGGATCCTGATGTGGCTCATCAACGCGGCGAGCGACCGGTGCGGCGATGCCCTCGATGCCGTCGGCGCCGATCTCGAACGCATCAACAGGATGACGTTCGATCAGGACACGACCGCCTCCCGGCGCCTCCGCCTCGCGCGCTCGCCGCGGCTCAGGAACCGGCAGCTCGAGCGGGTGCTGCGCGATCTCGGCACGGCGGACGAAGCGATCGTGCGCGTCAGCCGCAGCATCCTGACGCTCCGGCGGCTGGTGGACACGCTCAAGGACCACCCGGCCTGCACGGCCGCCGGGCATGCGGTCGAGGCGCTGGAGCGCAAGCTCAAGGTGCTGGACGAGGCCGAGAACGACCTCGCGGCCAGCGCCTCCTTCATGCTCGACAGCGCGGTTGGCTTCATCGGCATCCTGCAGAACCAGACCATGAATACGCTGACCGTCATCGGGGTGCTGCTCACGCCGCCGGTGGTGGTGGCGAGCATCTACGGCATGAACTTCGACATCATGCCGGAGCTCCACTGGCACCTCGGATACGCCTGGGCGCTCGGCCTCATGGTGGTTTCGGGGGCCGTCATGTATCTTGTCGCGCGCTATCGCGGCTGGCTGTGAGGCCTTGCCGGGAAGCCGCAATTGTGGCGCAATACGGCTCTAATGCCGAAGCCGGCCGCTCCGGAGGGAGCCGCCGGCTCGGATCAACCCGGGAGGATGTCATGAAACGCCTCGTGCTCGCCGCTGTCGCCGTGCTTGCGCTTTCGGGACCTGCCTATGCCAACCAGTGCCCCGATCTCATGAACAAGATCGACGAGGCGCTGAAGACCGCATCCGTCGATGCCGACACCAAGGTCAAGGTCGAGGAGCTCCGCAAGACTGGCGAGGCACAGCACACCGCAGGCGACCATGCGGCGTCCGAGGCCTCGCTCAACGCTGCGCTGAAGCTCTTGGAAAAATAGCCGGCACTCCAACCCACTGTCGTCATGCCCGGCCTTGAGCCGGGCATCTTTTTTGGAACGTCCTTACCCGAATGCCGCCACGGCGAGCACGATGCTCGCGAGCGCCGAGCCGAAGACGGTTGCGACCGCGCCCGTAAGCCGGGGCAGGAGCGAGCGGTCGCCGGTGCGCGCCATTCTCCCGGCGGTTGCGCGCACCAACCCGTGTGCGAGCGTCAGGAGCACCACGAAGGCGAGCTTGGCGAGGAACCAGCCGCTCCAGATGTCGGCCCCTTCGGCCGCGAGCCGCCATGCGAGGATGGCGCCGGTGACCCAGATCAGCGCGATGACGATGTCGGCGAGGCGCGCCAATGTCTTGCGCAGCGCCGCCAGCGCAGCGAAACGCTCTCCCGCCTCTGCCCTGGCCTGAAGGAGGTTGAGGAGATTGGCGAGGCTCATGCCCGTCCCCATGGCGATGAGGATGAGATGGCAGGCCAGGATCACGTTGCGCATCGTCGACCTCTACCTTCCCAGCGTTAGCTAAATGCCGCTCATTCCCGCGCAAGCGGGCATCCATGGAGCCCCGCTTTCGCGGGGACGAGCGGAAACCAAATCAAGAGTTAGCTGCCGGAAAGGATGCCGGCCTTCTCGAGCGTGGCGATGATCCGCTCGGCGGAATCCTCCACCGTCATGCGCGTCGTGTCGAGCACGATCTCGGCCTGCTCCGGGCGCTCGTATTCGCTGTCGATGCCGGTGAAATTCTTGATCTCGCCGCGCCGGGCCTTGGCATAGAGGCCCTTCACATCCCGCCGCTCAGCCACCTCAAGCGGCGTGTCGACGAAGATCTCCAGGAACTCGCCCGCCTCCACCATCTCGCGCGCCATGCGCCGCTCCGAGCGGAAGGGCGAGATGAAGGAGACGAGCACGATGAGGCCGGCGTCCACCATGAGCTTCGCGACCTCCGCGACGCGACGGATGTTCTCCACCCGGTCGGCATCGGTAAAGCCCAGGTCCTTGTTGAGGCCGTGGCGCACATTGTCGCCATCGAGCAGATAGGTATGGCGGCCGAGCGCGTGCAGGCGCTTCTCGACCAGATTGGCGATCGCCGACTTGCCGGCGCCGGAGAGGCCCGTGAACCAGAGGATGCAGGGCTTCTGGCCCTTGAGCACGGCGTGCGCGCCCTTGCCCACCTCGATCGCCTGCCAGTGAATGTTGCTCGCACGCCTAAGCGCGAAGTGGATGAGCCCCATGCCGACCGTGTTGTTGGAGAAGCGGTCGATGATGATGAAGCCGCCAAGATCGCGGCTCTCGGCATAGGGCGCGAAGGCCACCGGCTTGTCGAGGCGGAGGTTGCAGACGCCGATCTCGTTCAGCTCCAGCGTCCGGGCCGCCGCATGCTCGAGCGTGTTGACGTTGATCCGATATTTGGGCTGGGCCAGCGAGCCCGATACCGACTGCGTGCCGATCTTCACGAGATAGGGCCGGCCGGCGAGCATCGGCTCCTGGTCCATCCACAGGATCTCCACCTCGAACTGGTCGGCAACCGCCACCGGATCGGCGGCGGCGCAGAGAATGGTGCCGCGGCCGGCCTCGATCTCGTCGGCGAGCGTGAGCGTCACGGACTGGCCCGCGACCGCGGCATCGAGATCGCCGTTAAAGGTCGCGATGCGGGAGACACGGCTCGCGCGCGCCGACGGCATGACCTTGATCTCGTCGCCGGGCCTCACGGTTCCCGAAACGATCTGGCCGGAAAAGCCGCGGAAGGACTGGTCGGGCCGGTTCGCCCACTGGACGGGCATGCGGAAGGGCTGGGAGGCCAGATCCTCGCCCACCTCGACGGTCTCCAGATGCGCCATGAGGGTGGGGCCGTGGTGCCAGTCCATGACGGCGGAGGGCTGGACGACATTATCACCTTTAAGCGCCGACACCGGAATGCAGACGATGTCCTCAAGACCGATGCGGCTCGCGAAGGCCCGATACTCTTCCTCTATGGCGCGGAAAGTCTCCTCGCCATAGTCCACGAGATCCATCTTGTTCACCGCCAGCACGATCTTCCGGATGCCGAGCAGCGAGACGATGAAACTGTGCCGGCGGGTCTGCGTCAGCACGCCCTTGCGGGCGTCGGCGAGGATGACGGCGAGTTCCGCGGTGGAGGCGCCGGTCGCCATGTTGCGGGTGTACTGCTCGTGGCCCGGCGTGTCGGCGACGATGAACTTGCGGCGGTCGGTGGTGAAGGCGCGATAGGCGACGTCGATGGTGATGCCCTGCTCGCGCTCGGCGGCAAGCCCGTCGACCAGAAGTGCGAAGTCGATGCCGCCGGGCTGGGTGCCGAGCTTCCTCGAATCCGCCTCAAGCGCCGCCAACTGGTCCTCGAACAGGAGCTTGGCCTCATAGAGCAGGCGGCCGATCAGCGTCGACTTGCCGTCATCCACGCTGCCGCAGGTGATGAAGCGCAGCAGGTCCTTGCGCTCCTGGGTGGCGAGATAGGCCGCGACATCGACGGCGGCGGACGGCGCATCCCGCATCAGAAGTAGCCCTCCTGCTTCTTCTTCTCCATGGAGGCCGACTGGTCGTGGTCGATGACGCGGCCCTGGCGCTCCGAGGTGGTGGCGACAAGCATCTCCTGGATGATCTCCTGGAGCGTCGCGGCCGGGCTCTCGATGGCGCCGGTCAGGGGATAGCAGCCGAGCGTGCGGAAGCGTATGAGGCGCATCTCCGGCGCCTCGCCTTCCTTCAGCGGCATGCGCCCGTCATCGACCATGATGAGCTGCCCGTCACGCGCGACGACGGGCCGGCGGGCCGCGAAATAGAGGGGCACGATGTCGATCCCCTCCTGGTAGATGTATTGCCAGACGTCGAGCTCGGTCCAGTTCGAGAGCGGGAAGACGCGGATGCTCTCGCCCTTGCTCTTGCGGGCGTTGTAAAGCTTCCAGAGCTCGGGCCGCTGGTTCTTGGGGTCCCACTGATGCTGGGCGTTGCGGAAGGAGAAGATGCGCTCCTTGGCGCGCGACTTCTCCTCGTCGCGGCGCGCCCCGCCGAAGGCGGCATCGAAGCCCCACTTGTCGAGCGCCTGCTTCAGGGCCTCCGTCTTCATGATCTGGGTGTGGAGGGCCGAACCGTGGGTGAAGGGGCCGACACCCTTCTCCAGGCCTTCCGGATTGATGTGGACGAGGAGTTCGAGACCGAGCTTCCGCGCGGTCGTGTCGCGGAAGGCGATCATGTCGCGGAATTTCCAGGTCGTGTCGACATGGAGGAGAGGGAAGGGGGGCTTCGAGGGATGGAACGCCTTCATCGCCAGGTGCAGCATGACGGCGGAGTCCTTGCCGATCGAATAGAGCATGACCGGCTTTTCACACTCGGCGACCACCTCGCGCAGGATGTGGATCGATTCCGCCTCGAGCCTTTCGAGGTGCGTGAGACGGCGGGCGGGAGCTTTGGCGTTCATGGCGATCCGTTGCCGGCGAGGGAGCGCGGCGTTTT
>JBFXDI010000100.1:0-15293 GCA_050181295.1 Parvibaculaceae bacterium | reverse complement strand
GAGAGATTGTCTTGAATTGTCGGAGATCAGGTAAGGAGCGTTAACGCGCGTCTTATACCCGTGGAAAATCTCAACACACTGATATCACACGCGAATTCTGCTCGGCGAAAGCATAGCCGGAAGCAATTTGTTCGAGGGTCCGTAATGGTTTTATCAACCAGAGAAGGCCAAACCGACAGCCTTATCCGCGGCGCCTGCGCCGGCGCTCGCCGCCTTCGGAGTCCGGTGCGGCGACCGCCTTGGGAGCAGGCAGGCTGACCGCGCGGGCGAGATTCGGGAAGGGCGCCGTCTTGTGCGGAAAGGCCATGGCCTCCACGAAGTGCTGCTGGAACTTGGGCTCCACCGCCGTCTCGATCTTTTCGATCCGCCGCACCACGGCCTCTATCTCGTCGCGCGCCCTGGAGTTGAGGAGCGCGATCCGGGCGCCTGTTCCGGCCGCGTTGCCGGCCGATTGCACGTTCGCCAGGTCGCAGTCGGGGATAAGGCCGAGGACCATCGCGTACTTGACGTCGATATGGCTGCCGAAGGCGCCGGCGAGCCTGATCCTCTCCACCGCATCGATGCCGAGATGGTCCATGAGCAGCCGGACGCCGGCATAGAGCGCGGCCTTGGCGAGCTGGATGGCGCGCACGTCGTTCTGCGTGACGGAGATCAGCGGCTCGCCGTCCCTGACCACGTAGGAGAAGGTGCGTCCATGCGGGCGGATGCGCGGGCTCTTCTCCGCGAGCGAGCCGTCGACGAGCCCATCCTGGTTGACGATGCCGGCGAGATACATCTCGGCTACGACCTCGATGATCCCTGAGCCGCAGATGCCGGTGACGCCAGTCTGGGCAATGGCCTCCTCGAAGCCCGGCTCGTCCGACCAGAGATCCGAGCCGATGACGCGGTAGCGCGGCTCGAGCGTGACCGGGTCGACCCGTACACGCTCGATGGCGCCGGGCGCCGCGCGCTGGCCCGAGGAGATCTGCGCGCCCTCGAAGGCCGGACCGGTGGGCGAGGAGCAGGCAAGGAGCCGGTGCCTGGACCCGAGCACGATCTCGGCATTGGTGCCGACATCGACGACCAGCATGTCGATGTCCGACAGGTGGGGGCTCTCGGAAAGCACCACGCCCGCCGTGTCGGCTCCAACGTGGCCCGCGATGCAGGGGAGCACATAGACGATGGCGCCCGGGTTGAGTCTGAGGTCGAGCTCTGAAGCCGGCCTCGTCACCGGCAGGCCGGTCGCGAGCGCGAAGGGCGCGCCGCCGAGTTCTGTCGGGTCGATGCCGAGCAGCAGGTGGTGCATCACCGGATTGCCGACCAGCACGATTTCCAGAATGTCCGAAAGGTCGATCGAGGCTTCCTGGGCGACCTGCTCGGCGAGCGTGTTGAGGGCCTCGCGCACGGCCGCCGTCATCTCCGCGTCTCCGCCGGGATTCATCATCACGTAGCTGACGCGGCTCATCAGATCCTCGCCGAAGCGGATCTGCGGGTTCATGAGGCCGGAAGAAGCCACGACCTCGCCGGACGCGAGGTCGGTGAGATGGGCGGCGATGGTGGTCGAGCCCACGTCGACCGCAAGGCCGAAGATTCGCTCGTGAAATCCCGGCCAGATGGCGGTGATGGCGCTGGCGCCGCCAGGCAGGCGGGAATGGACGGCCACCGTGATCTTCCACTCGCCCTTGCGGAGGGCCTTCTGCAGCGACTGGATGATCGAGAGGTCGGTGCTGACATCCTTCACGCCCCACTGCTCCTCGAGCGCGCGATAGACCCGTTCGAGGTCGGAGGAGGGCTTGTGCATGTCCGGCTCCTCGACCTCGAGATAGTAGAGGCGGGTGACCGGGTTCATGTCGATGACGCGCGCGTCCGCCCGCTTGCGCACCACCTGCTTGTGGACCTGCGATTCGGGCGGAACGTCGATGACGATGTCGCCAAGGATCTGCGTCTGGCAGGAAAGGCGGCGGCCGGGCTTCAGCCCGCGCTTGTCCTGATAGCGCTGCTCGGTGCGGGTGAAGGCGCTCAGGTGATCGGCGCGCGAGACTATGGCGTGCTTGGCGAACTCCCCCTCGGACAGCGTGACCTGGCAGCGCCCGCAGATGGCGCGCCCGCCGCAGACCGAATCGATGTCGACGCCGAGCGCGCGGGCCGCCTGCAGCACCGGCGTGCCGACGGCGAAGCGTCCCCGCTTGCCCGATGGAGTGAAAACGATGAGAGCGTCGGCCTGTGTGTTGGTCATGGAGCTATACCTAGCACCCCTCCCCCCGGGGGGAGGGGCAGGGGTGGGGTAAAGGAGGACGGGAAGCCGAAAGCCCCACCCGGCCGGCGCTTCCGCGCCGTCCGACCTCCCCCGAAGGGGAGGTGTGCCAAGGCTACCCCCTGCGGCGACGGCGTTCCTCGCGCTCGCGCCGCCGCGAGTCGATGTCGTTGACGGGCGCACCGTCGGTGCCTGTGGCGGAAGCCGGCGCCGCGGGAGCGGGCTCGCGGAACTTGCGGATCCAGGTGAGGCAGTTCTGGTCGGTGCCGTTCAGCACGTTCGCCGCCATGATGGCGTGCATGTCCTCGTCGTGGAGCGGGTTCATGATGGCCGATGTCATGCCGTGGCCCGCCGCCATGGCGAGGAAGTAGCCGGTGAGCGCGCGCCGGTTGGGCATGCCGAAGGAGACGTTGGAGGCCCCGCAGGTGGTGTTGACCTTGAGCTCCTCGCGCAGGCGCCGCACCAGGCGGAAGACCTGCTGGCCCGCCGTCCCCATGGCCCCGATCGGCATGACGAGCGGATCGACGACGATGTCCTGGGGCTTGATGCCGTGGTCGGCGGCCCGCTCGACGATCTTCTTCGCCACCGCGAAGCGCACGTCGGGATCTTCCGAGATGCCGGTCTCGTCGTTGGAGATGGCCACCACCGGCACGTTGTACTTGGCGATGAGCGGCAGGATGGCCTCGAGCCGGTCTTCCTCGCCCGTGACGGAGTTCACCAGCGGCCGGCCCTTGACGACCTCGAGGCCTGTCTTCAGCGCCGCCGGCACCGAGGAATCGATGCAGATCGGCACATCGACCAGCGACTGCACGATTTCCAGCGTCTGGCGGAGCAGGGGCGGCTCGGTCTCGTTCGGGTTGACGGCCGTCACGCCCGCATTGACGTCGAGCACCATGGCGCCGGCCGCGACCTGGGCGAGGGCATCCGCCTTCACGGTCTCGAAGTTGCCGGCCACCATCTCCGCCGCGAGCTTCTTGCGGCCGGTGGGATTGATGCGTTCGCCGATGACGCAGAACGGGCGATCGAAGCCGATCAGCACCTCCTTCTTCGCCGAGGCGACAACGGTCTGCGTCATGCTCAAATCCTCTCAGAACTGGAAGGTTGCGGTTTCATGCGACGAAAGCCGCGCCTTCACGCGGCTCCGAACGACGGGGAATCTCACAAAACCGACTGGCGTCAGGCTGCCGCGGTCTCACGGATATCTTCGGGGAGCGGGGAAAAGAGCTCCACGGCCAGCTCCGACCGGTTGAGCGTGTAGAGATGGAAGCGCTCGACACCGTCAGCCTCGAGATCGGCGATCTGCTCGGCGAGAAAGCGCCGCGCCTCGGCGCGGGCG
Source organism: Parvibaculaceae bacterium (assembly GCA_050181295.1). Lineage (GTDB taxonomy): Bacteria > Pseudomonadota > Alphaproteobacteria > Rhizobiales > Aestuariivirgaceae > JBFXDI01. The sequence goes on along the minus strand of JBFXDI010000100.1, from coordinate 11,724 downwards.
CCCGCCGGATCGGCCGCAAAGGGAGCGAAGCGGCGCCGCGCTGCCTCCGGCACCGCCGTTCCGCAGCGCTCCGCGAAGGTCACGGCGCGGGAAAAATCCTCGAACAGCAGGACGCCCGGAATGAGCGGTGCCGTGAAGCCATCATGCGCCAGCCGGTCGCGGAAGCGATAGAAGGACCGGTTGTCGAGAAAGAACTGGGTCACCGCCCGCGTCGCGCCGGCGTCGATCTTCGCCTTGAGCACATCGATGTCGGAATGCGCCGATGCAGCCTTGGGATGGACGTCGGGATAGGCCGCGACGGAAATGTCGCGCACGCCACGCCGGCGGAGAGCGCTGACGAGGCTTACGGCATCGGGATAGCTGTCGCTCGCCTGGCCGGCCCCCGGCACGTCGCCCCGAAGCGCAAAGAAGCGGGTGACGCCCATTTCAAGGAAATCGTCCACGACCCTGTCCGTCTCGGTAGCCGAGCAGGCGACGCAGGTCACGTGCGCGGCGACCTTGCCCTGGGTCTCGTGCAAGAGGCGTTTCACGGCCGAAAGGCTGCGCTCGCGGGTCGATCCGCCGGCGCCATAGGTGACGGAAGCAAATTCCGGGGAGAGGGCGAAGAGACGCTGCACATTGTCCGCCAGCGCGTCGATGCCCTCCGGCCGGGCCGGCGGAAAGACCTCCACGGTCAATCCCGAAGACCGGCGGGAAGCTCTTGGATCCAGTCGTGCGACGCCGTTCTTGGCCATGGGCGAGTCCTCTTCAAGCACTGATGTAAACATATAAACATATCTTTATAAGAGTCGCAATTGGAATTTGACATGTCGTTGGAAGGACTGGCTGGGGTGGCGGAAAACCGCGGAAAAGGGGGAGCTGCGATCGAGTGTGGGATCGTGGAAGCACCCGCGCCGAAATCGTCGCGATCGGGAAACGAGGAAGCGCCCAACCCGTTGACAGGTCGAGGCGTCTCCTGACAGTGGAGCGAGCGGGGTGGATGAGCAAAAAAGACCAGGAGGCAACCCAATGTCCAAGAATTCGTCCGTTCATCGCCGGCTCGCGCTAGCGGCGGCCTTGGCCCTGTCCGTGATGGTGGCGCCCGGCCCATGGGCGCCGCAGCCCGCCCGCGCCGCCGCCACGTGCCCCGAAGCCCAGACCGCCGACGCCGCCGGCGCGGCCTTTCTGAATGCCGGCAAATCCGCGTCCGCGTCGGCCTTCGCCTCCGCGCTTCGCGCCCACACGGACATGAACCAGATCACCATGTTCGCGCTCGGCAAGTATCGCAGCCAGCTCGATTCTGGCCGGCAAGCCGAACTTGTGAACCTCACGAGCAGCTATGTCGCCACCACGCTCGCGGATTTCGCTCTCAAGTTCCGCGGCTCCGCCATCAAGGCCATAGAGTGCAGGGGCGGCACCGTCGTCAGCCGCATGGAGTTCCTCGGCAAGCCCGCCAAGCGCGTGCAGTGGCGGATCAGCGGCGGCAAGGTGACCGACGTGAACATTCAGAACGTGTGGCTTGCACAGCTCCTGCGCGACAACTTCAACACCATCATCACCCAGGGCGGCGGCAAGGTCGATGCGCTCTATGCGAAGCTCGGCGGCGGCCGTGGCAAGAGCGGTGTCGAGGTGGGCAACAAGTAGCGGCCGGCGAAGTCGCGAACCGATCACAAGGGGACGCTTCATGGGCGTCCCCTTCGCTATTCGGGGCCTAACACTCAAGACTGGTGAAAGGTTTTCACGAGCGCGGATGACATGAGCGAAGCACACTCGACCGAAGCCGGGGCAGGGCGGCGCGGGCGGCGCGGTGGAGGCGGCGCGGAAGCCCGCCGGGCACAGCGCGGCTCGCCGCAGATCCAGCAGTTCGGCTACATCCGGCGGGCTGTTCCGCTCTATGAGGTTCTGACCGAGGAAGGGCTTTCGCTGATCGAGGCGAACGCCGAGAGGGTGCTGCAGGAAATCGGGATCGATTTCCGCGACGACGCCGAGGCGCTTTCGATGTGGAAAGACGCCGGTGCCGACGTGAAGGGGGATCGCGTCCGCTTCCCGAAGGGGCTGGTGCGCTCGCTCATCAAGACCGCGCCGCGCGAGTTCACGCAGCACGCCCGCAACCCGGAGCGATCGGTAGTCGTCGGCGGCGGCAACACAGTCTTCGCGCCGGTCTACGGCCCGCCCTTCGTGCGCTCGCTCGACGAGGGCCGGCGCTACGCCACGATCGAGGATTTCCGCAACTTCGTGAAGCTCGCCTATGTCTCCCCTGCGCTTCATCATTCGGGCGGCACGGTCTGCGAGCCCGTGGACATTCCGGTGTCGAAGCGTCACCTCGACATGGTCTACAGCCACATCCGCTATTCCGACAAACCCTTCATGGGCTCGGTGACCGCGCCGGAGCGGGCCGAGGATTCCGTCCGCATGGCGGGCATGGTCTTCGGCGAGGAGTTCGTTGACCGGAACTGCGTGCTCATCAACCTCATCAACGCCAACTCGCCGCTCGTCTTCGACGCCACCATGGTCGGCGCGCTGAAAGTTTACGCGCGCGCCAACCAGGCGACGGTTGTCTCGCCCTTCATCCTGTCGGGCGCCATGTCGGCCGTCACGGTCGTCGGAACGCTGACGCAGATCCTCGCCGAAGCCTCGGTCGGCATGGCTTTCGCGCAGCTCTGCCGGCCGGGCGCTCCGGTGGTCTTCGGCACATTCGCAAGCTCGATCTCCATGCAGTCGGGAGCTCCGACCTTCGGCACGCCCGAGCCGGCGCTGGTGCTGTTCGGCGCGGCACAGCTCGCCCGGCGGCTCGGCGTCCCGTTCCGCTCCGGCGGCGGGCTCGCCGCCTCCAAGCTTCCGGACGCCCAGGCCGCGCACGAGGCGTCCAACACGCTCTGGCCGACGCTGCTGGCGGGCGTGAACTTCGTGCTGCACGCCGCGGGCTGGCTCGAGGGCGGACTGGTCTCGGGCTACGAGAAATTCGTCATCGATGCCGACCAGCTCTCCATGCTCCAGCGCTTTGCCAGCGGCGTCGATCTGTCGGAGAACGGGCAGGCGCTCGACGCCATCCGCGAGGTGGGACCGGGAAGCCATTTCCTCGGCTGCGCCCATACGCAGGCCAATTTCGAGACGGCCTTCTGGCGCTCGGGCGTCGCCGACAACAATTCCTTCGAGCAGTGGCGCGACGACGGCGGCAAGGACACCGCCCAGCGCGCCAACGCCATCTGGAAGCGGCAGCTTCGCGAGTATGAGGCTCCGCCGCTCGATCCGGGCATCGACGAGGCGCTCGAGGCCTTCATGGCGAAGCGCAAGGAGACCCTGCCCGACGGCGTGGCTTGAGTCTTTTCATCAGCGCAATTTCCATGCGTCATGGCCGGGCTTGACTCGGCCATCCTTTTTTCTGCCTGGGCTGGTGGAAGAGGATGCCCGGCTCGGGGCCGGGCATGGCGCTTTGTTGGTGTTACAGCCGTCTTGCCCGCCGCATGTCTAGGAGCCGACCTTGCCGAGCTTCTTCATGGCAAGCCCGGCCGCCATATACATGATGACGTAGACGAGGACGCGATAGACCACGGGAGAGCCAGGCGGGATGCAGATGAAGGACAGGGCGGCAATTCCGCGCTTGCCCACCTCATGCGCCAGGCGGATCACCTCATAGTCGGTCATGCCGAAGGGCTCGGCGAGTTCACCCAGAATATCCCCCGGCGCCGGACCTGAGCCGCCCAGGATGTCCATGTCCCAATGGCAATAGACGGCCTTCGTTCCATCGTAGGCACGATGCAGGTCCTTCACCAGGCTTTCGATGCCCTCGGATCTCACGCGCCACATCGGCCAGAAGTGCGTTCCCTTCCTCAGGAACTCCCGGACCATCTCCTTGTTTTCGAGCATGCCCCGCTCGCCGATCTCGACAAGGTGCTTCTGGTCAAAATTGTCGAGGAACTCATACGTCTTGTACTTCCACGAGTCGGACCCGGCGATGCGCGGGTCCATCGTCAGCTTGTCTCGTGGCGCTATATCCCAGTGCGTGTCCAGGGAGACGCAGCCGACCGCCCCCTTGGTGCGCTCCGACACCACCTTTGCAATGGCGAAAGACCCGCAGGGGCTGTTCTGCCCGATCACCACGGGAACCGCGCCGGCAGCCATGGCGTCGTTGACCTTCGCTTCGACGGCGGCCTGAGCCCTCAGCACATTCGCCGCCGTCGGTTCGGTCAGACACTCCGGAGGGATATCGGCGTCGCCATAGTCAACGACGTTCAGATGCTCGAAGACATCCAGATCGAACTCCTGGATGTATCCCGATCCATAGCGTATCGACTGCTGCCTGATCCGCTTCGGCGCTGCGAGCCACTCCGAGGCTCCGACCCCCATGTATCCGCCCCACCCGGCGACGTATGGCGCTCCGATGATCACCACGTCCGCGCCCTGGAGGCCGCTTGCGTCCGTGGCATGCGGCCTTCCCATGAAGGTGGGCTCGTCGGCCCGGATCATGGGATAGTATCGCGGGTTCATGAAGGAGTAGGTGTTGGCGATCGCGCCCTGCTGGATTTCCTCCCAGCTCGGATAGGTCATGGCCTGGCCTTTTCTGATGTTCGCCCGGAGTCTGATGTCAGGTCGCCGCTGCCCCCGATCCATCATCAAAGAAGCGGATCACTGCGTCAATCATAGGACCAACGAAGGCTTGTCATGGCACTTAGTAAACTTTCTCCAGTTCATCCCGGCGAAATCCTGAGCGGGAGTATCTTGTTCCTCTGGGAATGAGTGCTGGCGCGCTTGCGAAGAAGCTCAACGTTCCCCGCACCCGGATCGAGCGTCTGGCGGGGGAGCAAACGCCCGTAACCACCGATACCGCTCTTCGTCTGGCGAAGTTCTTCGGGACGTCGCCCGAATTCTGGATGAACATGCCGGCCGGATCCGACCTGAAGATCGAGGCGCTTGAGAAGAAGGCCGAAATCGACCGCATTCCCACGCTGAAGGCCGCCTGAACGGGTAGAGCCTATTGACCCGCAACGAGCTACGGCCTTCTCGCCCGCCGCATGTCGAGCCATGTGTAGAGGCCGATGCCGCCGACGACCAGCATTGTGCCGATGGCGTCTATGAGCGTGAACCGCTCGCCCAGGATCCAGACCGCGAGGCCGACGGTGAAGATGGGCCCCATCGCGCTGATCATTCCCGTCGCCTGCGGCCCGATGCGCCCGAGCCCGGCATTGACGAGATAGGACGGCAGCACTGTGGCGAACACCGCGGTGGCGAGCGCCAGCGCCAGGAACTCGGGAGGCGCGGTGAAATCGAGCGACCCGCTAACCACGATATAGTGGATGATGCAGGCGATGGCCGCCGACGACAGCGCGATGGACGTGAAGAGCGTGCTTCCGAGCCTCGCGATGAAGCCTTTCGCCAGGAGCTGATAGAGTGCGAAGGAGATCGCCGATCCAAGCACCAGGAGCGAGCCGGTGACGACGTCGCTGCCGCCCGCCGCGAAGCCTTCGTTGAAGACGATCGCGAGCCCGACATAGGCGAGGGCGGCGGCAGCCAGGCCACCGGCCGTCAGCCGCATGCCGAAGAACAGGCGGCCGAGCAGCATGACGAAGATCGGATAGGTGAAGAGCACCAGCCGTTCGAGCTGCGCCGTGATGTAGACGAGGCCCATGAAGTCGAGCAGCGAGGCGAGATAGTAGCCGATGAGGCCGGTGAGGACGGCGGCGCCCACGGTGCGCCGTTCCGCGAGCAGCCGCTCGACGAGGCCCGTGCCGCCCGCGGCGAGCAGCCCCGTCGCCACGAACATGGGCAGCGAAAGGAGCATGCGCCAGGCGAGCAGGAGCTCCGGATTGGGATCGATCGCATAGGCGAGCTTGGCGAAGATTGCCTTGGTGGAGAAGAGCACCGCGCCGACAGAGGCAAGCCCGTAGCCGACGATCAGGGCTGTCCGTCCCCCGCTGTCTGGTTCTTCCGTTCCGTCCGCGCCCATGATGTTCCTATCGCACGCGGCAGACGCCGGCGTCGCGGCCCTTGTGCTGCAATTGCCGTGGGGGAGCCATGCGGGCTGCGGGGTGTGGCGGACGCGCGAGGGAGCCTGTAAACAGTCGGGCATCAAGGGGAGAATGCATGCCCTCAGCAAGCCTTCCGTTCCGCTCCGCCTCCGCGCTGGCAAGGCTGCTGCGCGCCGGCAAGGTGTCCGCACGCGAGCTCCTCGAGCTCTGCTGGGCGCGCGTCGAGAAGTTCAACCCGGCGCTCAACGCCATTGTCGTGAGCGACATGAGGCGCGCCCGCGAGGCAGCCGACGCCGCTGACCGGCGGCTTACACGCAAGGAGGCGCTCGGACCTCTCGACGGGGTTCCGACGACCATCAAGGAGTCCTTCGACTGGTCCGGAACACCTTCGACCTGGGGTGTCCCCGAGCTCGCACGCAACATCGCCCGGACCGATGCCGAAGCCGTCGAAAGGCTGACCCGCGCGGGCGCCGTGATCTTCGGGAAGACGAACGTGCCGTTGATGCTCGCGGACTGGCAGAGCTTCAATGCCATCTACGGCACCACGAACAACCCCTGGAATCTCGCGCTGTCTCCCGGCGGATCCTCGGGAGGCTCGGCCGCGGCGCTGGCCGCCGGACTGTCGGCGCTCGAGATCGGGTCCGATATCGGCGCCTCGATCCGCAATCCCGCGCATTATTGCGGCGTCTATGGCCACAAGCCCACCTACGGCATCGTCCCCATGCGCGGGCATCTCTTCCCGGGCGCTAATGCCTATTCCGACATCTCGGTCGGCGGTCCCTTGGCTAGGAGCGCCGAAGACCTGGAGCTGGCGATGGGCCTGCTGGCGGGGCCGGAGGGAATTGAGGCGCGGGGCGTGCGCTTCTCGCTTCCAAAGCCTCGCGCCCGCAAGCTCAAGGACTTCCGGGTGGCGATGATGCTCACCGATCCGGAATCGGAGGTCGACCAGCCGCTCGTGGACCGGCTTTCGGCGCTCGCCGACTTCCTCGCTCCCCGCGTGGCCACCTTCTCCCTTGAGGCGCGTCCCGCGTTCACGACGGCGGAAGCGCACGAGACCTACATCATGCTGCTCAGGGCGGCGACCAGCGGCCGCCAGACGGATGCGGATTTCGCCGCCAATATAGAGATCTCGAAGCGGCTGGCGCCCGAAGACCGCAGCTACTTCGCGCGCATGGTGCGCGCCTCGATCCTGCCGCACCGCGCCTGGCTGTCGCTCAACCACAAGCGTCATGCCATGCGGGCCGCCTGGGATCGATTCTTCCAGGATTACGATGTTCTCCTGTGCCCGGCTGCCGCGTCCGCCGCCGTGCCGCACGACCAGGTGGGTGAACGGTACGAGCGCACCATCCTCGTCAACGGCAGGCGGGTGCCGACGACGGACCAGCTCTTCTGGGCCGGCTATTCCGGCGGCTACTATTTGCCCTCGACCGTCGCTCCCAACGGCTTGACGGACGCAGGCCTGCCGGTCGGAGTGCAGATCATCACCGCCGAGCGCGAGGATCTCACCTCCATCGCCTTCGCGCGCCTGCTCGAACGGGAGTATTGTGCCTTCGTCCCGCCGCCCGGCTACGAGTGAGGCTGTCCATGACCACGATGGAGAAGAGAGGGTTCCGGCCGCTCGCCGCGGAAGCCGCGCGCTCCCCGACCTTGCCGGGTTTCTATTATGGCGATCCGGAAGTCCTGAAGACGGAGAAGGCGCGCATCTTCGAGGGCGCCTGGCATTTCATCGCGCATACGAGCGAGCTCGAGAGTCCGGGCGCCTATGTCTGCGCCGATATCCTCGGCGAGCCGGTCTTCGTGATCCACGGCCGCGACGGCTTGATCTCCGGCTTCTACAATGTCTGCCAGCATCGCGCGCACAAGCTGCTCACGGGCAGGGGCCGCGCCAGGGCCCGGATCGTCTGTCCCTATCACGCCTGGAGCTACGAGCTCGACGGCTCGCTCGCCATCGCGCGTCTCGCCGACCGCATGCCGGAGTTCGACCCGGCGGATTTCTCGCTCGTGCCGGTCAGGGTCGAGGCGGTCCTGGGCTTCGTGTTCGTGAACCTCTCGCCTGACGCCGCCCCGCTCGCCGACACGCATGGCGACATGTTTGACGATATCCGCGCGACCCTGCCGTGGATCGAGGAGGTCAGGGTCCAGGAAGGCGATGCCGGCTGGGACGGAGAGCTCGACGCGAACTGGAAGGTGCTCGCGGAGAACTGCCTCGAATGCTACCACTGCGGTCCCGCCCATCCCGCCTTCGTCGACCTCGTGGACATGCAGAGCTATGTCTGCGTCCCGCGCGGCAAATGGCTGCGGAGCGCAGGGCCGGTGCGCAACCTCACGAACAGCGCCTATGAGGTCGGCGCAGACGATCCGGTGCAGGAATCGCTCTTCTGGCACATGTGGCCGAGCTTCGAGTTCGGCGTCTTTCCCGGCGAGCGGCTGCTCACGGCTTTCCGGTTCCTGCCGAAGACCCCGGACGTCACCGGCATCTTCAGCCTGTGGCTTGCCCCTCCGGGCGAGAGGCTCGATCCGGAAAGGGCGCGCTACCGGTCGACGGTGCTCTGGCCGGAGGACAAGGCCATCTGCGAATCCGTCCACCAGGGACTGAAGTCGCGCGGCTACCGGCAGGGAAGGTTCGTGGTGAACCCGCGCCATCCGGCGGTGAGCGAGCATGCCGTTCACCACTTCCAGCGTCTCTATGCCGAGGCGATGGGGCTTGGAGAAGCTCAGGCTTCCTGAAGCTCGGCCTCGACGAGGCCCCGCACCGAGTTGCCGAGAAAGATGCGCTCGGCCCGGCCCAGATCCTCCCGTCGCAGGATCCGTTCCTCGACCGCGCCGTTCTTGATGAGCGAGCGCCGCAACGTGCCCGGAAGAAGACCGGAGGAAAGGGGCGGCGTCAGGAGCCTGCCGTCGATCTCGAGGAACAGGTTGGTGCGGCTGCCTTCGGTGAGCTCGTCCCTGGTGTTGAGGAACACCACCTCGTCCGCGCGGCCCTCGCCCGTGGCGTGCGCGAACTCGGCATCGTAGAGCTCGCGGCGCGTGGTCTTGTGGAAGAGATAGGGATCGCCGGGCGACGTCCGGTGCTCAGAAAGCACGAACCGCCAGGGCGCCGCGTTCCCGGCGGTCGGTAGTGCGGCATGGGTCGCCGCCGCCTCGCCGTGTTCCGACAGCGTCAGGCGCACCCGCTGAGGCACGCGCGGGAATCCCTCCGCTGCTCGCCGAAGGACGGCTTCGATCTCCGCGGCAGGGTAGGGATAGAGGAAGTAGTCGGCCGACTGCCGGAGCCGGTCGAGATGCTCGCCGAGCAGGACATAGCCGTCCTCCGGCTCCCAGCGCATGGTCTCGAACAGCAGGAACGGTTCCTGGCGGCGGGTGAGGAAGTCGCCCTTGAGCAGGCATTCCCGCCACTCGGACTGAAGATCGGAATCGGCCACGAGCCCGCTGCCGATACCCATGATGCCTTTGCCGTCGCGAAGCGTGATGGTGCGGATGGCGACGTTGAAATGGGCGCTTCCGTCCGGGGCGAAATAGCCGATCGAGCCGGTATAGACGTCGCGGGGTCCGGCCTCGAGCTCGCGGATGATCTGCATGGCGCGGATCTTGGGCGCTCCCGTGATCGAGCCGCAGGGAAAAAGCGCGCGGACAAGGTCGAGGATCGACGTGCCGGGCTTCAGCCGCGCCTCCACCGTCGAGGTCATCTGGTGGAGCGTGCGGTAGGTCTCGACCGCGAAGAGTTCCGGCACCTTGACCGACCCCGTCTCCGCGAGGCGGGCGAAGTCGTTGCGGATGAGGTCGACGATCATGAGGTTCTCGGCCCGGGACTTCTCGTCGCGCGCCAGTTCGGCGGCGATCCCCCGGTCCTCGCCGAGCGTCGGTGCGCGGGGTGCTGTGCCCTTCATGGGCTTGCCGGTGATGCGCTGGCCCTGCTTGCGGAAGAAGAGTTCCGGCGAGAGGGACAGGATGTCATGCGTGCCGGTGCGGATGTAGCCGCCATGCGCCACGCGCTGCCGGCGTCGGAGTTCGGCGTAGAGCGCCAGCGGGTCGCCCTCGAAGTCGAATGTGTAGCGGAGCGTGTAGTTCGCCTGATAGATGTCGCCTGCTGCGATATAGGCGAGGACACGGCGGAAGTCGTGCGCGTAGCGATCCTCGCCGATCGAGGTGCGCAGACCGTCGAGCCGATAGGCGCCTGAGCCCAGCCATTGCTTCATTTCCTCGGCCTGAAGGCTGCGGGGCGCATCGAAGAGGCCGAACCAGAGAAGCGGCGCCTGCCGCTCCTCCGGCATGAGCGGCGCTAGCACGGGCTCGAGCGCGTAGCCGAGCTCGTAGGAGAGAAAGCCTGCCGCGTGCAGGCCGGCCGAGATCCCCCGCTCGATCCGGCCCAGCGCCTCTCTCCACGCCGAAGGATCGCCGCAGACCACGATCTCGCGCGGGTTCTCGAAAAGCAGGCTCCGGCCGCCGAGATGGTCGTCGATGAGTACGAAAGGCGTGTCGGACATCGTGCCTTCTGACGGTTCCTTGGAAGGGCTCGGCGGACGGCGAGAGATATAGATGCCTCGCCTCGAGCCGCCACCGATTTTTTGGCGGGGACGCTCCCGCCCGCTGGCATGGAGTGAATGGAATTCACCACCGGGGATGTCGCAATTAGCGTTTATCAGGACGATTGCGGCTAGTCGGCCTTTGGTGGCGGTCTTAAGTTGTATCCATCGTCCCGAACGGCCATTGCCTTCAGGCATGTAGGGGCTGACCGTTGCAAACGCCTGGCGGAGGGGCCAAGCTGCAACGAGCGGGCGACCGGCGGCGGTGAGGGAACCGCTGACCGGCACGGACTACTGGCATCTCAACTGGGAGGTAGTGACGTATGTCTGAAAAAGAACATATCTGGATCCCGCGGCTGAAGCAGAGCCTCGCCGACAAGAAGATCGACCGGCGCGAATTCATCCGCTACTCCACGCTGCTCGGCATGTCGGCCGGCGCGGCCTACATGTGGGCCGGCAAGATCACGGGCAACCCGATCGCCATGCCGGCGATGGCGCAGGACATGCCGAAAGGCGGAACCCTTCGCATCGCCATGCGGGTGCCCAAGGTCGACAACCCGCACACCTTCTCCTGGATCTACGACTCCAACGTGGCCAGGCAGGTCTGCGGCTATCTCACCCGCACCGGCGTCGACAACGTGACGCGCCCGCATCTCGCCACCAAGTGGGAAGCCTCCGAGGATCTCAAGACTTGGACCTTCACCATCACCGACAAGAAGTGGCGCAAGTCCGGCCAGCGCTTCACCGCCGAGGACGCGGCCTGGAACATCAAGCACTGCCTCGATCCCGCGACGGGTTCTTCGGTGGTCGGCCTGATGAAGGGCTACATGCTCAACGAGAAGGATTCCGGCACCAAGGATGACAAGGGCAACGCGGTGATGACCACCGAGCTGTGGGATGCCAATGCCATCGAGGTGAAGAACGCCGACACGCTCGTGCTCAACCTCAAGGAGCCGCAGGTCGCGGTTCCCGAGCACTTCTTCCACTATCCCTTCCTGATGCTGCATCCCTCGGAGAACGGCGCCTTCACCGTGGGCTCCGACGGAACCGAAGCCTACGACATGACGCAGCTCGAGGTCGGCCGCATCGCGGTGATGAAGAAGGTCGAGGGCAGCTCCGCCAATCTCGACGAGATCCACTTCATCGATCTTGGCGACAACCCGGCCGCCAGCGCCGCCGCCCTGTCGTCCAAGCAGGTGGACGGCATCTACGAGGGCAACATCGAGCAACTCGATCTCTACAGCAAGATGGATCAC
>JBFXDI010000099.1:0-15346 GCA_050181295.1 Parvibaculaceae bacterium | reverse complement strand
GACGCCGTGATCCAGAAGGCCGGCGTGACCAAGGGCGCCTTCTTCCACCATTTCAAATCCAAGGCGGCGCTGGGGCTCGCGCTGGTGGAGCGTTTCGCCGAGCGGGACGAGAAGATCCTCGAGCGGTTCCTGTCGCGGGTGGAAAAGCTGTCGCGGGACCCGGTGCAGCAGGTGATGCTTTTCGCCGCGCTGATCGAGGAGGAGCTCGGCAAGCTCGGCGGCCCCCATCCCGGCTGCATGTTCGCCACCTTCTGCTTCGAGGCGGGCCTCTTCGACGAGAGCACCCGCAAGGTGATCGCCGAGGGCTTTCTCAAGTGGCGAGACCGGCTGCAGGAGAAGTTCGAGGCCGCCATGGCCGTTCGCACTCCCGCACTGCCGGTCAATGCGCGCGAGCTCGCCGACATGGTGACGACGATCTTCGAGGGCGGCCTCGTGCTCTCCAAGGGGCTCGACGATCCGGCAGTGCATGTCGAGCAGATGCGGCAGTATCGGAACTACATTGAGCTCCTGTTCACGACGCCCGCCGCGGCGGCAAAAGCCGCCAGCACTTCGAGACCGAAGGTCCGCGCGATCTAATACGCCCGCGAAAACTACCCATAGCTCTTACGGCGCCGTCTCCAAAACCTGGGGAATTCTCACCCCGAGCCGTGCTGCGATTGCGCCGACCTTCTTCCATGTCGCCGCCAGCACCTTCACGCCATCCTTTTCCTGCCGCCGGCGAACTTCGGCAGCCCGCTCGCCTGGAATGCGTACGCCGTCCTGGTCCGGCGCCCTGGTCGAGTTCCTGAGGATATCGAAATACCACTCCGCCCTTGCCGCGATCTCCCGCGGATCGCCAAATGCCGCTGTGTCGATGGCGATGAACAGATGCCCTTGGGAGCGGGTCTCGCCATCCGCCTGCCAGCCCGCTAACTCCGGCCCGATGCCGCTTCCCGTCAGCGGACCGCACAGGAGGCCGATGCCAAGAGCCAGGCCAAACCCCTTGTGTCCGGCGAGCGGGCTGATCGCGCCCTGCCGAACCAGCGTGGGGTCCGTGGCCGGCCGTCCGTCGGGTCCTCGCCCGCTGCCCTCCGGTAGCGGCGTCCCTTCGTATATGGCCTGCCGGACGCGGGAACTCGCGACCGCGCTGGTCGCCATGTCGAATACGAAGGGATCGTCGCCACCGCGTGGAAATCCGATCGCGATCGGATTCGTGCTCAGAAGGCGCTCCGTGCCGCCGTGGGGGTGAACGAGCGGTGGGCCCGATGTCACCACGATGCCCACCTTGCCGGCGCGGGCGAGCAGTTCGGCATAGTGGCCGATCATGAAGATGTCCGTGGAGTTGCGGACGGCGACCGTGGCCGAACCGGCCTCGCGAGCAAGTTCGTCAGCAAGCCTGACCGCGGCGATGGCTGCCGGTTGCCCGAGCCCGCGCTGGCCATCGATCACAGCGCTGCCGGCCCGGCGGGTCACAATGACTGGCTCGGCGTGGCCGTCGATCAGCCGACGCTCGAGGCTGTCGATTGTGTAGGGCACGTAGTCCAGCCCCTGGACGCCAATACCTTTCAGATCGGCGTGGAGATGCACGTCGGCGGCGCATTCCGCATTCTGCCGCGACGCGCCGGCCGCCAGCATCAAGTCCACCATGAACCGGTGAAGATCTAAGGCGCGCAGGCTGACCGTCTCGGGCAAGCCACTCACTTGTTCACCTCCCGCCAAACCATCGAATGGACGGGAAGGCTAGGCTCAGCGTGGCTTCGGAAACATAGAAAAAGTCGCGACTTGGATTTGAGAAACCAACAAGCAAGGCGGAAGCTGCTTCGTCGCTGCTCAAAGTCCGCTTTGACAGATCGAGGTTTTACGTTTCTTCCACACCACTCTATTGAAGGCGACGATGCGGTAGAGGGAGAAATTCGATGAATGCCATCGGCCCGACCAAGCTGGGATTCATTTATCCCCTGGGAGGGGCCGAGTACGAGTACTACCAGTTTGCAGACGACAGCGGCGATGCGGTGCGATGCTATCTGGTCGGGGCGCGCATATTCGGCGAAGGCCGCGATCATGATGTCGATCAACTGCAACGGACGGGATCGATCGCCAACCTGGAAGACGCTGCCCGGGGCCTCGTTCCGCTTCGACCGGACGTCGCCATGTGGGCTTGCACCAGCGGCAGCTTTGTGGACGGGCGGGCGCATGCCGAGCGGCAAGCCGACGCGATCTCCAAGGTGGTGGGCTGTCCTGCCAGCAGCACATCTCTGGCGTTCGCTGCCGCATTGAAAGAGCTTGGAGCAAAGAGCGTTGCTTTGGTTGCCAGCTATCCCGAGCCCGCCGCCCGAGCCTTCGTGGCGTTTCTGCGGGAGTTCGGCGTGGAGGTACGGGACCTTGCCTGGCTTGACGCTCCGGCCGGTCCCGATGCGGCGCAGTTGGGTGTGGAGAGAATTGTTGCTGCCGCGCGAAACATGGATCTCAAGGAGGTTGACGCGATCCTTGTGCCTGACACGGCAATGCCGGGGTTTCAAACGAAGCTGGCGGTAGAAGAGGCTTGCAGGCGCCCCACCATCACAGCCAATCAAGCGACGATCTGGGAAGCCCTGCGGCTGTGTGGAAAATCATCGCCGTTGATCTGAGGCGCTACGAGCTTCACCCTATCGCTGGCTCGTGCGCCAGTCCGGATTGATCCAAGGCTCCTGGTTCGACGGCGGCAGCGGCACGCGGCCGAGGATGTGGTCGGAAGCCTTCTCGCCCACCATGATCGAGGGCGCGTTGAGATTGCCGTTGGTGATCTGCGGGAAGATCGAGGAATCGGCAACCCGCAATCCCCCGACGCCGATGACACGGCACTCCGGATCGACCACCGCCATCGGATCGTCCGCCGTGCCCATGCGGCAGGTGCCGCAGGGATGGTAGGCGCTCTCGGCGTGCTCGCGGATGAAGCCGTCGATCTCCTCGTCCGACGACACCCCATCCCCCGGGCTGATCTCGGCTGCCGCATAGCGCTGCATGGCGGGCTGGCGGAAAATCTCGCGCGTCAGCCGGACGCAGGCGCGGAATTCCTTCCAGTCGTCGGGATGGGACATGTAGTTGAAGACGATCTCGGGCGGCGCGGCGGGATCGGCGGAACGCACCCGCACATGGCCGCGCGATTTCGAGCGCATAGGCCCCACATGTACCTGGAAGCCGTGGCCGGGGGCGGCCGCCTTGCCGTCGTAGCGCATGGCGGCGGGCAGGAAGTGGTATTCGATGTCCGGATAGTCGATGCCGGCGCTCGAGCGGATGAAGCCGCAGGATTCGAAGTGGTTGGTGGCGCCGAGACCGGTCTTCGTGAACAGCCACTGGGCGCCGATCAACGCCTTCCAGTGAAGGCCGGTCTTGGAGTTGAGCGTGATCGGCTCCTTGCAGTGCACCTGCATGTAGACCTCGAGGTGGTCCTGGAGGTTGGCGCCCACGCCCGGCAGGTGGTGCGTCACCGCTATCCCGACTGACCTCAGATGATCGGCATCGCCGATTCCCGATAGCTGGAGCAGCTTCGGCGAGTTTATGGCGGAGGCCGCGATGATCACCTCGCGGGCTGCGCGGGCGACCCGCAACTGGCCTCCACGCCGGTATTCGACGCCGGCCGCGCGCCTGCCTTCCATAACGATGCGGGTGGCGAAAGCGCGCGTTTCGAGCTTGAGGCGTCCGTTCCTGCGGGCGGGCCTCAGATAGGCGTTGGCGGCGGACCAGCGCACGCCCTTCCAGACGGTCCGCTCCATGGCGCCAAAGCCTTCCTGCTGGCACCCGTTGTAGTCGGCCGTCACCGGATAGCCGGCCTCGCGGCCTGCCTCGATGAAGGCCTGATAGAGAGGATTGACCATCAGGCCGCGAGTCACATGCAGCGGGCCGTCCGTGCCGCGCCAGCCTTCCTCGCCGCCATGCGAGGTCTCGAGCCGCTTGTAGTAGGGAAGCACGTGGCGGAAGCCCCAGCCCTTGGCGCCCAGCTCCTCCCAGATGTCGAAGTCGCGCGCATGGCCGCGCACATAGACCATGCCGTTGATCGAGGAGGAGCCGCCGATCACCTTGCCGCGCGGGGTCGCGAGGCGGCGGCCGTCGAGATTGGGCTCTGGCTCGGAGCGGAAGCCCCAGTCGTAGAGCGGCCAGTTCATGGGATAGGAGAGCGCCGCCGGCATCTGGATGAAGGGCCCTAGATCGCTGCCGCCATATTCCAGCACCATCACGCGATGGCCCGCCTCCGTCAGGCGGTAGGCCATGGCGGAGCCGGCGGAGCCCGATCCCACGATCACATAGTCGAATTCCTCCGCCATGCCTCAGGCCCCGCCCGGCACGGCGCTGAGCGCGGCATCCACATAGTCGCGTGTCAGGCGGCGGGGGTGCGCCGGGTCGACCCGCGTGCCCCTCAAGGCGTAGCGCAGATAGAGCCCGTCGATCATGGCCGCTATCCCTTCCGCCAGGTCCTGGGCCCTGCCCTCCGGAACAAGCTCGCGGAGCGCGATGAGGAGGTTCGCCCTCAGCCGCCGGTGATAGAGTTTGAGGATGCGGGCGAGCCTCTCCGACTGCCGGGCGCTGCCGTAGAGCGCGAGCCACGCCACCATCACGTCGGGCGAGAACTGGCTCCGCGCGAAGCAGGCGTCGATGATCGCGTCGATGCGTTGCCGCGGGCCCTTGGCCTCGCTCAGCCGCTCCAGCGCCTCGCGCCGCAGGATCTCCAGCATCGTGCGCATGGTCGCGAAGAGAAGCTCCTCCTTGTCGGCGAAGTAGTGGTGGACGATCCCCGGCGAGACGCCGGCCTTGCGCGCGATGCGCGCCACCGTAGCGTCTGCGAGCCCATACTCGTGGATGGAGGCGATCGCCGCATCGATGAGCTGGCGACGCCGGATCGGCGCCATGCCGAGCTTGGGCATGATTTCCCTCATCCCCGCGCGGCCGAGCGCCGCATGAACCAGACCTCTTCTTTTAGTTTGTTTTTGATTGGTCAATCAATTAAAAACCGCCGCAGGCGGCTTCCGAAAGGGATTGTGGGATCGGCAGCCGGCGACACGCTTCTTAATTCCGAGCCGCGGCCGGAGAGCCCGGTTCCACAAGGGAGGTTGAACCATGCATTCGCGCTTCCGGGCCGCGCTCGGCCCGTTCGTCCTGTCGCTTGGCCTCATGGCGTCCGCGGCCCATGCCGCCGATGCCGAGTCCTGCAAGACCGTGCGCTTCTCCGACGTCGGCTGGACCGACATCACGGCGACCACCGCCACCGCCACCGTCCTCCTCAAGGCGCTGGGCTACGACCCGCAGGTCCAGGTGCTCTCGGTGCCCGTGACCTACGCCTCGCTCAAGAACAAGGACATCGACGTCTTCCTCGGCAACTGGATGCCGACCATGGAAGCCGACCTCAAGCCCTACAAGGAGGACGGCAGCGTCACCGTGACGGGGGTCAACCTCGAAGGCGCCAAGTACACGCTGGCGGTCCCCAAATACACCTACGAGGCAGGGCTCAAGAGCTTCGCCGACATCGCCAAGTTCAAGGACAAGCTCGGCGACAAGATCTACGGCATCGAGCCGGGCAACGACGGCAACCGTCTCATTCTCGGCATGATCGAGAAGGACCAGTTCGGGCTCAAGGGCTTCGAGCTTGTGGAGTCCTCGGAAGCCGGCATGGTGTCGGCCGTCGCCAAGGCCACGCGCGGCAAGGAAGACATCGTCTTCCTCGGCTGGGCGCCGCATCCCATGAACGCAAACTTCGAGATGGAGTATCTGTCAGGCGGCGATGAGGTGTTCGGCGCGAACTTCGGCGGCGCCACCGTCTACACCAACACCCGCGCCGGCTACGACAAGGATTGCCCCAACGCAGGGAAATTCATCTCCAACCTGAAGTTTACGCTTCCGATGGAGAACGAGATCATGGGCGCCATCCTCAACGACGGCAAGCAGGGCGAGGAGGCGGCGACCGCCTGGCTCAAGGCCAATCCCGATGTCGTCACCCCGTGGCTTGCGGGCGTGACGACGCTGGACGGGGGCGACGCCACCGCGGCAGTCAAGTCGGCCCTCGGGCTCTAAAACTCCGGAGGGGGCGGCCGGCGGCCGCCCCTTGTCGCACCCTCCTGGAAGGGGAAGGCCATGGAGGACTGGTTCACCCAGTACAAGATTCCGGTCGGGGCGTGGGGCAAGCAGTTCTTCGACCTGCTTACCACGCAGCTCGCCTGGTTCTTCGACGGGCTGTCGAAGGGCATCGAGTCGGTGCTCGCGGCCATCATCGCGGTGCTCGCCTGGCCGCCGCCACTCGTCGTCATCCTGCTCATAGCCGCCCTCGCCCATGCGCTGCAGCGCTCGTGGGCGATCACCGTCGGGGTCGCGATCGGGCTCCTCTATATCGTCAACCAGGGGCTCTGGAAGGAAACGATCGAGACGCTGGCGCTGGTCATCGGCGCGGCAGCCGTCTCCATGGGCATCGGCGTGCCGCTCGGAATCGCGGCTGCGCATCGCGAATGGCTCTACAAGGCGATGCGGCCGGTCCTCGACCTCATGCAGACGCTGCCCACCTTCGTCTATCTCATTCCGGCGCTGGTGCTGTTCGGGCTCGGCCTCGCGCCCGGCCTCATCTGCACCGTCATCTTCGCCGTGCCGGCGCCCATCCGCCTCACCCATCTCGGCATCACCTCCGTTCCCGCGCAGCTCAAGGAGGCGGGCGAGGCCTTCGGCGCCACGAAACGCCAGCTCCTCTGGAAGGTCGAGCTGCCGGCCGCCCTTCCCACCATCATGGCCGGCCTCACGCAATGCATCATGCTCTGCCTCTCCATGGTGGTGATCGCCGCGCTCATCGGCGCCAACGGCCTCGGCAAGCCGGTCGTCAGGGCGCTCAACACCGTCAACATCCCCATGGGCATCGAGGCTGGCCTCGCCATCGTGGTGCTCGCCATCATCCTCGACCGCGTGTGCCGGGTCGGCGAGGCGAGGACGCGCAAATGAGCGAGCCCGCCGTCTCCTTCCGTCATGTCGACATCATCTTCGGGGAGCGCGCCGCGGAGGGCTTGAAGCTTCTCGACCAGGGCGCGACACGCGCCGACATCCTCTCAAAGTGCGGGGCCATCCTCGGGGTCGCGGACGCCTCGCTCGATGTCGGCGAGGGCGAGATCACCGTGCTCATGGGCCTTTCCGGCTCCGGCAAGTCGACGCTCATGCGGGCCGTCAACGGCCTCAACAAGCCCATCCGCGGCAGCGTCATGGTGAGGGACGGCGAGAAGAGCGTCGATGTCGCGAAATGCGACCCGGAGACGCTGCGGCGCATCCGCATGGGCAAGGTCGCCATGGTCTTCCAGCAGTTCGCACTGCTGCCGTGGCGCACCGTCGAGGAGAATGCGGGCTTCGGGCTCGAGCTTGCGGGCGTTCCGGAGGCCGAGCGCAAGGCGCGGGTCCAGAAGCAGCTCGATCTCGTGGGCCTCTCCGCCTGGGGCAAGAAATACGCCCAGGAGCTGTCGGGCGGCATGCAGCAGCGCGTCGGCCTCGCGCGCGCCTTCGCCACCGAAGCGCCGATCCTGCTCATGGACGAGCCCTTCTCGGCGCTCGATCCCCTGATCCGCACCAAGCTCCAGGACGAGCTTCTGGCGCTCCAGCGGCAGCTCAGGCGCACCATCGTCTTCGTCAGCCACGACCTCGACGAAGCGCTGAAGATCGGAACCCGCATCGCCATCATGGAGTCCGGCCGCATCGTCCAGCACGGCGTGCCGCAGGATATCGTGCTCAAGCCCGCCAACGACTACGTGGCCGAGTTCGTCGCCCACATGAACCCTCTTAACGTGCTCACAGGCGCGACCATGATGTCGCCGACGGCCAAGCTCCGCAGGAACGGCGAGGCGCTCCTCATCGACGATATCCGCGATCTGCGTCTCGGCCTCTCGCCGGCCGGCGGCATCCAGTCGGCGACGCTCGGTGGCCGGCCGCTGAGCGTGACGGAAGGCGCCGAAGGCCGGCATCCCCATGGCACGCTTGCGGCCATGGCGCCCTCGACATCCATGCGCAAGATCATCGACGCCCGGCGCCAGACGGGCCTGCCGGTGGCCCTGGTCGAGGACGGCCGGCTGATCGGGATCGTGGGGGACGAGGAGATCTACAACGGCATCCTCCACCGCTCGGCCTCGAGCTGAACCGCGGGTTGACTAAAATTGTCCCGGTTCGCTTAGAGGTAATCACAGGGGAGCGAAGTTACTGTCGCCGGGCAACAGCCATGGCGAGGTCGGTATGTTTCGTAAGTTTCCCGGCGCGGACAGCGGAAGCGTCGCCTTCACCTTCGGAGTGTCGCTGCTCGGTCTCGTGACGGTCACGGGCGTGGCGGTCGATTATGCGCGCTACACCGACGCCAACGCGAAGCTCCAGACGGTGGTAGACGGTTCCGTCCTCGCCGCCGTCCGTGCCAAGAGCAACAACGCCCAGCTCAGTGACGCTGACCTCACGGCCATCGCGCGGCGCTACTTCGATGCCAACAGCCAGCTGGAAACTCCGCTCGAGGAGTTCGAGCTGAAGAAGGTCGAGGGCCTGCCGGCGAAGGACGAGGCCTATTCGCTCCGCATCGAGGCGCAGCAGCCGACGACGCTCATGCGGGTCGTCGCGATCGAAGAGATGACCCATGACGTGACGGCGCAGGCCGTGATCGGCCGCGCCACGCCGGTCGAGGTGTCGCTCGTGCTCGACGTCACGGGCTCGATGACGGGAACCAGGATCACCGCGCTGAAGGATGCCGCCAACAAGATGGTCGACACGCTGCTCGATGCCCCGAACAGCCAGGCGAAGATCGCCATCGTGCCCTTCTCGGACTACGTGAATGTCGGCCTCGCCAACCGCAACAAGCCGTGGATCAACGTGCCGGCCGACTACAGCGTGACCACCAACCAGTGCACGACCACCAAGCCGGTGACGAGCAAGAAGAACTGCCGCATGGTGACCAAGACCGGCACCAATGACGGCGTTCCCTATACCTATCAGCAGGAGGTGTGCGACTACACCTACGGCCCCCCGGTAACGACCTGCGCCGACAAGACCACGAAGTACAAGTGGAACGGCTGCGTCGGGTCCCGCACCTATCCGCTCAATGTCAAGGACGAGGACTATTCGCTCGAGAAGGTGCCGGGCCTTCTCAACATCTCCTGCCCGGCCGCCGTCACGGAGCTCACCAACAACAAGACCAATCTCAAGAAGCAGGTCAAAGCACTCGGCGCCAGCGGCAACACCTATATCCCGGCGGGCCTCGTCTGGGGCTGGCGGAGTCTGACCAGCATCGCGCCCTTCGACACAGGCCTGACCTCGGCCGAGGCGAAGCAGAAAGCGGCGGTCAAGGCCATCCTGCTCATGACCGACGGCGCCAATGTCCGCTCGCCCAAATATCCCAAGCACGACGGCTCGAATGTGACGCTCGCCAACACCCTCCTCTCCGAGGCTTGCGCCAACATCAAGAAGGACGGCGTGCGCATCTACACCATCGCCTTCGAGGTGGGTGACGAGGATACCGAGGAGCTGCTCAGGAACTGCGCCGACAGCCCCGACCAGTATTACGACGCGAGCAGCGCCGAGGAGCTCTCGGAGGCCTTCTCCGACGTGGCGGACCGGCTCGCGAGCCTCTACCTCAACAAGTAGAGGGCGTACCTTTCTCACTTCGTCATGGCCGGCCTCCGAGCCGGCCATCCTTTTCCAATGGGTGGATACAAGAGGATTGCCGGGTCAACCCCGGATCAAGTCCGGGGCGGCAATGACGAGGGGAGGAGTCGAGCGGTGAATGGATCTACCGCCTGAACCGCTTCGCCTGGCCGAACAGCGTCTCGAGCTCCTGCATGCGATGCGAGGCGTCCGGCCACAGCGCATTGACCACCGCGGCGATCAGCGCCTCGACGATGAACATGGTCACGACGCCTGAATCCCAGCTCGAGGGCACCTCGATCCTGAGCGGCAGGGCGTGCGATGCAAGGCTGGAAATGGGCGACATCCACTGATCCGTGAAGAGCACTATTTCCACCCCGCGCGCCTGCGCGAGCTCGGCAAGCGCCATGAGACCCGCGTCGTAGCGGCGAACATCAAAGATCACGAGAACGTCGCGCGCTTCCATGCTCAGGAGGTGCTGCGGCCAGAGGCTTTGCGAGCCCGGCAACAGAAACACCTCCGGGCGGACGACCTGCAGATGCGTGAAAAGATATTCCGCCAGCGAACGGGTGATGCGTCCGCCGACGATATGCACCGATCGCTGGCGATCGCCGAGAAGATCGGCCACGCGGTCGAAATCGCGATGGTCGATGTATCCTAGCGAAGCCCTGAGGTTCTCCATCACGGCGGCGGCGAACTGGTTGAGGATGTGGCCCGCGGGTGCGCCCGCGGCCCACTGCTCGTGCTTGGAGAGCGGAGTCGAGAGCTGCGCCTCCAGCTCCTGGCGAAGCCGCGCCTGAAAATCGGGAAAGCCGGTGAAACCGAGCTTCTTGGCGGTCCGCAGCACCGTCGGCGTCGACACCTTGGCGGTGCGCGCGAACTCGGTGATGCTCGCGAGCCCCGCCATCGGGTAGTTGGCGAGGAGCGCGTTCACGAGCACTCTCTCGGCCGGCGTCAGCTTGTCGAAGGATGCGCGGATGCGCTCCGCGATCGTGGCTTTCGCCGTCCCCTTCATACCCCTCACCCGCTCCCGGTCTGTAACGAATTTGACAGATCGGGTGGCTTCTGAAAATATCCATTCAGAACCTGTGACGGTCGTTTCGAGGGGGGTGACGTCGGCATGCAGGGTTCGCTGCTGGCGGGAGAGGAAGACCCGGTCGTGGTGCTGAATGGCGAGGCTGCCTCGCCCTTCCTGCTCGTGTGCGAGCACGCCGGTCGCAAGATCCCTAAATCGCTCGGAAATCTCGGGCTGGAAGCGTCCGACCTCGAAGCCCATATCGCCTGGGATATCGGCGCCGAGGCGGTCTCGCGCGGCCTCGCCGAGCGGCTTCGCGCGCCCTTGGTGCTGCAGCGCTATTCCCGTCTGGTCTATGACTGCAACCGCCCGCCCGAGGCTCCGGACGCGATCCCGGCGGTGAGCGAGGTGACGCCGATACCGGGCAATGCCGGCCTCACGGCCGCGGCGCGCGAGGAGCGCACACGGGCGATCTACCGTCCCTTCCACGCGAAAATCGCGGAGCTCATCGAGCGCCGCCTCGCGAAAGGCATTCTGCCGACGCTCGTCACCATCCACAGCTTCACGCCTGTCTACAAGGGAAGGCGGCGCATCGTCGAACTCGGCCTCCTGCACGATACCGACAGCCGGCTTGCCGACGCCATGCTCGCCGCCGTCGGGCGGCAGGAAAATCCGGTGACGCGCCGCAACGAGCCCTATGGGCCGGAGGATGGCGTCACCCACACGTTGAAAATCCACGCCCTGCCCCGCGGCCTGCTCAATGTCATGATCGAGATCCGCAACGATCTCGTGAGGATCGAGAGGGAGCAGGCGTCCTGGGTCGAACGGCTGGCCAATCTGCTTACCGAAGCGCTCGCCACTTTCCGCGGGAGGACAGCGGCGCGCGCATGAGAAGGAAATTTTGTCTGTAACCTGAACGGAGGGGTCCTATGGCACAGACGGAATCGGGTGGCGTCAGCTACAAGAAGGCTGACGCGGGTTACTTCGCCAAGCGCGGCCTGCAGCGCTATGCGGGGGTATGGTCGCTCTGGGCGCTGGGTGTCGGCGCCGTCATATCCGGCCATTTCTCCGGCTGGAATCTCGGTTTCGCGGCGGGAGGCTGGGGCGGCCTGCTGATCGCCGGCATCCTCATGGCGATCATGTATCTCGGCCTCGTCTATTCGATCGCCGAGATGTCGCCGGCGCTCCCGCATACGGGCGCGGCCTATTCCTTCGCCCGCACCTCCATGGGGCCGTGGGGCGGCTTCATCACCGGACTGTGCGAGAACGTCGAGTATGTCGTCACCCCGGCGGTGGTGATGTTCTTCATCGGCTCCTATCTCACCGGCATTTTCGGAACCTCTCCGGAGTTCCAGCCGGTATGGTGGATCCTCGGCTACATCGTCTTCGTCATCCTGAACGTCATGGGCGTCGCGCTGTCGTTCCGCGTGACGCTCATCGTGACGCTCGCCGCGCTGGCGGTGCTCGTGATCTTCTGGGCCAGCGCCATTCCGAACATCAATTTCAGCCGCTGGGCGCTCAACATCGCGCCCGACGGAACCGAGCTTCCGGAAGGCAACGGCCCGTTCCTGCCGCACGGCATCGGCGGCGCGCTCGCCGCCCTGCCCTTCGCAGTTTGGCTCTTCCTCGCCATCGAGCAATTGCCGCTCGCTGCGGAAGAATCCGTCGACCCGAAGCGCGACATGCCGAAAGGCATCATCGCCGGCATGTTCACGCTCATCGTTTCGGCCTTCATGATCCTGTGGCTGAACCCGGCGGTCATCGGGGTGGGCACCTTCAAGCTCTCGACCTCCGGCGAGCCGCTGCTCGACGGCTTCCGCGCCATCTTCGGCGACACGCAGGCGAAGGTTCTGGCCTTCATCGCCATCGTGGGGCTGATCGCGAGCTTCCACACGATCATCTTCGCGCAAGGGCGGCAGATCTTCTCCCTGTCGCGGGCCGGCTACTTCCCGCCCTTCCTGTCGATCACCCACGACAAGTGGAAGACGCCGCACGTGGCCATGATCGCCGGCGCCATCGTCGGCCTCGGCCTCATGATCCTCATCTTCCTGCTCAGGGGCGCGGGCGCGGGCTCGGCGGTGATCGGAGGAACGCTGCTCAACATGGCGGTGGCAGGCGCCATGACCTCCTACATCCTGCAGGCTGTGTCGTTCATTCTTCTTCGCGTCAACAAGCCGAATATCGAGCGGCCGTATCGCAGCCCTCTCGGCATTCCAGGCGCGGTGGCGACGATCGTGATCGGCCTCGTCACTCTCGCCTATCAGCTCGCCGATCCGGTCTATCGGGCCGGCGTCTACGGCGTCCTCATATGGTTCGCCGTGGCCATCCTCTACTTCGCGTTCATCGGGCGCCACAAGCTCATCCTCTCGCCTGAGGAGGAGTTCGCGATGGAGCATCGCAGCGCCTGATCCCTACGCTTTCACCAATCCTGCCGGCAGCCACCTCGGGTGGCTGCCGGTCTTACGAACGACAGGAACGACATGAGCGGCAATCTCACCTTCGCGGATCTCAAGCGCGACGTCGCCAGGGGCGCGATCGACACCGTGGTGGCGGCCTTTCCGGACATGCAGGGCCGCCTCATGGGCAAGCGCTTCCATGCTCGCAACTTCGTGGAGCAGGCCTACGAGGAGACGCATGGTTGCGACTATCTGCTGGCCGACGACATCGACATGGAGCCGGTGCCCGGCTACAAGGCCGCGAGCTGGCAGCGGGGCTATGGCGACTTCGTCATCAAGCCGGATCTGGCGACGCTCAGGCGCATCCCATGGCTCGAAGGCACGGCGCTCGTCGTCTGCGACGTGCTCGACCACCATACGCACGCGCCGCTGCCACACGCGCCGCGCAACGTCCTCAAGCGCCAGCTAGAGCGCCTGTCGAAGCTCGGCATGATGGCCTACTTCGCCTCCGAGCTCGAATTCTTCCTCTTCGACGAGACCTACGAGAGCGCGCACGCCAAGGCCTACAAGGGGCTCAAGACCAGCGGCCACTACATCGAGGACTACCACATCCTGCAGACGACCAAGGAAGAGGGCGTCATGCGGGCGATCCGCAACGGCCTGGAGGGCGCGGGCATCCCGGTCGAATGCTCCAAGGGCGAGTGGGGGCCGGGGCAGGAAGAGATCAACGTCCGCTACGGCGAGGCGCTGGAGATGGCCGACCGGCACGTGGTGCTCAAGAACGGCTGCAAGGAGATCGCCTGGGGGCTCGGCAAGGCCCTCACCTTCATGGCCAAGTGGGACTACGGGCTCGCCGGCAACTCCTCCCACATCCACCAGTCGCTCTGGTCGAAGGACGGCAGGAAGCCTCTCTTCCACGAGCCCAAGGCCGAGCACGGCATGTCCAGCCTCATGCGCCACTACATGGCGGGCCTCCTCGCCCATGCCGGGGAGATCACCTACTTCCTGGCGCCTTATATAAACTCCTACAAGCGCTTCCAGGCCGGCACCTTCGCCCCCACCCGCGCCATCTGGAGCTTCGACAACCGGACCGCCGGCTACCGCCTCTGCGGGGCGGACTCCAAGGCGGTCAGGATCGAATGCCGGGTGGGGGGCGCCGACCTCAATCCCTACCTTGCCTTCGCCGCGCTCCTGGCGGCGGGCCTCGACGGAATTGAGCGGAAGTTAGAGCTGGAGCCTGCCTTTTCCGGCGATGCCTACACCGGAAAGCGCCTGCGGGAGATTCCCAAGACGCTGCGGGATGCAACTGAACTCCTTGATAAATCGAAGCTTTTACGCGGCGCCATGGGGGACGAGGTGATCGATCATTACGTCCACACCGCACGCTGGGAGCAATTCGAGTATGATCGCAGAATCACCGACTGGGAATTGAAGCGCGGTTTCGAGCAGTATTGAGGGGAATCGAGGGGAGCGGACGTGCCTGGTTTACCTCATCCACAGGCGATCCTTGCCCGCGCCGCAGGGTGCGTTACATACCCGCGCGGACGATAATCCCATGTCAGACGTCATACAGTGCATCTCCCCCGTGGACGGCTCGGTCTATGCCGAGCGCAGGATCGCGAGGAAGAAAGAGGTCGCCGAGACCTTCCGGCGCGCCCGCGCCGCACAGGCCGAATGGCGCAAGCGCCCGATCTCGGAACGCGCCCGCTACTGCTCCGCCGCCGTCGACGCCATGCTCGCCATGAAGGACGAGATCGTGCCGGAACTCGCCTGGCAGATGGGCCGGCCGGTGCGCTACGGGGCGGGCGAACTCCGGGGCTTCGAGGAACGCGCCCGCTACATGATCGCTCTCGCCGGCGAGGCGCTGAAGCCCTTCGACCCGGGCGAGAAGCAGGGGTTCAGGCGGGCCGTGACGCGCGAGCCGCTGGGCGTCGTCTTCACCATCGCGCCCTGGAACTACCCCTATCTGACGGCGGTCAATTCCATCGTACCGGCGCTCATGGCCGGCAACGCGGTGGTGCTCAAGCACGCCTCCAACACGCTGCTCGTGGCCGAGCGCTTCCAGAAGGCGTTCGATGCCGCGAAGCTGCCGGAGGGCTGCTTCCAGCATCTCGTGCTCAGCCACGCGCAGGCGGGCGAGATCCTCTCCTCCAGGCTGGCGGACGCCGTCTGCTTCACGGGCTCGGTCGCGGGCGGCAAGGCCATCGAGCAGGCGGCCGCCGGCACCTTCATCCATGTCGGGCTGGAACTCGGCGGCAAGGACCCGGCTTACGTGCGGCCGGACGCCAACATGGCGCATGCGGTGGAGAACCTTGTCGACGGAGCCTTGGTCAATTCGGGCCTGTCC
>JBFXDI010000098.1:0-15443 GCA_050181295.1 Parvibaculaceae bacterium | reverse complement strand
GTCGCCGTCGGCCGGATCGTAGCTGAGGTGGATCGTGCCCTCGTCGATCAGGATCGGCTCGGAGATGTAGCCCGGGAATCCGACCTTGCCGGCGCCGGCGTTCAATTCCGCCGAGGCCTTGCTGACGACGCCTTCCTCCGTGAAATCGACCTCGGCGCGGCCCGACAGCGGCAGTCGCACCTGCGCGAGCTGCGAGAGCGCGAACACCTTGTCCGAGAGGTCCGCCGGCACCAGGTCGAAGATCTTCGCGCTGACCGAGAAGCTCTTGCTCTCGGTCCGGTAGCTCGCGACGATCTCGGTGCGCCAGGGCTGGTTGCCGGAGGCGATCTGCGCGTCGGCGAAGAGCGCCACGCCATAGGGCACGCGATTGAACACGAGGTTGGCGTGAGGCGCGTTCCAATAGGCGTCGTTGGCCTCGTCATAGACCGAGATCTGGGCCTCGGTGACCCGGATCAGGCCCAGCGTGGGCGCCGCCGAAAGACGCCCCTGGCCCGCCAGGAAGGCGTTGTAAAACTCCCCCAGCACCTTCATCGACTGCCCGTCCTGCACGGTAGCGGTGTTGGCAGGCTGATCGACATCGGCCCGGTCGGTCTTGCCGTTGGCGCCAAGCCCCGTCGAGGAAGGCGGGCTCTCCTCCTGCTGCTGGGCGGAAGGTGTCGCGCCGAAGCCCAGCCGCATGGTGCCGTCGAGCATGCGGCGGACCATGACGCGGGGGCCGATAAGATGCAGCTCCGTCGGCTCGACGCGTCCCGAGAAGAGCGCCGTGCCGTTGACCTTGACCGCCGCGCGGGGCGCCTGGACCAGGACATCGCCCGACTCATCCGTGAGCTTGATGTCGCGCAGGCGGAAGCGCGGCGTCCCGGACTCGTCGCGCTCGACGATCACATCGCCGATGCTGGTGCGCATGCCCGGCAGCTTGTTGCTGAGGATCTCCTGAGCCTGGCCGGTCAGGAATGTCAGCGCCACCGGTCCCTGGGACAGGCGCCACATAAAGGCGGCGGCCACCGAAATACAGAGTACCAGCGCCGCCGCGACCGCAATGAGCGAGATGCGTTTCAGCCTGCTGCGCAACTTCCCTGCCCCGGGCGTCCTTTACGGCGTGAGTTCATCCGGCAGCCAACGACGCCGACGGCACGGGATATACCGGCGCGAATCCAGCGTTGAGTCGGCGCGGCCGGTGACACTATACAAGCACCGTCGAAATCATAAACACGCAGCGACTTCTGGCCTGGGAGTCGCGCGCGACCGGGTTTCACTAACGGAGACAAGTGGACGAAAGGATGGCGCAAATGGCGGGAAAGGCCGAGACAGGGGCGAAGGCTCCGGATATTTCGCTTCCCTCCGCCGACGGCAAGGCAGTCACGCTCGGCGAGCATCGGGGTCGGAAAATCGTCCTATACTTCTATCCGAAGGACGACACAAGCGGCTGCACCAGGCAGGCAATCGACTTCACCGCTCTCAAAAAGGCCTTCGAGGCCGCGGATACCGTGGTTGTCGGCATCTCCCCCGACAGCCCGCAAAGCCACGAGCGCTTCAGCAAGAAACACAAGCTCGATCTCGTCCTGGCCTCCGACGAGAAAAGGTCGGCGCTGGAAGCCTATGGCGTCTGGACGGAAAAAAGCATGTACGGCCGCAAGTTCATGGGGGTCGAGAGGTCGACCTTCCTGATCGGCCGCGACGGCCGAATCGCCCAGGTCTGGCGCAAGGTCAAGGTCCCGGGCCACGCCGCGGAAGTGCTCGGCGCAGCACAGGCCTTGGCGTGAGGCACCGAGCGCAAAACCTCGGAAAACTGGCAAAAACTGGGTGACAGTGCGGCGGCCGGCCCCTAAAACTCAGGGTTAGGCAAAGGTTAATGACCATAAAGTGACCAGATTCAGCGGTCACTTTGCGTCAAGCGGGTTTGATTTGCCGGGGCTTCGCGGGCCCAAAGGAGGGGAATGCGACACCGTCGCGCGCATCGTCGGGAAAGGCGCGGAGCGGGCTTTCGAGCCATGCTCTCGCACGCGTTCCGCGAACGCCAGATCTATATGCGCAGCGAAGGGGACGTCCGCTTCCTCACGCTCGGTCCCGGCCGCCAGATCGCAGGGCTCGTGGCCATCGCGGCGGGCATCTTCTGGGTCGCCTATGCCAGCTTGGGCTTCCTCCTCAACGATGATTATCTGTCGGCTTCGAACCCCCAAGGATACCGCGCCAAGCTCGAGTATGAAGACCGTCTGGCCGCCATGCGGACGGCGGTCGACCGGCTCAACGATCGCCTGCTTCTCGATCAGGGAAGCTACCTCGACAAGGTCGACGAGGTGCGGGCCGACTACGAGAAGCTGGTCGAGCGCCACCGGCTGCTGACGGATCTCCTCCGCAAGGGCGTGGCGGGCGAGACTCCGGCTGCGGACGACGACGAGGCTCCGGCGCCCGGGAAACGCAGCTCCCTTGGAGAGGATTCACTCGCCCCCACCAAATCCTCAAAAGGCAGCCTCAACGAGCTGACGTTCCGTCAGAAATACGCCGCCGACTTCCGCTCTCCCGACGAGGCCGCGCAACCACTGAAGGAGCTCCGTGGGCGCTTCGCCGAGTTTGAAGCCGCCGAGATCACGGCCGTCGCCGACGCCGCCAAGCTCAGCCAGGAACGCGTCCGCGAACTCAAGAAGATATTCTCCAGCCTTGGATTCTCGAAGCAGCGCGTGGCCCGGCTTGCCTCCTCGGGCGATGCCGACATAGGCGGTCCGTTCGTGGCGGCGTCGCTCGGCGCCCTGGCGACCCCTCCCCTTACAGACCGGTTTCAGGCCGCCATTCAGAGCTTTTCCCAGGAAGATCAGCTTCTGGCGCAGGTCGACAGGCTGCCGCTCAGCGTTCCCGTCACCGGCAGCACCAAGGTTTCCAGCGGCTTCGGCATCCGCCGCGATCCCTTCCGCCGCGTGGCGGCATTGCATTCGGGCGTGGACCTCAGAGGCCAGTATGGCTCGAAGATCGTGGCAACGGCGCCCGGCAAGGTCGTCAGGGCAGGATGGGACGGAGCCTATGGTAAATCCGTGGAAATCCTCCATGACAACGGTATCAGCACGGTTTATGCTCATATGAGCGCGATCAAGGTAAAGCAGGGTCAGCAGGTGGACGCAGGCCGGATCGTCGGATTGATCGGCAGCACCGGTCGCAGCACGGGACCGCATCTCCACTACGAGACACGCATCGGCGGCCGCGCCGTCGACCCGACCCGTTTCTGGAAGGCACGGAATGCTCTTCAGGCGTTTTCGCAAGAATAAAGGCCGCAAGGGCCGCGACGCCGGTCCCTCGATCATCGCGAGCGACGTGATCATCGACGGAAATGTGGTGTCGGACGGCGACCTGCAGGTGGACGGAACGGTGAACGGCGACGTTCGCGGGCTGTCGGTGGTGGTTGACTTCAATGGCGTCATTCACGGCGAGGTGCTGGCGGAGGAGGTCGTCATCCGCGGACGCGTGATCGGACATACCCGCGGCATCCACGTGCACGTCTATTCCGGCGGCCATATCGAGGGCGACATCCTCAGCGAGACGATCTCGATCGACCACGGCGCCTATGTCGACGGAAAGATCCACCGCGTCGACGATCCGCTCGGGCAGTTCCAGGACGAGGCGGCGGAGGAGGAGGACGTGTTCCCCACGCCCCAGACGCAGACGCGGCGCCTCAGCCCGTTCGCGGACGAGGAGACCCTGCGGCCGCTCGACTTCACCCGCCGGCCCAAGGCCGCCGAGTAAACCTGCCACTCCGTTTCCGGAACGCCCACGGCGCTATTGCAGATCGGCGCCGACCTCCGCCTTGCCGCCATGCACCCGCTGGGCAAGCGAAGCGTCCAGGAATCCGTCGATCTCGCCGTCGAGGACCGCCGCGGGATTGGTGTTCTCCACGCCGGTGCGAAGATCCTTCACAAGCTGATAGGGCTGCAGCACGTAGGACCTGATCTGGTGGCCCCAGCCGATGTCGGTCTTGCCCGCCGCCTGCTGGGCCGCTGCCTCCTCGCGCTTCTGCAGTTCCAGCTCATAGAGCCGCGCCCGCAGCATCGACCAGGCCGTCGCGCGGTTCTTGTGCTGCGAGCGCTCGTTCTGGCACTGGACGACGATGCCGGTCGGCACATGGGTGATGCGCACGGCGGAATCGGTGGTGTTCACGTGCTGGCCACCCGCCCCGGAAGCGCGATAGGTGTCGATGCGGCAATCGCTCTCATTCACCTCGATGTCGATGTTGTCGTCCACGACGGGATAGACCCAGATCGAGGCGAAGGAGGTGTGCCTGCGGGCATTGGAGTCGAAGGGCGAGATGCGCACGAGACGATGCACGCCCGATTCCGTGCGCAGCCACCCATATGCGTTCTCGCCACTGACCTGCAGGGTCGCCGACTTGATGCCCGCCTCCTCGCCGGAATGCTCCTCGATGACATCGACCTTGTAGCCGCGCTTCTCGGCAAAGCGCACATACATGCGCATGAGCATCTGAGCCCAATCCTGGCTTTCGGTGCCCCCTGCCCCGGCATGGACCTCGAGATAGGCGTCGTTGCCGTCCGCCTCTCCCGACAGAAGCGTCTCGAGCTCGCGCTTGGCGACCTCGGGCTTGAGATCGAGGAGCGCCTTCTCGGCTTCGGCGACGATGGTCTTGTCGCCCTCGGCCTCACCGAGCTCGATCATGCCGACGTTGTCCTCGATCGTGCGCTCGAAGGTGAGGATCGTGCTGATGCGCCGCTCCAGCTCCTGACGCTGGCGCATGACGTCCTGGGCCTTCTCGGGAGAGGACCAGAGGTTCGGGTCCTCGGCCTTCGCGTTCAGATCGGCGAGGCGCTTCTGGGCCGTGTCCCAGTCAAAGATGCCTCCTCAGCAGTCCGACCGACTGCTTCATTTCCTCGACCAGGCTGTCGATCTCGGCGCGCATCGCTTCCGTCTGCTCTCGATCCTATGGAGGCCGGTCAATAGCTGCGGCGGGTCGGAATTGTCAAACAACGCGTGGCGCCGTCAGTAGAGGCCGCCGGTGCCGGTGGTGAGGCCGCCCTCGATGACAGCCGCCTCGCCCGTGGCCGGAACGAGGTTCTCGCCAATGACCACCGTGGCCGTGCCGGGCTCCTCGCCCGGCTTGAAGGCCTCGAGGATGATGTTCGGATCGCCATAGATGCCGCGCTGGCCCGTCTTCGGATCGAGGGGGATGAGCTGGATTCCCGGCGGCACGCGGAATGGCGTGGCGGGCTTGTCCTTCAGCGCCTCGCGCATGAACTGCGCGACGACCGGCGCGGCAAGAAGGCCGCCCGTCGCCTCCCGGCCCATGGGCTGGGGATTGTCGTAGCCGATATAGGCGCCGACGGTGAGGTCGGGCGTGAAGCCCATGAACCAGGAATCGCGCTCGTCATTGGTGGTGCCGGTCTTGCCGGCAATCGGCTTGCCGACCAGCTTCAGGGCCTGGCCGGTGCCGCGCTGGACGACGCCTTCGAGCATCGAGGTGATCTGGTAGGCCGTGTAGGGATTGATGGCCTCCTCGCGGTTGTCGAAGAGCTCCGGTTCGGCCTGGCCGGTCCATTCTTCCGCCTTGCAGGAGGGACAGTCCCGCTTGTCATGCCGATAGACGGTACGGCCGTAGCGGTCCTGGATGCGGTCGATCAGGGTCGCCTCGATCTTCTTGCCGCCGTTCGCCAGCATGGAATAGGCGGTCGTCATCCGGAGCAGCGTCGTCTCCCCCGCTCCCAATGCCATCGCGAGGTGGTTCGGCATGCGGTCATAGATGCCGAGCCTCTCGGCGAGAGCGCCGAACTTGGCGATCCCCATGTCATTGGCGAGCCGCACGGTCATCACGTTGCGCGACAATTCGATGCCGCGCCTGAGCGTCGAGGGGCCGTGATACTTGTTGGTGTAGTTCTTCGGCTTCCAGATGTCGCCGGACGACATCTTGAACTCGATCGGCGCGTCGAGCACCACCGAGGCCGGGGTGTATCCGTTGTCCAGCGCGGCAGCGTAGACGAAGGGCTTGATCGAGGAGCCGGGCTGGCGCAGCGCCTGGATGGCGCGGTTGAACTCGCTCTTGCCGTAGGAGAAGCCGCCGACCAGCGCCAGCACGCGGCCGGTATGAGGATCCATCGCGACGAGCGCGCCCTCCACCGCCGGCAGCTGCACGAGATACCACTGGTCCGGCGACTGCGAGGGGGCGACGTAGACGACATCCCCCACCGACAGGACGTCCGACGGCACCTTGACCTCCGGACCGAGACCCTTGGGCGTCGCCTTGCGGGCCCAGCTCATGAGCGCGAGCGGGATCGAGGCCATCACCCGCTTCTCGGACACCTTGCCGGCAGGCCCCGTGTCGGGCCTGAGCCCGATCCTGGCGCCGGCGTCCGTCAGCTCGACCACCACGGCGAGCTCCCAGGGTGAAAGGTCGCTCGGCACATCCATCTTGGCGAGCTCCGGCCCCCAGTCGGCCTTGACGTCCAGGGTGCGGACAGGCCCCCGCCAGCCGTGCTTGCGGTCATATTTCATCAGGCCCGCCGTCAATGCCCGCCGCGCGGCCATCTGGAGCTTGGGATCGATGGTCGTGCGGATGGAAAGGCCTCCGGCATAGAGCTTTTCCTCGCCATAGAGCTGGCGCACCTCGCGCCGCACCTCTTCCGCGAAGGAGCCGGCCGAGAAATGGCTGGCGCCGGCCGAGCTGGATGCGACTCCCAGCGCCGCCTTGACAGCCTGTTCGTGCTCGGCCTGCGTAATGAAGCCGTTCTCCAGCATACGGTCGAGGACCCAGTTGCGCCGCTCGATGGCGCGATCCTGGTGGCGGAACGGGTTGTAGTTGTTGGGCGCCTTGGGCAGGGCCGCGAGATAGGCCATCTCGGCGACGTTCAGATCCGTCAGCGGCTTACCGAAATAGTTGAGGGCGGCGGCCGCCACGCCGTAGGAGCCGAGCCCGAGGAAGATCTCGTTCAGATAGAGCTCGAGGATGCGGTCCTTGCTGAAGGTCTGTTCGATGCGCAGCGCCAGCAGGGCCTCCTTGAGCTTGCGCTGGACGGTGCGGTCGCTCGTCAGGAGGAAGTTCTTCGCCACCTGCTGGGTGATGGTCGAGGCCCCGACCATCCTCTTGTCGCCGCCGCTGGCGAGCGTCTCGACATTCACGATCACGGCGCGCGCGAGGCTCTGCCAGTCGATGCCCGGGTGCTCGTAGAAGGTCTTGTCCTCGGCGGACAGGAACGCGTTGATCAGCGGCTTCGGGATGGCGTCGATCGGAACGAAGAGACGCCGCTCCTTGGCATATTCCGCGAGCAGCGAACCATCGCCGGCGTGGACGCGCGTCGTCACGGGCGGCTCATACAGTGCGAGCTGCTTGTAGTCCGGAAGATCCTTCGAGGTCTCCCAGATGATCACGGCCGCGCCGGCCGCGACGCCGCAGACAAGAATGAACCCAGCGGAAAAAAGGAGCCCGAGGAAACGCAGCATCCGGCAAATCAATCCCAATAGCGCCGCCGCCACCTGCATAGCACGGCCGGCAGACGCCAGATACGCGTAATTTGGGACCGGATCCGGCGGAAGGATCAGCGCGCGGCGAGGCGTGCAGCGAAATAGTCGTCGACGGCCGCCGCGATCGACCTGGAGACCTTGCTGCGCCAGGCCGGCGAGGTGAGGAGCGCCTCGTCGGACGCGCTCGAGATGTAGCCGAGTTCGAGGAGCACGGAGGGAATGTCGGGTGCCTTGAGGACGCGGAACCCCGCTGAGCGGATTGGGCGCGAGGTGAAGCGCGTCACTGGCTTCATTCCAGCGGCGAGCTGCTTGGCGAAGAATGTCGAGTGGTTCCTCGTCTCCCGTTGCGCCAGATCGATGAGGATGCCCGTGATCTCCTCGTTCTCGTGTCCGAGATCGACGCCGCCGATGATGTCCGCCCGGTTCTCCTTCTGCGCCAGCGCTTCGGCCTCGGCATCGGAAGCCTTGTCGGAAAGCGTGTAGACGGTTGCGCCGCGCGTGTCGGAGCGGCGGAGGGCGTCGGCATGAAGGGCGATGAAAAGCTCCGCCTCGTTGGAGCGCGCCACCCGCACGCGGTCGCGCAGCGTCAGGAAGACATCCTTGTCGCGGGTCATGACGACCTTGTAGCGGCCGGACGCCTCGAGCGCTTCCCGGAGCGCCCTGGCGAACGCCAGCACGACATCCTTCTCCGCCGTTCCCTTAACCCCGACGGCGCCAGGATCGATGCCCCCGTGACCAGGGTCGATCACCACCACCCGCCTGGCATTGCGCGGCCTGGAGGGCGTCTCGATCGTCAAGGTCTTGCGCGCGGCCTCGGCACGGTCCGGCTTCGGGCGCGGAAGCGGCGCAAGCCCCCTGCCCTGCCGGGCCTTCGCCTCGATCTCCTCGGGAGGAAGGCTCGCCGGCTCGATGATGCTGTCGGTGATCTGGGCGTCAGGAGCGACCGCTTCCTTCTGCGCCAGCTCCGACTGGTTCACCCGCGCGAAGGTCTCGGCGTCGGTCGGAAAGAGCTCGACCACGAGGCTCGCCGGTTTCCCGTTCCTGCCCTGGACCGCGTAGGACTTCTCGATCAGCACGGGCCCCGACGCATCGATGACGACGCGCGAGCGCCCCTTGTCGAGCTTGCCGAAGCGGTAGCCGGAAACGATGCCGGCGCCTTCCCGGCCTGCGCCGGCCGGCAGCTGGAAGTCCATTTCCGGCAGGTCGATGATCGTCCGGTAGGGGTCCGGCAATACGTAGACGTTGAAGCTGACCGCTAAGGAGACGTCTATGGTGATGCGCGTGCGCGTGCCGTCGACGCCGATCTTCACGGCGGAGGCGCGCGGCGAGGGCTGCTCGCCCGCGCCGGCGGGCGAAGCAGCTCCCAGCATGGCAAGGCAAAGCAAAAGACCCGCCAGGAGGCGGGCGAAACTGCCCAGCTTCGCTTCCCTTCCAATCATCTGCCGCGGCGCCCGTTCCGAGCTTTCTCCGGTCAAGCCGCCTCGCGGCGGATCGCTCAGCGAACCTGCATGGTTAGAGAAGCTTGGTTGAGAGGTGGTTAACTCGATCGATGCTCGGCGGCGCGTGCGCATCGCCTTCGAACACCTCAACGGACGCGTCCAATACGCTCGCGGAGGGCCAAAATTCATCAGTGTACTGATGATGTTTCTTGGCAACAGGTGCGAAGAAGATTTCAGAATCTTCCACAAGAGATATTGCAGAATCGAAAAAAGAGGGGAATCAGTCATCCCATGACGATTCCGTGTCATGGCGTTCTTGCTATGAGCTTGTGCGGAACCCGTCGATGTGAGGCTTGAAGAGTTCCATTAAACCCATTGAGGGGAGAACCCGCATGGCTAAGGCTGCAAAGAAGTCTCCCGCCAAGAAGGCGGCGAAGAAGCCTGCAAAGAAGGCGGCGAAGAAGACTGCGAAGAAGGCTGCCAAGAAGAGATAGTTTTTTCTCGGCACACCTCCCGAACTGAATGCCCCGGCAGCGAAAGCTCCGGGGCATCTTCTTTCGCGCGCCGTTTAAGCCCTAGTGGTAGACGAACACTCTCGCGCCGACCTTCACCCGCTCATAGAGGTCCACGACGTCCCGGTTCAGCATGCGGATGCAGCCGGAGGAGACGTTGCCGCCGATCGTGTGAGGCGCGTTGGTGCCGTGGATGCGGTAGAGCGTGCCGCCGATATAGAGCGCGCGGGCGCCGAGCGGATTGTTGGGGCCGCCCGGCATGTAGGCCGGAAGCCTGATCCCTTTCTGCGCCTCGCGCGCGATCATCTCGGCCGGCGGAACCCAGCTCGGCCACTCGGCCTTGCGTTCGATCCGGTAGAATCCCTTCCACTGGAACCCGTCACGGCCGACGCCGATCGGGTAGCGGATCGCCTTGCGCCCAGGCAGGACATAATAGAGGGCGTGACGCTCGGCCACGATGACGACCATGCCCGGTGTGAAACGGGTGTCGGGGAAGTCGACGACCTGCCGCGGCACGGCCGAACTGCGGCTTTCCCGGTTCATGCATTCGAAAATGCCCGTGCAGCCGCTGCGCGCCGCCAGAGCCGCGGGCGAGGCCTGGACTGCCGCCAGCACCGCCATCGCCCCGAGAAGGAGGATTCTACGCATCCCAACCCTGGCCAGGCGGCCAGCCCCATTGTCCCGATCAGAGGATAGGCGATGGGGAGGGCCCGCTCAACGCGAGGCCGTCGGCATGCTGAACGAATGGCAAGCGGGAACGGTTAACGATTACTTCCCGGCGCTCTTGCGGGCGCCATCGACGATCTCGCCGATGAAGGCGGGAAGCACGAAGGCCGCCTTGTGGAGCTCAGGCGTGTAGTACCGGGTCTTGAGTCCGGCATCGCGATAGCGCTTCTCGACCACCGGCAGCGCGACCTTGCGCAGCGCGAGGTTGTCGGTTCCCCAACCGAGCGCCATGAAGCCGCCGACATAGGTCGGCACCACCGCGAGATAGCATCCTGCGTCGGCGAAGAGGCGGGAAAAGTTGAAGACGGTGTTGCGGAGCTCGTCCGGCTGGAAGAACGGCACGCCATTCTGCGTCACGAGCACGCCGCCCGGTTTCAGCATCCGCTTGCAGTCGCCGTAGAAGCTCGAGGTGAACAGCACCTCGCCCGGGCCGATGGGATCGGTCGAATCGATGATGATGAGGTCGAAGCGGTCCTTGGAGGTGGCGGCGTAGTCCTTGCCGTCGGCGATCACCACCTCGAGGCGGGGATCGTCGAAGCAGCCTTTGTGGACATCCGCCAGGTGTGTCTTGGCAAAATCTATGACGCCCGGATCGATCTCCACCATGACGACCCGCTTGACGGACCTGTGCTTGAACACCTCCTCCGCCATGCCGCCGTCACCGCCCCCGATGATCAGAACCTCGCTTACCGAGCCGTGGGCCAGGATCGGCACGTGCGACAGCATCTCGTGATAGACGTGCTCGTCGGCGGTCGTGACCTGTGTCACGCCGTCGAGCGCCACGAGACGGCCGACCGCCGCCGTGTCGGCGACGATCAGCCTCTGGTGCGGCGTGTTGGAATCGAAGAGCACCTCCTTGACGAGATAGGAGGTGCGGAACCCCGAATGGAGGGTCTCGACATACCACTGCTTGCCCGCGTCGTCGCGGACAAGCGAGGCCGGCCCCGGCACCTCAGATGCCCTTGCCGCGCAGAAGCTCGCGGACGCGCATCTTCCTGGGGCTGAACGCCTTCTTGAGCACGCCCTTGCACTTCTCGGGCTTGGCGTCGCCGCACATGAACACGTCGAGCGCGGCGTAGTTGCGCTCGGGCCAGGTGTGGATCGAGATATGGCTCTCGGCCAGCACCGCCACGCCGGAGACGCCGGCGTTGGGCGTGAAGTGGTGCAGGTGGATGTGCAGGAGGGTCGCCCCCGCCTCGTCCACGCAGTCCCGCAGCGCCCGCTCGATCCTGGAGATATCGTCAAGGCCGGCAGCGCCGATCAGGTCGATGATCAGATGGGTGCCGGCGCAGGAGACGCCGTTCTTCACCACGAAATGATCCTTCGCCTCGCCCGGACTGTAAGGCGCGGCCGCACCATCGGTGACGCTGATGAATGCTTCCGTTCGGGCGGTGCTTGGATGATCCAAGTCCATCCCCGATTGGAAGAGGGCTTGTTCGGTCATGTTCGGGTCCCTCCCCAACCAGCAGATTGAACCACCGGGAACGGCAACCGTTCCCGAATCGCAAAAAGACCGGCGCACGAAACGCCCTGGCTTGTCACCTCCGGATCAGGCTCCGGAACCTTTCCTCGCCCACCGCCAGACAAGGCGGTTGTGGGACTGGCTGCCGGCCCTCGCGCCGACAATGACAAGCCGGGTTCACGTGTTGCCGGCTTGTGAGGGCCATATAGTCAGCATCTGTGTCGTGATCAAGAAAATGTTGCGGCGCGGAACGGAAATTTTGCCGCAGCATCCAGGTGTCGGGACCGCCCTATTCCGTGTCGGCGCGACGCGATCGGTTGAGCAGCGCCGCGATCGCCGGCGCGCGCGCCACGAACACGCCGCTCAGCACGATGACGGTGAAGCCCGTCCAGGCGACAAGATCAGGCCAATCGCCGAAGAAAAGCAGCCCGTAGAGCGTCGCCACGGCGATCTCGAGATAGGTGAAGGGCGCGAGGAAGGTCGCTTCGGCGCGACCGTAGGCGAGCGCGGTCAGCCAGTGGCTCGCCGAGGTGGCGGCGCCGAGCAGCGCAAAGATTGCCAGTTCGTTAATGTTCGGAGTCTGCCACACGAAGGGGACGAGCAGCGTCAGCCAGCCGGTGGTGACGAGCGCGGTATAGGTCGACATGGTCACGGCGTCGCCCACCCGCGACAGGAGCCGGGTGACGAGCAGAAAGACCGCCGTCAGGGATCCTGAGAAGACGGTCAGCAGCAGCGGGAAGGGATCCGTCCCGATGCCCGGCCGCATCACGATCAGCACACCGGCGAAGCCCCCTGCGATGCCGAGCCACACCACCTTCCCGGCGCGCTCCCCGAGCACCAGCGGCGACAGCGCCGTCATGACGAAGGGATAGATGTAGAAAATCGCGACCGCCTCCGCGAAAGGCAAGTAATGCAGCACCATCGCGAAGGTGACGGTGGCGACGGCCAGCAAGGCCGCGCGCAGCATCTGGACGCCCCGGCGCGGCGGGTTGAAGACCGCGCGGCCGTGGCGATAGAGCGCGATCGGCAGCATGACGAGCAGATAGGCGACGTAGCGCCCCCAGACCGCCATCAGCACCGGCATGGTGGCCACCATGCCCTTCATGATGGCGCCCGTCAGGCAGGCAAAGCCGATACCCGCGAGCAGCAGGCCGACGGCCACCAGACGGCCGTCCATTTCCTTCCAACGCTCGCTCAGGGCCGTTCCGGAGGCAGGCGGCCGTCGTGCGCGAGCGAGCGCGCCGCGGCAACGATCGCCCGGAAGCTCGCCGCGGCCGCGGGGCTCATGTTGCGGGCCCGCAGGAAGGCATGCACCAGCAGAGGCTCATGGCGCACCTCCGCCTCAACGCCCGCCGCCTTGAGCCGCGCCGCATAGTCGTAGCAGTCGTCCCGCAGCGGATCCCACTCGGCGGCCACCAGGAACGCGGGCGGCAATCCCGCATAGGCGGTCTCCTTGAGCGGATAGGCGAACTTGCTCGCATGGTTGGGATGATTGGGCGGCCCGATATAGACCGTCTTGTAGTATTGCGTATCGGCGGTCGTGAGGCCCGGTGCGCTGGCGTGCTGAACGTAGGAGCCGCGCGTGCGGTCGCCACCGAGCCCCGGATAGATAAGGATCTGCCCCCCGATCACCGGCGCGCCCAGGTCGCGGGCGCGCAGGCAGAGCCCCGCCGTGAGGTTGCCGCCGGCGCTGTCGCCCGCGACCACAAGGCGGCCGGCATTCAGCCCGAGGTCGCCGCGCGCCAGCGCTTCGAGCGCCGCCCAGGCGTCCTCGAAGGCCGCCGGAAAGCGATGCTCGGGCGCCAGGCGATAATCCACGGCGACGACGTCGATCCCGGCGCCCTTCGCGATCTCGGCGCAGATGTCGTCGTGGCTGTCGAGTCCGCCCACGACGTAGCCGCCGCCGTGCAGGTAGAGCATCGTCGGCCGCCCTGCCCCTCCCGCCGGCCGGTAGATGCGCACGGGAACCGGGCCGCCGGGGCCGCCCGCATGCCGGTCCTCGACAGCGATGCCCGGCGGCCGCGGCTTGCGGAAGTGCCGGCAGAGGCTGTCGTAGAACCCCCGCTGCTCGGCCATGGAGAAATTCACGGCATCGGGCGGATAGAGACGGTCGGTCTCGAGCATGAACTGGCGGATGCCCTCCTCCTCGAGCACCCCATAGCGGCCTTCCGGCGCGACCGGATCGTCCATCAGGCGAACCACCAGCGTTCGATGCACTTCCAGCCGTCGAGTTCCCAGCTCTTCGAGATGGCCTCGCCCCGCGCCACCTTGTTGGAGCGAGCAAACACGTAGTTGGCGTACATGGGGATGATCGCACCGCCCTCGTCCCGCAGGATCTTCTGCATTTCGCCGTACATCGCCTTGCGCTTGGCCTCGTCGAGCTCGGCGCGCGCCTCGACCAGCAGCTTGTCGAAGCGCTCATTGCCCCAATGGGTATCGTTCCAGGGCGCGCCCTTGGCATAGACGAGGCTCAGCATCCAGTCCTCGGTCGGCCGCCCGCCCCAGAAGGCCATGACAAACGGCTTCTTCGTCCACACGTTGGTCCAGTAGCCGTCGTCCGCCTCGCGCACCACATTGACGTCGATCCCCGCCTTCGCCGCCTGCTCCTTGAACAGGACAGCCGTGTCGATGGCGCCCGAGAACGCGGCTTCCGCGGCTGAGAGGTCGACCTTCAGCGTGTCCAGTCCCGCCTGCTTCAGATGGTATTTGGCCTTTTCCGGATCGTATTCCCGGATCGGGAGGTCGGCCGCGTAGTAGCGGTTGGCCGGGGTGATCGGATGGTCGTTGCCGGGAACGCCGTGGCCCAGCAGGATCGTCTTGACCATGGCCTCCCGGTCGACGCCGTATTTGAGCGCCAGGCGGACATTGTTGTCCTTGAACGGATCGACGTCGGTGAACATCGGCATGGTGTAGTGCTGCGTGCCGGTCACCTCCTCGATGACGATGTCCGGATTGCGCTTGAGAAGGCCGAGCGTCTTCAGATCCGCGCGCCCGATGGCGTCCGTCTGCCCGGTCACCAGCGAGTTCATGCGCGCGGCGACATCGTTGAGGCCGAGGAGCTCCACCTCGTCGAAATGCGCCCGGCCAGCCTTCCAATAGGCGGCATTGCGCTTCATCTCCATCTTCACGCCCGGATCGTGCGACACGAGAGCATAGCCGCCGGTGCCGATGGCCTTCTGCCAGTCGATCTTGCCGTCGACGGCGGAGCCGATGACCATGTGATAGTCCGTGCAGAGGTAGGGAAAGTCGGCATTCGGCTCCTTGAGCGTGAAGACG
The DNA here is from genome assembly GCA_050181295.1 of Parvibaculaceae bacterium. Classification (GTDB taxonomy): domain Bacteria; phylum Pseudomonadota; class Alphaproteobacteria; order Rhizobiales; family Aestuariivirgaceae; genus JBFXDI01. Next base: position 579 of record JBFXDI010000098.1, on the reverse strand, counting down.
ACGGTGTCCTTGCCGTCGGCCTTCAGATCCGTGATCGGGTCCACGATGGCCTTGGCCGCCGACTTGCTGTCAGGCCCGCGGTGATGATTGAAGGAGGCAATGACGTCTTCTGCATCGAGGGTCTTGCCGTTGTGGAACGTCACGCCGCTCCTGAGCTTGAAGCGCCAGACCTTGCCGCTCTCCGCCGGCTCGACCGTTTCGGCGAGCTCGGAGACAAGCTGCCCGTCGGGCGCCACCTCCATCAGGTTGTTGTAGACCGCACCCCAGAGGCCGATGTTGGTGAGCGCGCCGGTACCCCAGGTCGCTGGATCGTGCACGTCGGTGGTGTTGGCGCCGGCAACGCCCAGCCGGAAGCGGCCTCCTTTCTTTGGCTGTGCCTGTGCATGCGCGGCTGCCGAGAAAAGACCGTTGGCGGCGCTTGCCGTCAGGCCTGCGGCAATCGCCGCGGTAACAAACTCACGCCGGGAAAGCCGAGGGTTGCGGAGCAGCGAATTCAGCGAATGCTTGTTCATGAGAAACCCCTTGCTGGCAGCCTTGATCAGTAGACAGCGATTGGCACGGAAGGCACTTCAGGTTTAG
>JBFXDI010000097.1:0-15654 GCA_050181295.1 Parvibaculaceae bacterium | reverse complement strand
GGAGGAGAGGGGAAGGCGGGTGATGGTCGGAGTGGGGAGATTCGAACTCCCGACCCCCTGCTCCCGAAGCAGGTGCGCTACCAGGCTGCGCTACACTCCGATGCCGAGAATGCCGGGCTTTCTGCCCTCTCGGACCGCGGCCGTCAAGGAGCGTTTCAGGAAGGGCGGAGGTTTCGGGCTTCTATGAGGGGAGGTCGTCCGGTACTACAGTCCGCGACCATCCTGAAACGAGGCATATGCGGTGAAGATTTGCTGGATCCATCCCACGACCAGAAACGACCAGCTTGAAAGCCTTTGGAGCAAGCTGGATGAGACGGTTCGCCCGGCTCTGAGATCCGACACGGAGCTCGAGTTCCGGTTTCTTACCAAGAGCACGAACTTCACCCGCTCGCTATATGCGGAGCATCTGAACTCGGTCTTCATGGTGGAGGCCGCGTTGAAGGCGGGGGAGGACGAGCTTCGACGGCATCTTTCTCGGCTGCTGGAACGATCCTCTGTGGGAGGCGCGGGAGGTGCTCGACGTTCCGGTCGCCTCGGTCGGCGAGCAGTCCATGCTGGCGGCGCTCGCCATGGGCAAGCGTTTCGCGGTCGTCACCGTTTCGCAGAAGACGGTTTCCGCCATCGAGAACGATCTCGCGGCCTATGGCCTCGCCGGGCGCGCCATCGCCCGCCCGGTCCGCAGCATCGCGCCGGATTCGGATGCGGGCCTCCTGCTTGGCGCCGTTGAGGACCCGCGCGAAGTCTTCGTGCCGCGCTTCGAGGAAGTCGCCTCGGGCTGCATCCGCGATGGCGCCGAGGTCATCCTTGTCGGCTGCGCCTATTACGGTCCGCTGCTCCGCGACGCCGGATATGGCGAAGTGCCCGGAACCGGCGTGCCGGTCGTCGATTCCAGCACCGTTGCGCTGAAATATCTGGAGGCGATGACGGACATCTCCATGGACCTCGGCCTCGTGAAGAGCACCCGCCAGCATCTGAAGCCGCCGGCGCGCGACGCGCTCGACCGCGCCCGCAGGAGCCTCGACCTCATCTGAAGCACCCGGCAACCCCGCTTTCGAGGCAGTTCCCGGCCCGATTGCGGAGCCCAGGGCGAGCCGTTATGGTGCCGCGCGCATGGGCCGGCGCCTCGGCGCGGAGCCTGCTCGCATGGGGCGTAGCCAAGCGGTAAGGCAGCGGGTTTTGGTCCCGCCATCCCAGGTTCGAATCCTGGCGCCCCAGCCAATCAATCATGCGACGGATCAGCGGGGCGGCATGGAGCACCGATCGTCGAACGCCATGGCGCCCGCGGGCAGCGAGTCCACGCTCCGCATCGCCCTGGTGCTGGCGCCCTTCGCATTCGCCTACGCGATGTCCTACCTGTACCGGGCCGTGAACGCCGTTGCGGCGCCCGACCTCGTGCGCGACCTCGGCCTGTCGGCTTCCGAGCTCGGCTTCCTAGCCGCCACCTATCCGCTCGCCTTCGCGGCCTTCCAGCTTCCCTTGGGGAGCCTCCTCGACCGGTTCGGTCCGCGGCGTGTGCAGACGGCGCTTGTCTGCGTGACCGCGCTCGGCGCGCTCGTCTTCGCGACCGGCAAGGACTTCGCCATGCTGACCCTCGCCCAGGCGCTGATCGGCCTGAGCTGCGCCGGCGGGCTCATGGGCGGCTTCAAGGCCGTGACGCTCTGGGTCGCCGAGGAGCGCCGCGCGCTGGCGAACGCCTGCATCATGGCGACGGGCGGCTTGGGGATCTTCGTCGCCACCATCCCCGCGAGCTACGCCATCGGCGAGATCGGCTGGCGGGGGCTCTATCTGGGGCTCGCCGCCCTGAGCCTCATGGCCGCAGCCATTATCTTCTTCTTCGTCCCGGAGAGGGGCGAGCGGGCAGGGGGCATGTCGCTGATCGACCAGTTCCGCTCCTTCGGCACGATCTATGCCGATCCCGTCTTCTGGCGCCTGGCGCCCATCGTGGCGCTCGCGTCCGGCTGCCAGATCGCCATCCAGACGCTCTGGGCGGGCCCGTGGCTCCGCGACGTCACGAGCTTCGGCCGCGACGCCGTGGCCTCGCATCTCGCCTGGATCGCCGTCGGCTTCCTCGTCGGCACCTTGACGATGGGAGCCGTCGCCGACTGGCTGGGCCGCCGGGGCGTCGGCCTCCTGAGCGTCATGCTGGGCTTCGTCCTCATGTTCATGGCCTGCCACCTCCTGCTCGTGCTCCAGTGGAAGGCGGCGGCCGGACCGCTCTGGTTCCTCTTCGGCATGACCGGCCAGGCCGGCATCCTGGCCTATCCGTGGCTTTCCTCCTATTACGGCTCAGGCCTTGCCGGGCGCGCCAACACCGCCGTCAACTTCATCGCCTTCTCGACCGCCTTCGCGGCGCAATATACGATCGGCGCCGTCATCGACCTGTGGCCGCAGACTGCCGGCGGCGGCTACGACCCCGAATCCTACCGCTACGCCTTCGGGCTGTTCTTCGGCCTTCAGTGCGTGGCCCTCGTCTGGTTTCTGCTCAAGCGCCCCGACCGGGGCCGCAACAAGGAGTGAGATCTCGTCATGAGCGATCCAAAGATGCCCGATCCTTTCGCCAACGGCGCCGCTTATGTGAACGGCCGCATCGTCCCCGTGGGCGAGGCGACGATCCCGCTGTCGGATCTGGGCTTCCTGCGCTCCGACGTGACCTACGATGTCGTGCATGTGTGGGACGGGCGCTTCTTCCGGCTGGACGACCATCTCGACCGCTTCCTCGCGAGCGCCGCCAAGCTCCGCTTCAGGCTGCCGCTCGACAAGGACGCCATCGCGCGGGTGCTCCACCGCATCGTTGCCACCGCCGGCCTCAAGGACGCCTATGTGAACATGACGGCGACGCGGGGCTCGCTGCCCAAGGGCACGCGCGATCCCCTCGCCTGCGAGAACCGCCTCTATGCATTCACCATCCCCTTCATGTGGATCGTGCCGCGCGAGGAGCAGGAGAAGGGCGTCGCCATGATCGTGGCGAAGACCGAGCGCATTCCCATGACGAGCTTCGACCAGACGATAAAGAACTTCATGTGGGGCGATCTGACGGCCGCCATGATCGAGGCGGGCGAGAAGGGCGCGAAGCTCCCGGTGCTGCTCGACCGCGACGGCAACATCACCGAGGGGCCGGGCTACAACGTCTTCGTGGTGAAGGGCGGAAGGCTGATGACGCCCGACACGGGCGTGCTGCACGGCATCACGCGCCGGACCGCGATCGAGCTCGCCGAGAGCTCGAACATGGAGGTGGTCGTGGCGCCCGTGCCGCTCTCAGAGCTCAAGTCCGCCGACGAGATCTTCACCACCTCGACGGCGGGCGGCATCATGCCGGTGACGACGCTCGACGGCTTGAAGGTCGGCGACGGCTCGGCGGGCCCGGTCTCCATGCGGCTCCGCGACGCCTACTGGCGCGCGCATGCCGATCCCCGCTGGGCGACGCCGGTCGACTACGCGCTCGCCAGAGAGGCCGCTTGAGCAATCCGGTTCTGGTCGAGGCGCTTCGCGGCGGCGCCGTCGAGAGCCGGCACCGCTGCGCTTATGCGGTGAGCGACGGGGAAGGGCGCCTCGTCGCCTCGGCCGGCGACGTCGCGCGGCCCGTCTTCCCGCGCTCCGCCATCAAGGCCATCCAGGCCCTGCCGCTCATCGAGAGCGGCGCGGCCGACGCCTTCGGCTTCACCGACGAGGAGGTGGCGCTCGCCTGCGCCTCCCACAACGGCGAGCCGGAGCATGTGCGGGTGGCGGGCGCCATGCTGGCGAAGATTGGCCTGACCGAGGACGCGCTCGAATGCGGACCCCACTGGCCGGGCGATCAACGCGCCGCCCGTGCGCTCGCCGCCAAGGGCGAGCGGCCGCGCCGCATCCACAACAACTGCTCCGGCAAGCATGCCGGCATGCTGGCGGTGGCGCGGCACTTAAGCGTCGATCCCAAGGGCTACACCGGCCGCGGCCATCCCGTGCAGCAGGCGGTGGAGAGGGCGCTGGGCGAACTCACCGGTGTCGAGACGGCCGCCTGCCCCTGCGGCACCGACGGGTGCTCGGTGCCGACCTGGGCGGTGCCGTTGAAAAATCTCGCACACGCCTTCGCGCGCCTGGCGTGCGGACAGCGCCCGGCGGCGCGGCGCATCTTCCTGGCCGTGGCGGCGCATCCCTTCATGGTGGCGGGCACCGACCGCTTCTGCACCAGGCTCATGGAGGCCGTGCCGCGCGCCTTCATGAAGACGGGTGCCGAGGGCGTCTTCTGCGCCGCCGTCCCGCATGCGGGGCTCGGGCTGGCGCTCAAATGCGACGACGGCGCGAGCCGCGCGTCCGAGGTCGCGGTCGCCGCCGTGCTGGCGAGGCTTCAGGTGTGGACGGAGGAGGAGCGGGGGAAGCTCGATGGCTTCACCCGCGTGACGCTCTCTAACTGGGACGGCCTCGAGGTCGGCGAGGTGCGGGCGGTGAGGGAAGCCTGAGACGCCGCCGTTTCGCGAACGCTTGCGCGGGAACCCATTGCAGGGACTGAGGCTTCTGAAAGGAAGCCCCCGGCATCCCTGTCACTGAGAAGGAGAGCGCAGCATGGCGGTTCACTTCAACCATACGATCCTGAAGACCCACGACAAAAAGGCTTCGGGCAAATTCCTGGCCGAGGTCCTGGGCCTGGCCGCGCCGAAGCACTGGGGTCCGTTCGAGATGGTCAGGACCGAGAACGACGCCTTTCTCGACTACATGGACACGGACGGCGAGATCGCCGCCCAGCACTATGCCTTCCTGGTCTCGGAGGCCGAGTTCGACCAGATTTTCGGCCGGGTGCGCGACCGGAAGCTGCCCTACTGGGCCGATCCCGCGCAGGAGCAGCAGGGCGAGATCAACCATCACGACAACGGGCGCGGGGTCTATTTCGAGGACCCGAACGGTCATCTCCTCGAGGTCATCACCCGGCCCTATGGCAGCGGCGGCTGGAATCCCTGATCGCCCTTTTCAGGGTCTTGGCGCGCTCTAGCGCAGATCGACCTTCGCGACCTTGTCCCGATAGTCCTTCTTGGGGTCGAGGCCGAGGAGCATCTTGACGCCCGCGACGAGGCTCGAGGCGTCGGCCCAGACCTCGCCTGCGTCCGGATCGAGCCTGAGGAGCGCGAGCCTGGGATCGTCCTTGCCGCCCTCGTACCACGCGGCGACGTAGCGGTTCCAAAGCCGGTCGACCACCGCCCGGTCGGTATCGACGCGGAGGCTGCCATGCACCGCGGCGAAGAGATCGTGGCCCTTGGACGCAAACGTCGCGACCGCGCGGTCGCTTCCGCGGAGTCGCTGGACCAGATTGCTGTCCTTCACGGTGAAGAACCAGATCGGGCCGCCTTCGTCGTCCTCGAGCTGCGCCGTCATGGGCCGCGTGTGCGCCTCGTCCACGCCGGCGATGCCGAGCATCATGGTCATGTCGGATTTCAGCGCCTTCCAGAATTTCGCTTCCAGCTCTTCGGGCTTCGTCATGCTTGATCTTCCTTTGGGGTTCCGTCGGTGCGTCATGTCCAGAACGGAGCCGGGTGGAAGATGTTCCGGCAGAAGCGGCGCCTTCGGAACATTTGGCGCTGCCGCTCATTTCTCCTCGTCTGTCATCCGGAGGAGACCCCATGAAAACACTGGCCGATATCTTCGAGCACACGCTCGAGGACGTGTATTACGCCGAGAACGCGATCACCAAGGCGTTGCCGAAGGTGGCCAAGGCCGCGACCGACGCCAAGCTCAGGAAGGCGGCCGAGGAGCATCTCGCGGAGACGAAGAGCCAGATCAGGAAGCTGGAGAAGGTCTTCAAGTCGATCGGCAAGAAGGCGACGGGCGAGAAATGCGACGCGATCGAGGGCCTGATCAAGGAGGCGGACGGCGTGGCGAAGGAGGCCTCCGGCACGGCCTTGAATGCGGGTCTGCTGGCAGCCTGCCAGGCGGTCGAGCACTACGAGATTTCCCGCTACGGCGCGTTGCGCGAGTGGGCGAAGGCGCTTGGCCACGATGAGGCGCACAAGCTTCTGAGCGAGATCCTCGACCAGGAGAAGGCGACGAACAACAAGCTGACCAACCTGGCCGTCACCGAAATCAACAGGAAGAAATAGCGAAGAAGCCCATCACGTCCGCGTGGCGGGCTCCCCGTTTCCGGTTATCTGCGGGTGTCGGGTTGAATGCGAGAGCCACGCGAGCGCATGGCGTGAGATGTCGGGGGCGGCCAATGCGGCTACTGGAGGCGGCTATGCCATCCTGCCCAGGGCGTGCATGAGATCGTTGGGCTGGTAGGGCTTGCCGAGAAAGGGAACCCGGTCCGGCAACTCGCCGGCAGCCGGCGCAACCCGTCCGCTGACGACAATGATGGTGACGTTCGGCCATCGCTTGCGGACTTCATGGGCAAGCGCGATGCCGTTCATAGGTCCTGGCATCTCGATGTCCGTGAACACGATCCGCACATCGCGCCGGTCCTCGAGCCGCAGGATGGCGTCGCCCGCGTTCGCGGCCTCGATCACCTCGAAACCCCAGCTCGCGATGGTGTCGGCGGCGTCCATGCGGATGAGCACGTCGTCTTCGACCACCAGGACCACGTCCCTGGTGGCGTCCATATCGTTCGTTTCTTTTGCTGATCGGCTTCGGAAGGGCATCGAAGGTTAATCCTGCCGAAGCCCAAACGTTCCGTAACCCATGAAAACAGGCGGCGCCTGCCGATCTCCCGGCCGAACTCGCGGGGCTTCAGGTGTGGGCGGCGGTAGAGGCGTTTTCGGTTGAAGAATGTACCTTCCCCGTGCGACACCCGATGCAACAAAGAGCAGGGAAAAGGTATGACGGCCGCCGCCAACCTTCAGCAGTTCCTCGGAAATGATAAGTACGCAACGGTGTTAGCCGATCCACCGTGGCAATTCCAGAATCGCACCGGGAAAATCGCACCTGAGCATAAGAGGTTAGCACGTTATCCTACCTTGAAACTCAAGGAAATATCGGCTCTTCCAGTCGCGAAGCACTTGGAAGACCGGGCGCATTGCTACCTTTGGGTTCCCAACGCGCTTCTGCCAGAAGGGCTCAGTATCCTGAATGCCTGGGGCTTCGAATATAAGAGCAATATCATTTGGGAAAAGGTCCGGAAAGATGGCGGTCCGGATGGGCGGGGCGTAGGCTTTTACTTCCGAAATGTAACAGAAATCCTTCTGTTTGGCACTCGCGGCAAAGATGTCCGAACGCGCGCGCTAGGACGTTCCCGGGTGAACTTCATCGAGGCCGAAGAGCCCGAAGAATACCTGCTTAAAGCTCGTAAGCGTGAGCACAGCCGGAAGCCAGACGAGCAATATGCCATAATCGAAAGTTGCTCTTGGGGCCCCTATCTTGAACTCTTTGGACGCGGCCGCCGTACGGGCTGGACCGTCTGGGGCAATCAGGCCCACGACGACTACAAACCGTCTTGGCCGACATATGCACATAACAGTGCGACCCCCATCGCGTCCCCAGCAGAATGATCGCTCGGACGGAGACGCCAACCGAGAGCCCGATAGATACAGGTTCTCGCCACGGCTATAGATTTCGCTCTGGGCCCATAGTCTCGACGTCTTGGGGCAATGCGATGTAGTAATTGGCACCCGTGCCAAACCGTCGGGGGACCCAAAAACATCGCAGGAAAGCTGACGGTCATGAATGCGGCTGGGAGCCTTTTAGCTTGAGGTCATTTGTCAAACGGAAGCTGCGTTTGCTCGAAGAGATCCTCTGGCTCTGACTTACCAGAAAGAACCTTATAGAAAGCTGACTCGCCGGAGCTACCAGGCTTAAAGTTTCTTGTCGTCAGGGCCTCATCTTCCAAACTAAGGTTGGCGAGAATCTTAGCGAAATTTTTGCTCGGCACCACCTCCCCGTGGATTTTAGCAAGATCGGGATAGACGTCGCGTAGGTGTCGCATGAATGCGCGGAACGCGTTTGTCTTAGGCAGGATACCGCTCTTGCGCGACGTGTCAGCCCAAGCGTTCGGCCACTTGTCTCGAACCGCCCGGAAGTAGTTGTCTACGTTATCGGCTATGTCAAAATCTTTCCCTTCTAGGAAAAGGTTTCGGAAAGGGGTCTTCTTCAACTCATCTCCATGAGCCTTCTCTGGAGTCATCCCGTCGAGCAGAACGTTGCGGTCGGCGAACGGGTCGCGCGAAATGAGATTACTCAAAGCCTCTACAAATGCGGCCTGAGTGATGGTCTCGCCGGAGCGCCCGGGGGTAACGAAACCCAAGCGCTTTATTCTTTTGTAGAATGGGCTGCTTTTCAAACTATCCAAAGCGACAGCGATATTATGGCAGGTTTTGAAGGGACTTCGAATCTTAGAGAGGTCTTCAAGCTCATAGACGAGGCTTCGGCTCACCTTGGTCTGTGCAAGGTTCACCGTAGCGAAAATCTGCGCCTGAACGGAAAGGTCGGCCCCAACAAAAATGGAGACATTCAGGTCGAACTCGGCGCCGTCGATATCAAAGTCGCCGTTCTCGTTAAAAAAACCAGCTAAGCGGTGCTGACCGTCCAAAACCTTAGCGATCTTGCCGAAAGGAATCTCTTTGCCATCCCCAGTATCCTTCCGAATGTGCGATTCAACAAAGGTCATCTCTCCATTGTCGAGGTCATAGCGTACAGTTTCCTCGTCAACCGAGATGATGATCGCGGTCGGGAACGTCGGATCCGGTGAAAGGATGTAGTCGCGGATCTTCCTGACGCGATCCTTGCTGATTGGACGTTGGACACCAAGGTAACGCTCAACGTCGCGCTCTTCATTCACCAGCCGACGAACATCGCTGTAGGTAATGGCCGTCAGGTCGCGCGCAGGAAGACAAGCCGAAAAAAACGAGCCGCTCTTTTGCTTGACCTCAAGGACACGGAAGGGGCCAAAAAGCTTCTCCATCATTGCTCCGTCCCCCTGCGCTGCGCATAGCCCTCGGTGAAGTGGCGCTCGTCAGCCTTTTCAGATTTCTCAAATGAAAAATGCGACCTCTTCTCCCAGAGTATTACCGAATACCAAATAAGCAGCGAAGATAAGTAGAGCACATAGCCCTTCTCTTGTAGGAACAGTGCCAAGTAAGTTCCCGAAAAGACGCTGTTATTCGTATTGGCCCCGGCGTAAGCAATGAGGGTCAATATAAGAATCACCACTGAGGTTAGAAATACGCCCTCCATCCCCCGCATTTGGCTCGACAACTCTCTCAACGTTAGCTGGATCTCGTTATCCTTGTAGGCCCTGAACACGTCGAAGACGACGTAGAGGACTGGCGCCAGGAACGCCGCTGAATAGACAAACATTTCGGTAAGCGTAAGTTTCTCTAAGATCTTGTTCAGGAATTGACGCCACACCTCGCCCTTTCCAGCTACAGGGCTGCTAAGAGCTATGCTGACAAGAACCGGGGACGTCGATACCAGCCAAAGAAAGAAGGCTTTCCAAGCCGCTGGCTTGAGGTCTTCTTTCGAGTGCCTCAAAATAAACCTCCCGGCGGCCAGTGAAAGCGCGACCAGGATAGCAAGACTGATGGCGGCGCTGCCCAAGAATGAAAGCATTTCTCAGACCCCCCAATGCTTCCCCAGACGGTTATCCGTAAGTGGTTAGAAATCAAGCCCTGCTTGGCATGGAACGGCCGCTTCCCGCCCATTTGGGTTTCCGTTATAGGGTTGGTGAATGTCCACGCTAGGCCATAGCAAAGCTCTACTTACTGCCTCCCCCATTGATCCTCGCCTCCATCCCGGTCGATACTGACCCCGGAAGCTGACCTTTGGGGGAGGGATGACGGCGACCGGTACGAGAGTAGCGTGGTATCTGCTGGCGCCGGCCGCCATCCTGCTGGCCGTGCTGCTCGTGCTGCCCATCCTCATCATGGCGACCTACTCGTTCTACGAGTTCGTCACCGCGGGCGTCGAGAAGCCGGACTACACGCTCGCCAACTGGCACGAGTTCTTCACCGATTCCTATTACCACCTCTTCCTCTGGAAGACGGCGCGCGTCGCGGCCATCACGGCGCTCTGCTGCGCCGTCATGGGCTATATCCCCGCCTATTTTATCTGGATGACGGGCTTCCGCCACAAGTGGCTGCTCCTCCTCCTCCTCATCGTGCCCTTCTGGATCAGCTTCACGATCCGCACCTTCTCCTGGATCCATATCCTGGGCGAGCAGGGCGCCATCAACGCGACGCTCCTCTGGCTCGGCGTCATCCACGAGCCGCTCCGCATGCTCTACACCGAGGGCGCGGTGATCATGGGGATGATCCACTTCCTGCTGCCCTACATGATCCTCAACGTCTATGTGAGCCTCGAGGGGATCGACCGCGACCTCCTCTCCGCCGCCCGCACGCTCGGCTGCACGAGCGCCGAGGCCTTCCGCGAGGTGACGCTGCCCTTGTCGCTTCCGGGCTTGTGCGCCGGGCTGCTCCTCTGCTTCGTGCTGGCGGCCGGCAGCTACGTGACGCCCCAGATCCTCGGCGGCAACCGCGACGCGCTCTTCGGCAATCTGGTCTTCGACACCATCATGGAGCAGCTCAACTGGCCGATGGGCTCCACGCTCTCGCTGGTGCTCTTCGTGCTGCTCGGCATCGTCTCGGCGCTCTACAGCCGCTACATGGGCCTGTCGCAGATCTTCAAGGGGCTTAGCCGATGAGCCGCCAGGTCGAGGATGCGAGCGGCCGCTGGGGCTGGTGGATCGTGAAGATCGTGACGGTCCTCGTCTACATCTTCATGTTCGCGCCGATCCTCGTCACGATCGTCCTCTCCTTCAACAGCTCCATGTTCGGCGGCTTCCCCATGACGGGCCTGAGCCTCCAGTGGTACGCCAAGCTCTTCCACAACGACGCGGTGCTCAGAGCCTTCAAGACCTCGATCTGGATCGCCGTCCTGACCGCCGGCATCTGCACCACCATCGGGGTCATGGCGGCACTGGCGCTCACGCGCTACGAATTTCCCGGCCGCCAGTGGATGAGCACGCTCGTCATCCTTCCGGCGCTGGTGCCGGAGACGATCCTCGGCGTCGGTCTCCTGCTCCTCATGAAGTGGGCGCACCAGCCGCGCACCTACCTGCTGCTCGTCCTCGGCCACATCATGCTGGCGCTGCCCTTCGTGGTGCTCATGGTCCAGGCGCGGCTCATCGGCATCAAGCGGGTCTACGAGGAGGCGGCGCTGTCCCTGGGCGCCAACGGGCTTTCCACCTTCAAGGAGGTGACGCTGCCGCTCCTCATGCCGGCCATCGTCGCGAGCGTGCTTCTCGTCTTCACCATATCCTTCGACAACATCACGGCCTCCATGTTCTGGCGGCCGCCCGGCGTCGAGACGATGCCGACCCAGATCCTCGCCATGCTCAAGATTTCCATCAGCCCCGAGATCAACGCGCTGGGCACCCTCATGATCGCCATCACGGTGGGCCTCCCCTTGGCGGGCGGCCTCATTGCGCGCATGCTGTCGGGATCGAGAAGAACATTAACCAGGGAGAACGTCGCATGAAACTGTCACGCACCCGCATGCTGGAGCGCCTGCACGCGCGCTACATGGATGGCGGCATCGACCGCCGCACCTTCTTGGGCCTCGCCGCCGCCGCCGGCGTCACCGCCGGCATTTCCACGCGCTGGAGCCGCGCGGCGCTCGCCGCCGTCAGCGAGGTCCGCTTCGACGGCTGGGGCGGCGTCGTCCAGGAGGCGATCGACAAGTATGCCTTCCAGCCCTACACGAAGAAGAGCGGCATCAAGGTCATCCAGGGCACCTTCGGCGACGAAAGCGAGGTCATCACCAAGGTGAAGACCTCCAATCCGGGCGACTTCCAGATCATCCATTCCTCGGGCGTCGAGTACTACAAGAAGTATGTGGACGGCGGCTGGGTCTCGGAGCTCGACGAGTCGAAGATCCCGAACCTCGCCAACGTCATGCAGGCGATGATCGAGCCCTTCCGGAAGATGACGCCAAAACTCTCGGCCGTGCCCTACGACTACGGCACCACCGGCATCGCCTACAACACCAAGGTCATCTCCGAGGCCGAGGCCAAGGAGAAGGGCGTCCAGCTTCTCGTCGACAAGAAGCACGCGGGCAAGATCGGCGCCTATGGCGACATGGTGACCCGTGTCTGGTACGCGGCACTCCAGACCGGCCAGACGCCCAACGACGTCAAGGACATCGAGGCGGTTTGGGCGAAGATCCGCGAGGCCCGCGACATGACGAAGAAGTACTGGGGCTCGGGCGCCGAGCTCATGGATCTTCTCTCCAAGGAGGAGATCGTGGTGACCGACGCCTGGTCGGGCCGCATCGCGGCGCTGCAGCAGCAGGGCCATCCGATCGGCTATCTCGATCCGGCCGGCAGCTACGCCTGGATGGAGGACATGCTGGTGCTTAAAGGCTCGCCCATGGCCGAGTGCGAGGAGCTCCTGAACTTCATGCTCGATCCCGCGACCTCGATCGCGGTCGCCGAGGGGCAGAACTATCCGCCCTCGCTCGACCCCAACAAGGTGAAGATGACCGAGAAGATCGAGAAGCTCCCCGCCTACGATCCGACCGGCACCATGAAGTCCTTGACCTTTGCCGATCCGAACTACTGGGCCTCGAACACCGACGCCTGGCAGAAGCAGTGGGATCGCATCTCTAAGGGCGCCTGACGCGCTTTTCTGGCCCCTTCCGCCGAGCGCGGGAGGGGCCGCCTTCCTGATCCTGCCGGGCTGCTCCTTGCGCCGAGGTTTCCCTCTTGACCCCTGCCGTCGAACTGAAGGGCGTGACGCTGAGCTATGGCGCCTTCGTCGCCATCAAGGGCGTCGATCTGACGGTGGAGAAGGGGACCTTCGTCACGCTGCTCGGGCCCTCCGGCTGCGGCAAGACCACGATCCTCCGGTCGATCGCCGGGCTCGTGACGCCCGACTCGGGCGAAATCCTCATCGCCGGCCGGCGCATCAACGACGTGCCGATCTACCGGCGCAATATCGGCCTCGTGTTCCAGAACTACGCGCTCTTTCCCCACAAGAGCATCTTCGACAACGTCGCCTTCGGGCTCAAATACCGCAAGGTGCCGAAGGCCGAGATCGCGGCCAAGGTGAAGGCGGCGCTCGAGACCGTGCGGCTTCCGGGTGTCGAGGCAAAGCTTCCCTCGCAGCTCTCGGGCGGCCAGCAGCAGCGCATCGCGTTGGCGCGCGCCATCGTCATCGAGCCTGACGTCCTGCTCCTGGACGAGCCCTTGTCCGCGCTCGACGCCAACCTGCGCGAGGAGATGCGGAGCGAACTGAAGCAGATTCAGCGCAAGGTCGGCATCACCACCATTTTCGTGACCCACGACCAGGAGGAGGCGCTGGCGCTCTCCGACCGGATCGTGGTGATGAACCACGGGTTGATCGAGCAGAACGACAGTCCCGAGGCCGTCTACCGCCGCCCGGCCTCGCGCTTCGTCGCGACCTTCCTCGGCCAGTCCAATCTTCTGGCAGGCGAGGTGCGCGCGGCGTCCGCCGGCAAGGCCACGATCGGCCTGTCGGAAGGCCGCGAGATCGAGACCCTTGGCGCGCAAGGCCTCTCTCCGGGCGATCCCGTGACCGTCGTGGTGCGGGCGCAGCGGGTGGAGGTGACACGCGGCGGAGCCGGCGCGCGCAACCGCCTCGAAGGCCGCGTCGCCGCCATGTCCTATCTGGGCGGAACCGCGGTCTATATGATCGACTGCGGCGGCGGCATCCGGCTCCAGGCCATCGCCATGATCGGCGCCGAGTTCTTCCGCGAGGGCGACGAGGTGACGGCGGGCTTCGCGCCGTCCGACTGCGTGCTGCTCGACGCCGCGGGACAGCGGATCGACTGAGCGCAGAACTCCAAACTCCTCACTCGTAGATCGACGGCCGCAGGACGTCTTCGACGGGTGGCGGCTCGATGGCTAGAGGCGGAGGTTCGATCGCCTTCGCGACATGGGAGCTTTCCCGCGAGGCCTTCCTCTGCCGCGGAACGTCTTGATGCTGCGCTGCGATGGAAGTTTGTTGGGCTTGCGCGGCCGGAGGGAGCGAAGCGACCACCATCGGATCGGCCCTCGGAGGCGCAGCCGCCTGCTGCCGGCTCGAATGTGCGCAGCCGCACAGCACCAGCAGCATGCCGATCGGGATGAGGGCATTTGTTCCCATGACCTTGCGGTAAGCTAGAAGCCGCGCGGATGCTCTTGAAGACGCAAGGCCCTCGTCATCCACAGGCTTTTGGGGAAAAGGCCTAGGTCGCGAGATTGCCCGCGACGGTCAGCCGCTCGGGGATTGTCGCGCCAGGCAGCGCCAGATCGCCGGTCACGGCCTCGGAATGGTCCATGCCGAGGATTGCCGCCGTCTTCGAGCCCGAGATGACGTTGTTGGCGATGAGGCCGTGTTCGGCCTTCTCCGCGATCGAGGCCGCGATGCCGATGCCGCAGTTGCGCACCATGTTCCCCGTGGCCGCGATGTTGCGCATGGCGTAGCCCCAGCCGAGCCACAGGCCGGCATGGGAGGCGTTCTCCACCACGTTGCCGGTGACCGCCGTGTCGGCCTCGACGGAAATGCCGATGGCGCGCGTGCTCGGGTTGGAGCGCGCACCCAGCATGTCGCGCACCACGTTGCCGGTGCAGGCGGCGAGCCGCCCGCCCTGGTCGAAATTGGTGATCGAGATGCCGTTGCCCGCGCGCTCGACAATGTTGTCGGCCACGACCGCGCCCTCGAAGGCGAACTCGACATAGAGCCCGGTCTCGTCGAGCCGCGAGCAGTTGTTGGCGAGGATCAGGACGTTGGAGGCCGAATGCGCCCGGACGGCGGAGAAGGTGCAGTCGCTGACGCGGTTCTGCGAGACCGTGACGTTGCCCGCGCGGTAGACGTTGATGCCGTTGCCATAGGGGCCGTTGCCGCCGCTCCGCGCGGCGACGCGCTCGATCCGGTTGAAGGCGACGAGCGCGCCGTCCTCGCGCGCCTCCGACTGCCAGACCTGGATGCCGTTGTTGGCGATGTCGAGCACATGGTTGTGGACGATCTCGAGCCCTGAGCAGTCAAGCGCGAAGATGGCCGTCTCGCCGCATTCCGCGATGCTGCTGTGACGGATGGAGCCCGAGCAGCGCCTGAGATCCAGCCCCGTGCCCCCGCCCTTGCGCACCGCCAGGGCCTCGATGGCGAGGTCACGGGCGCCAAGGCCCGCGAGGACCGGCGGAGCCTCGGAGGAGGCTTCGTTCGCCGCCCCGTCCAGCACGAGGCCCGAAAGCGTGACGGAAGGCGCGTCGCGCACGGTGAGGATGGTGCCGCCGGTCGTGACGATGCGGGTGAGGCCGGGAACGCCGCTCAAGCCGAGCGGCTTCGTGATCTCGATGCCGGCGGCGAGATAGACGCCGGGCGGCAGGAACAGGGCGCGGCCGGCCGCCGCGTCCACGGCCTTCTGCAGCGCCTGCGACTGGTCGCGCGCGACGTTCGGCTCCACCCCGAACTCGCTCGCCGGAACCTGCGTCGCGAAGGCGGCGGGGCTCGCCATGCCGGCCATGGCGCCGGCGCCCAGTATGGCACGTCTGCTGAACATGCTCCTTGAGACAGCAAGACCCGTGCCGCCCTAGCAGTCTTTCGGGTCATTGTGTTTTCGTCATTCCGGCGAAAGCCGGAAGGTGGATTCACATTCGAAGTGCAACAGCTGGGCTGAGAAGACCTCGGCTGGAGTTTTGAAGGCAAGGCATTTTCTGGGGGTGTTGTTGTAGGCGCGGATGATCTGGTTGAAGCGGCTGTTTGG
>JBFXDI010000096.1:0-15926 GCA_050181295.1 Parvibaculaceae bacterium | reverse complement strand
AGAAGCGCCATGGCATGGGCGGCGCGGTCGCCGTAGCCCATGCTACCTTGCGCCTCGCGCACCGCGTCGGCGAACGGCCCGCCGCCGGGCACGAGCACGACGGCTCCGGCGGCCTCGGCGATCGCCGCAAGCCAGGTAGACAGGCGTGGGGAACCAGCGAAGCTGCCGCCGAGCTTGACGACGGTCAGCCCGGTCATGAGGCGGCCTTCGGCCCCTTGCCGATGGAAGTTGGGAAAAGCTCGAGGATGCTCGCGGTGTCGGCGCTCTTGCGGCGTTCGATCTCGATACCGACCGAGCCCGGCCCGACGTCGAGCTTCTCCACCCGCACGACCACGCCCCGCACCGACTCATGCTCAAGGACCGCCGCGGCGATGCGCTCGGCCAGGGTCTCCACCACCGCGATATGCTCGGAACCCGCGATGGCGCGGATGGCATCCGTGATGACGTCGTAGGAGAACACCCCCTCCATGTCGTCGGCGGCGCGGGAACGGCGGCGCACCTCGGCCATGACATTGAAGCGCACGCGCTGCTGCCTGCCCCGCTCGTGCGCATAGGCGCCGATCGACATCGGGATCACGAAGTCGCGCACATAGATGCGATCGCGGGAGCTCGCATCCGTGCGCTCCTCGTCGCGGGTGTAGTGGCGGTCGGCGAGGAGGCGGTAATCGGCGGGCTGAGAGGAAAGTTCGTGCTGCTCGGGGATCAGCGCGCGGATGGCCGCTACCCTGTCGGCATCGAGCGCGAAGCGCCGATCGCCAGCGCCACAAAGCGCGCCACGGAAGCCGAGGATATCGGGTCCAAGCGGCAGGAGGCGCGCCACGTCCGGAGCCTCGAGCGAGCCCGCGAGCCCGGCCAGGAGGCCCGCTTCCCGCGCGCGCTCCACGAAGGAGCGGAGGAGCGCGGGCTCCAGATGGTCGAGCAGCCGCCGCCCGTCCTTGATGCGCGTATCGAACATGACGCCAGCGAAGCCCGCCTTGCCCAGTAGCCCGAGCAGCTCGCTCCCCGCACCGTCCTCGGCGAAGAGAACGCCGACCAACCGCGCATCCTGGCTGCGTTCGGCCAGCGCGCGGATGGCCTCTTCCGGTCCGGGGCCGGCATAGAGCCCGACCTTCACATAGTCGACACCTGTCGCGGCCATTTCGGATACGGCGGAAACGAGGTCCCGCGGCGCAAGCGAGGGA
The DNA here is from genome assembly GCA_050181295.1 of Parvibaculaceae bacterium. Lineage (GTDB taxonomy): Bacteria > Pseudomonadota > Alphaproteobacteria > Rhizobiales > Aestuariivirgaceae > JBFXDI01. The sequence goes on along the minus strand of JBFXDI010000096.1, from coordinate 14,745 downwards.
TTGCCGGCGACGGCGCTGACGGGGCGCCGCCCGGCAACGAGATCGACCGCGCGCCGCACGAGGGCCGGCGCGAGCGCACCGAGCGCACCGACCTCCGGATCCTTGAGATCGATGATGTCGGCACCGCCGGCAAGCGCAACCGCTGCCTCCTCGGGACCGGTGACGCTCGCCAGGAAGCGGGTCATGGCGCGGCCTTCGCCAGCGCGGCCGGCAGGCGATGGGCGATCAGCCAGTCGAGGCCCCGATGCCAGGACTCATCGGAGTTCGAGCGGATATCGGTCGACATCGCCGCTATCGCCTTTTTGCTATCCACATCCGTAAGATAGAGGTTCACGTTGAGAATCAGATTCGAGACCTTCTGCACCGTTCCGGTGATCGCCAGCGTGGCTCCGACCCGATGCGCGAGCTTCGCCACGCAGCCGCCGCAGGCCTGAAGATTGGAGGCCTTGGCCTCCGCGACCACGGATCCCATGTCCGCGACCTCGAACCTGCCCTCCTTGCCGAACCATGCGCGCAGCCTCGGCGCCATGCCGGCAAGGCGCGCCTGCTCGGCCGCATTGGCCCCGAGCATCTCTCCGTCGAGACTGGTGTCGATCAACTCGAAGTCGAAGACGGCAACCCTCTCCGCCGCAGACGCGCCGCCCGGTACCAACATGGCGCACAGGAGGGCGATCAGAGCGCAGTGCCGGCTCATCCCTGAAAAACTCTGTCCTGTCCCGTGCCCGCATTCGATCTTCCGGCATTCTCCGCCGAAGTCAATGCCGCGCCAGCCGCCCTGGTTGACGGGTCCGACACACACTCCCGAGCAAAATCGGGAACTTTTCCCATGGAGCGCCGATCGACCTTCTGGATAGACTTGCATGTCCACCATGTTCTGCCCGCCCCGGAGATGACTCCCTTTCTCTCCCGGGCAGGCAGCACCACGGCGGGCAGACCTGTCCGGGGCAAGGGCACCGCTCCGGGACTTAGGTCCAAGCGCGTCTCGGCCGTCCCGCCTGCAAGCGGGACGGGCGAGTCCGTCGATGGAGCTGGCGATGCAAAGCGACGTGTGCCCTGCCCTTGCGATTCCCCGGCTGCTCTGTGCCCTGCTGCTCTTGGCGTGCCTCGCGCCGGCTGCCTTGGCGCAGACCGGCGATCCGCTCGAATACCGCATCGGCTACCTGCGGACGGAAGGCAAGAAGCTCGCCCTCTCCGTGCTCGACGTGTCGCCGAAGGACGAGGGCCTCGCCGGCGCCAAGGTCGCGATCAACGACAACAACACCACCGGCAAATTCCTGAACCAGAAGTTCGTGCTCGAGGACGTCGTGATCGGCGAGGGCAAGGACCCGATGCCCGAGGTCGAGCGGCTGGCCGGCGCCGGCTTCAACTATCTGGTGCTCGACCTGCCGGCCGAGCAGGTGCTGAGGATCGCCGACGCCGTGAAGGAGCGCGGCATCCTGGTCTTCAATTCAGGCGCCACGGACGACAGCCTGCGGGAGGAGAACTGCCGCGGCAACGTCTTCCACACGGCTCCCACGCGCTCGATGCTGGCCGACGGTCTGGCGCAGTACTTCGTCTGGAAGCAGTGGCGCAACTGGGTGCTGATCGAAGGCTCCAATCCGCCGGACAAGCTGTGGGCCGAGGCCATCAAGCGCGCGGCCACCCGCTTCGGCGCGAAAATCGTCGAGGAGCGGGTGTTCGAGGATACCGGCACCGCGCGGCGCACCGACACGGGCCAGGTGCAAATCCAGAAGCAGATGCCGGTCTTCATGCAGGGCCTGCCCGACCATGACGTGGTGATGACGGCCGACGAGAGCGAGGTCTTCGGCACCTACCTGCCCTTCCGCACCTGGATTCCGCGCCCGGTCGCAGGCTCGGCGGGCCTAGTGCCCTCGACCTGGCACCCCGCGCACGAGCAATGGGGCGCGATGCAGATCCAGAACCGGTTCGTGAAGGCGATCGGGCGGCGCATGGAGTCGAAGGACATGCAGGCGTGGATCGCCGTGCGAATCGTGGGCGAGGCGGCGCAGCGGACGAAGTCGGCCGACCTCAAGGTCATCACCGACTACATCAAGTCGCCGGACTTCTCGCTCGCCGCCTTCAAGGGCCAGAAGGTGACATTCCGGAACTGGAACTGGCAGCTCCGCCAGCCGATCCTGCTCAGCGACAACCGGTCAGTCGTCTCCGTGTCGCCGCAGGAAGGATTCCTGCACCAAGTGTCGGAGCTCGACACGCTCGGCGTCGACCAGCCGGAAACAAAATGCTCGCTCCAGTGAGCGCAATCCAAGGGAGGATAGAATGAGGCTCAGACACGCGCTCCTCGGCGCCGCCGCAGCCGGCTTCCTGGCGGGGCCGGCCGATGCCTACATGGTCTATGTCTCGAACGAGAAGGACAACACCGTCAGTGTCGTCGACTCCGAGAAGATGGAGGTGGTGAATACCATCAAGGTGGGCCAGCGGCCGCGCGGCATCGCCATCACACATGATGGGAAGTACCTCCTCGTCTGCACCAGCGACGACGACACCGTGGAGATGATCGACACCAAGACCTTCGAGAAGGTCGCGACATTGCCTTCGGGTCCCGACCCCGAGCTCTTCGTGCTCAGCCCCGACGGCGCAAAGCTCTACATCGCCAACGAGGACGACAACCTCGTGACCGTGGTCGACATGGAGAGCAAGGCCGTGACGGCGGAGATCCCGGTCGGCGTCGAGCCCGAGGGGATGGGCATCAGCCCCGACGGGAAGACCATGGTCAACACGTCCGAAACGACCAACATGGCGCACTTCGTCGACACGTCGACGGACGAGATCACGCACAACGTGCTGGTCGACTCGCGGCCGCGCTTCGCGGAGTACAAGAAGGACGGCTCGGAGGTGTGGATCTCCGCCGAGATCGGCGGAACGGTCAGCGTCATCGACGACAAGACGCGCGAGATCAAGCACAAGATCACCTTCGAGATCCCGGGGCTCAAGCCCGAGGCCATCCAGCCCGTGGGCGTGCGCATCTCCAAGGACGGCAAGAAGGGCTATGTGGCCCTCGGCCCGGCCAATCGCGTGGCGGTGGTGAACGGCGAGACCTACGCCGTCGAGAAATACGTGCTCGTCGGCCAGCGGGTCTGGCAGCTCGCCTTCACGCCCGACGAGAAGTACGTGATCTCGACCAACGGCAACTCCAACGACATCACCTTCATCGACGTGGCGACCGATGAGCCCGTGAAATCCGTAACCGTCGGCGGCCTGCCCTGGGGCGTCGTCGTCTCGCCGAACTGAGAGGAAGGAAAATCCATGATCTGGAAACAGCTGAGCCTTGCGGCGCTCGCCGCCTTCGCGATGAGTCTTACGGCAGATGCGCAGACGGCCAAGCCCACGCGCGCGAGCCAGAAGGTGCCGGAGCTGGTGCTCGGCAAGGAAGGCGACGACTTCACGGTGAGCCAGAAGGATTTCGAGCTCATTCCCGGCCAGGGATATCGCTGGCCGATCACGTCGAGCGGGACGCTCGAGTACAAGTTCATGGCGCCGGAATTCTTCCGGAACGTCTGGATGAACCAGATCGTCATCAACGATCTCGAGGTTCACATGGCGGGGGCGCCGGCGCATCTCGAGTTCGATGGCAAGGGCACCATGATGGTGCAGTTCTCGACCGTCCGCCCCGGTGAATACGAATGGTGGATCGACGGGCTCAAGGACAAGGGCATGGCGGGCAAGATCGTCATCAAGTGACCACGAGGCGGAGTCGGGGAACCTCACCATGCAGCATCTGGCTTCTCAAAAGGTAGCGGGCGCGGCGCTGGGCCTGCTCGCCGCCGGCTTGCTCATCATGCCCGTGCCGCGCGCCGCACGCGCCGATGACGACGATACGGTCGCAACCAGAACCGAGGAGGACGAGGGTGTGGAGACGGAGAATATCTTCGGCTTCACGGAGGGGACCGACACAGGCGAAAAGGGAGAGCTCGAGCTTTCCGCCGGCGTGACCGGGGCCTTCAAGAGGAAGCGGGAAGATCCGGAATCGTCGCGCTATTCCGTGCTCACGCCGGAAGCGGAGATCGAGTACGGGGTGACCGACGACTGGAAGCTTTCGCTCGGCACCTCCCTGCTCTTCTACGACATCAGGAACATCGAGGAGCTCGACAACCGCGACGGCGGCGGGTTCAACAGCATCTCGTTCGAATCCAAATACCGTTTCCTCAACCGCGAGACTTCTCCGATCGGGCTTGCATTCTCGATAGAGCCGGAGATCAGCCGTTACGACGAAGGGTCGGGCGAGAGGGCCACGAATATCGAGCTCGGCATGAAATTCATGGCGGATGCCGCGATCGTTCCGGACCGGCTGTTCGCGGCCGTCAACCTCGCTTACGCCCCCGAATGGGCCAAGGAGGATGGAGCCTGGGTACGGGAGTCGAGCCTCGAGGCATCGGGCGCCCTCACGCTCGCGGTAACGCCGCAGCTCTTCCTCGGCGCGGAGGTGCGCTATCTCGCGAGCTACGAGGGCGCAACGCTCGATCAATTCGAAGGCGACGCGCTCTATGTCGGGCCGACGCTCTACTTCCAGATCAGCGACCGGGCTTATTTCATGGCCGCCTACTCCCTGCAGGTAGCCGGAGATTCGCCCGATAACGGCTCGCATCTCGACCTCGTCGAGCACGAGCGACACCAGTTCCTCGCCGCATTCGGCTACACGTTCTAGGCGGCACGGAAGATCAAGCAACAAACTCAACCCGGGAGGAGACCACATGAGAACCGGACTGATCGCCGTCGCGTGCGCGGCCATGCTGTGGGCTGCGCCTGCCCTTGCCGACGATGCCGCCGATTGCCAGGCGGGAATCGACCTGATCAAGGCGGAGCTCGCCAAGAACCCGGCGGCCGATGTCAAGACGAAGCTCGAGAAGCTGCTGGGCGATGCCGAGCGCGAGTCGGGCGAGCAGGAATGGGACGAGTGCTTCGACGCCGTGAACGACGCCAAGGAAATCATCGGCGGCTGACGAACCCCGACGAGACCCTGCCCCGACACTCCAAGCTTGAACCGGAGTGCCGGGGCATGCGTTACTCAAGGCCATGACGACGGCTAGTCCGGCCCTCTCGATCCGCAACCTCGGCCATTCCTACGGCTCAAGGCGCGCGCTCGACGCCGTGAGCCTCGACGTCGAGGCAGGAAGCTTCTCGGTGCTGCTCGGCCTCAACGGCGCCGGCAAGTCGACGCTGTTCGCCCTCGTCACGAGACTCTACGACGCGCGCGAGGGAACGATCGAAGTGTTCGGGCATGCGCTTGCCCGCGAGCCCGGCGAGGCGCTGCGGAGGCTCGGCGTGGTGTTCCAGTCGCGGACCCTGGACCTCGATCTCTCGATCCTGCAGAATCTCGTCTACCATGCGGCGCTGCATGGCATCGGCGGGGGCGAAGGACGCCGCCGGGCGCTCGAGCTCCTGGAGCGCCTCGATCTCACAGATCGCGCCCACGACAAGGTGCGGAGCCTCTCCGGAGGCCAGATGCGGCGGGTGGAGATCGCGCGCGCGCTCCTCCATCGTCCCATGCTCCTGCTTCTCGACGAGCCGACCGTCGGCCTCGACATCCGCTCCCGCGCCGACATCATCGGCCATGTGCGCCGGCTGGTGGTTGAGGACAATGTGGGCGTGCTCTGGGCGACGCATCTGATCGAGGAGGTGGGAAGCGACGATTCCGTGGTCGTTCTGCATCAGGGCAAGGTGCTGGCGGCCGGCTCCGCCGCGGACGTCGCCTCGCGGGCCGGCGCCAACGACATCCGCGCCGCCTTCGCGGCGCTCACCGGCAGCGGCCGCCCGCGCGCGGCGAGCGAGGCCGCGGCATGAGCGCCGTGCAGCCGCTCGAGACCCATGCCGGCCGACGCGGCTTCAGCGCCGGCGAATATCTCACCTGCATGGCGGGCATCGTGTGGCGCGAGGGCCTGCGCTTCCTGCATCAGCGCGAGCGCTTCATCGCCGCGCTGGTGAGGCCGCTCCTCTGGCTCTTCATCTTCGCCGCGGGCTTCCGGCAGGTGCTGGGCGTCTCGATCATCCCGCCCTACCAGACCTACGTGCTCTACGAGGTCTACATCACGCCGGGCCTCGTGGCGATGATCCTGCTCTTCAACGGCATGCAGTCGTCGCTCTCGATGGTCTACGACCGCGAGATGGGCAACATGCGCACCATGCTGGTGAGCCCCTTCCCGCGCTGGTACCTGCTCATCTCCAAGCTGCTGGCGGGCGTCGCCGTCTCGATCATGCAGGCCTATGTCTATCTGGCGATCGCCTGGGCGTGGGAGGTGCGGCCTCCCGTCATGGGCTATCTCTACGTGCTGCCGGCGCTCGTGCTCTGCGGTTTCCTGTTCGGCGCCATGGGGCTTCTGCTCTCCTCGCTGGTGAAGCAGCTCGAGAATTTCGCCGGCATCATGAACTTCGTGATCTTCCCGATGTATTTCGCATCCTCGGCGCTCTACCCGCTATGGCGCGTCAGGGAATCGAGCCCGCTTCTCTACTATATCTGCCAGTGGAACCCGTTCACGCACGCGGTCGAGCTCATCCGCTTCTCGCTGCACGGGCAGTTCAACCTGCAGGCGACGATGATCGTGGCCGCGACGACGGCCGCCTTCCTGATCGCCGCCATCACCGCCTATGATCCGACACGGGGCCTGATGGCGAGGCGGGGCGGGCCAGGAGGTTCGGAATGAAACGTCACATCACTCTCATCTGCCTAGCGCTCGCAGGAATGCTGCCGGGACCGCCGGCCTCGTCCCAGGAGGCCTCGGACTGGCCCTGCGTCCAGCGCAAGGTGTCCGAAATCTCGCTCGCCGCCGCCTGGCAGGGGCCCGACTTCGATCCGACAACGCTCAAGCAGCTTCAACGAGACCCGGCCGTCGCCAATCTCGCCGATCTGCTGGCGGCAAGGCGGACAACGGAGGAGGAAGCAAGGAAGGCGATCGCGGATTTCGCGGCGACGGCCGGCGACACCAAGCACGACAAGATCCTCGCCGTCGTGAGCGTGCTGTTCGAGCGGCTCAACGCCGATCGCGCCGATGTCATGGCGGGCATAGAGCGCTATGGCCGCAAGCAGAAGGCGCTGGCGGAGCGAGTGCGCGACGACAATGCGAAGCTCGACGCGCTGAGGGAAGAAACCAACGCCGACGCCACGAAGGTCTCGCAGCTCAACGACCAGGTCTCCTGGGACATGCGCATCTTCGACGAGCGGCAGAAATCGCTGCGCTATGTGTGCGAGGTGCCGCAGATGCTCGAGCAGCGCCTGTTCTCGCTCTCGAAGCTTCTGCAGGCCGCCCTTTCCTGACGGCGGATCGCTAGCGCTTCGCGAACGGCTCCACCTTCTCGAGCGGCAAGCCCGCCCCGGACCATCCATCGGTGCCCTCGGCGTACCAGAGCACCTGCGAGTAGCCGAGCGAGATCGCGCGCCTGGCCCCGTTCCAGGACATCCAGCAGTCCGCGAGGCAGAAGAAGACCAGCGGCTTCGCCTTGTCACCGCCCGATATCTCCTCGAGCGAACGGCGGAAGTCGCTTTCCATCGCGGGCGAGAGGGCGCCGTAGCCCGTATTGGCGAGCCAGATGCTGCCGGGAATGCTCATCCGCGGCTTGTCGCGCCAGAGGGTGCCCGCGGGCAGGTTCGCCGGCTTCTCTGCGCGCGGCAGCATGTCGATGAAGACGGCGCTGTTGCGTTGCCACAGCGCCTGCGCCTCCTGCGTCGCTATGGCGCGGCCGCCCCTTACCGTCGCCGGGACCGCCGCGCGGTAGTCGTCCATGCGATAGCCGTCGGGCTCCGGAACGGTCTCCGCGGAGGCGCCTGACAACACGAGGCAGAGCAGGAAGACGGGAACGGCGAGTAACCGGCACGCCACGGCGCTAGCCTCGCCTCAGTTGGTGATCGGCTGGTCCTTCTCGTCGAGGAGCAGCACGCCATAGCCGAGGAGGATCTCGTTGATCTCGTGCTGATTCTCGCGGATGACCCGGTTGAGCTCCCGCTTCCATTCCTGGTCGGAAGGCCTGACCCCCATGGTGATGCGGTAGACCTGCCGCGAGCCCTTCGCCTCGTGCAGCAGCGGCACGACGACCATGTCGTTGCCCGCGAGCTTGGCGTAGTAGCCGGCCATCGGGCCCCAGAGGGCGCCCACGTCGACCACACCCGACTTGATGTCGTTCACCATGTCCTCGGCGGAGGATTTGATGCGGGTGTCGATCATCAGGTGATAGGGCTTCACACGCCCCATCAGGCCGTTGATCGCGATGTTGGTGGCAGGCGGCGTTCCGGCGATGACGCCGATCTTCTTCTGCTTGAGGCGCGGATCGGCAAGCGTCTCGAGCCCGTCGAGGCCGGTGCCCTTGCGGAACACGAGCGCATAGGACGTCCGGTAGTAGGGATTGGTGTTCTGGACGAGCTCGTCGCCCTGGGGATAGCCCATGATGATGTCGCACCGGCGCGCGCCCAAGGTGTTGCGCACGAAGCCGGTCACCTGCGGGAACCAGGTGTACTCGACCTTCTTGCGACCGGTCTTGGCCGCGACGAGATCGGCCAGCTTGTTCTCGATCCCCTCGCCCTTCTGATTCGAGAACGGCATGTTGTGGGGATCGGCGCAAACCCTCAGGGCGTTCCGATCCACGAACTCGATCGCGGCTCCCAGTCCCTTCTGCTGCGCCAGAACCGGAGCGGCCAAGAGACCAAGAAGCACAAGGGCGGTCAGACCGTGACGCATGCCGTCACCTCCAAGCTCGACCCCGCAGAGCATCAGTTACCGAGACAGGCGTTCTCGTTCTCGGCGACGGCGGGGTTCTTGTCCTCACGCTTCTGAGGACGTCCGCGACCCAGCTTGTCGTCGGAGCGGGCGCGCAGGTAGACATAGATGTCGTCTATGTAGCACATGACGTTCTTGTTGGTGCCGAATGCGGGCATGACGCTGTGCTGCGATTCAGTGTTCTTCTGCCGTCCGTTGGTCACCACGTCCAGAAACGCCGCGTAGTCCATGTTCTTCAGCGATTCGACGAGCGATGGCGCGTAGGTCGATCCGAGGCCCTCGGGGCCATGACAGACGTGGCATTCCGAGTGGTAGCGCCGGAAGCCCGAATAGGTGAACCAGTCGACGGTTCCGTCTTCCTTGATGTTGTAGGTCGGGTTGCTGTCCTTGTCGAAATACTTCCCGTCCTCGTTGCTCACGGCGGCACTATCGGCCGGACCCGCGGCATTCGCGGTGCAGGTCATGCAGGCCAAGGCGGCAGCAATGGCAAGATGTCGGATCATGCGAACTCGTCCCTACTTCGGCCGACGATGAGGCCGGTCCGTTGAAACGAAAGGGCCCGGTGTGGTGGCGGATGCCGGCCGCACCGGGCCCTGTCTCAAGCCTCAGACGTCAAGGGGCGCTCAGTTCCCCGGCAGCATGAAGACGGTGAGCTGGCCGCCGAGCGCTGTGTACTTGGACAGGCCGGCATAGCCGCCCACGGCACCCAGGCCGTCCGTCGGGTTGGTGAGGCCGGCCGCAAGGCCGATGCCCGCCCAACCGCCGACGCCTGACAGGATGGCGACATACTGCTTGCCGCCGTGCTCGTAGGTCATCACGTTGCCGATGATGCCGGACGGGGTCTTGAACTTGTAGAGCTCCTTTCCGTCCTTGGCATCGACCGCCTTGAGGTAGCCTTCCAGCGTGCCGTAGAAGACGATCCCGCCCGATGTGGCGAGCGCGCCGGACCACACCGAGAACTGCTCGGGCAGCGACCACTTGATCTTGCCCTCGCCGGCATCCCAGGCGATGAAGTTGCCCATGCCGCCGTGGCTGTCAGGAGCCGGGAACATGGAAAGCGTCGCGCCTACATAAGGCTGGCCGGCCGTGTAGCTCACGCGGAACGGCTCGTAGTCCATGCAGACGTGGTTGGTGGGCACGTAGAACAGCTTGGTTTCCGGCGAATAGGCCGCAGGCTGCTGATCCTTGGTGCCGAGAGCGGCCGGGCAGATGCCGGTCGAGTTCACGTCCTCGCCGTTCTGGTCCGTCGAGTACTTGGCCACGACCGCGGGACGGCCGTAGTTGGCGCTGTTCGGATCCATGTCGACGCCGGTCGTCCAGTTCACGGCCGGGTCATACTTCTCCGCCACGAGCAGTTCGCCCGTCTCGCGGTTCAGCGTATAGCCGAGGCCGTTGCGATCGAAGTGCACGAGGGTCTTGGTCTCCGTGCCCTTCACCGGGATATCGGCGAGGATCATCTCGTTGATCCCGTCAAAGTCCCATTCGTCGTGGGGGGTCATCTGGTAGACCCACTTGGCCATGCCGGTGTCGGGATCGCGGGCGAAGATGGTCATCGACCAGCGATTGTCACCGGGACGCTGCTTGGGGTTCCAAGTCGAGGGATTGCCGGTTCCGTAGTAGACCAGGTTCAGAGCCGGGTCATAGGAATACCAGCCCCAGGTCGTGCCGCCGCCGATCTTCCACTGATCGCCTTCCCAGGTGGCGGTGCCCGAGTCCTTGCCGACCGGCTTGCCGAGATGGGTCGTCTTCTCAGGGTCCATCAGCGTATCGCTGTCCGGGCCCATCGAATAGCCGCGCCAGGCCTTCGAGCCGTCCTTGAGGCTATAGGCGGTCACGGAGCCGCGCACGCCGAACTCGCCGCCCGAGATGCCGATCAGGACCTTGTCCTTCACGACCATCGGAGCGTTCGTGCCGGTCTCGCCGATCGCGGGATCGCCGTTCTTGACCGACCAGACGACCTCTCCGGTATCGGCGTTGAGCGCCACCACGGTGGTATCGGCCTGATGCAGGATGACCAGAGCCGGATGGCCCTCGCCCGCCGGAGCATAAGCCGGGCCGCGATTGACGGTGTCGCAGCACATCACCGGAATGACGTTCGGATCCTGCTTGGGCTCGTACTTCCACTTGATCGAGCCGCTGTCGCCCAGATTGAGCGCATAGACCATGTTCGGAAACGGCGTATGCACGTACATGGTGTCGCCAATCACCAGCGGATTGCCTTCATGTCCGCGCAGCACGCCGGTCGACATGGTCCAGGCGACCTGCAGCTTGCCGACGTTCTCGGCGGTGATCTGGTTCAGCGTGGAAAAGCGATGGTTGGCGTAGTTGCCGGTGGGCGAAACCCACTGCTTGGCGTCCTTCTCCAGCGCGATAAGGTCATCGTTCGCGATCGCTGGGGCCGAGACGAATGCAGCCAGGGCGCCGAAACAGGCTGCGGATAACAGAACCTTGCGCATCAAATTGTCCTCCCTTTCGACTCCGTCGTTGATCGGCTTCACGCGTCGGCAGGGGTCTGCCAAATAACGCGCAGCATGATCCGTCAGGTGGGAAGGGTTTCCGGCAGCGTGTCACGACCTCAGCGAGGTGTCAGGGGGCACCTTACGGACACCCCACTTGGCCTTCGAAGAGACCGCCAGCACTCCCAAAATCAGCTGGCGCTCTTGAAGCCGGAAACCTATCCCGAAGGCTATGATGATTTTTTCCGGCCCGCAACAGGAAAACGCAGTAATCGATTTGTTGCGACGCAGCAAATCTTGGCGCGACGCATCATCGGTTATTATTCGGAAGTATTGTCGGACAATTACTTGCCGCCTCCGCGGAGGGCATCGAGAAGCGCCACCGCGACAGCCGGCGCGCAACAGTCCGCCCACGGACGAGCCGTCTCGGAAACGTCCATCCGTGCACTGAACGATTGAAACGGGAGACCCAGACGCAGCGCGAGCCTGCGAACAACCGGGAGTCCGATCCCTGCTCCGACCACGGAGCATTCGCCGCGCAAGACGCCCCGCGACAGGACTTGGCGCGCACCGTCCTCGATCGCGCGAAGCTGCGCCTCGGCAAACCACTCAGCGAGGCGGCGCCAGTCCTCATCGTCGCCGTCGCTCGCGTCCGCCCCGATCATGCGGGCGAGCCGCGCCCGCGATGCCGGCGCCGTTTTCTCGCGCCCGTCGGCGGCAGGATGCTGATCGACCTCCTCGACAAGCTCGCCCAATACCCGGAAGACGTCCGCCATGCTGGCGAAGTACTCGTTCATCAGAGGCACCCAGCGGCCACGAAAGGGGGCACGGTCGGACACCGCCATGAGGAAGCTCCGCGTCAGGCCGGAATAGATCAGCTCTCCGCTCACGAGCCGCTCGCCATCGGTATAGCCCTCGGCCACGACCGAGCCTCGCGACACAGGGAGGACGTCAGTGGTCGTCGAACCCATGTCGACGAACAGAGCATTCTCCAACTTCCGCGCCACGAGAGACGCCGAAGCATGCCAGTTGGCGGATGCGATGGCTCTCGCGTTCCCTGCCGCCGCGTCGACCGACACGAAACCTTCGGTTCCTGCGTAAAGATGGACGCGAGCAGGTGCGAGAATTTCGCTCAAGGCGCAGGCGAGGCTCCGAACGCCCTCTTCCCGTGACGCGAAAAGATCGACAAGCTCGCCCGTCATCGTCACGGCGTGGTTGCTCGTCTCCCCGACGACGGCCAGGGCCTGGGGAACAGCCTCATGCAGCCGCTCGATCCCTTGCCACAGCGGGCAAGGCACCTGCACGACGGCGCGTACGCACTGCCCTTCCACGCGAGCGGCCTTCAGATGGGCGCCGCCCACGTCCCAGCCGATACTGACTTCCATCCCTGAGCCCGTCTATCTTCGTCCGAAGACCAGCGCTTTACAGGATCGCGCGAATGAATGTCATCCCCGTCATCGATCTCAAGGCCGGCCAGGTGGTGCAGGCGCGGAAAGGCGATCGCAAGAACTACCGGCCCATCCAGACCCCGTTGAGTCCGAGTTCCGATCCGATCGACGTGGTTGGCGGACTCCAGAGCGTCTTTCCCTTCCGCGTGCTCTATATCGCCGACCTCGATTCGATCGGAGGCCGGGGCGATCATGCCTCCACCATCCGCGACATAGCGCGAAAGTTTCCCGCGCTCGAGCTGTGGGTCGATGGCGGGTTTCACGAGCAGGGTCCCGTGAAGGATCTTCTCGGGCTCGCATCCGCCCACGCCGTCGTGGGCAGCGAGTCTCAAAAGGATGCATCGCTTCTGGAAGCGTTGAGCAACGAGCCCCGCATCATCCTCTCGCTCGACTCGCTCGGAGCGCGCCGACTTGACCCGGCGGAGATAGCAAGCCGGCCGGAGCTCTGGCCGGAGCGCATCATCGTCATGACGCTCGACCGGGTCGGCGCAATGGACGGGCCGGATCTCAAAGCGCTGCACGCCGTACGGGAGCGGTGCAACGGCCGAAGCCTCTATGCGGCCGGCGGCGTCCGGGGACGCGATGACCTCGACGAACTGCAGAGACTCGGGGTGCGCGGCGCGCTCGTGGCGTCGGCGCTGCACGGCGGCGCCCTGAGTTCCGCCGACATCGAACGAATTGCCGCTGCTCGATGAGCGTGGCCGCGTTCAAACCCTATCTCGACCGATGGTCGCTGACGCCCGACGGCGTCGAGATCGTGACGCGTGGCAGCCGGCTGCTACCTGTCCGCCACAAGGGGAAACCGGCGATGCTCAAGGTGGCCGTCGAGATCGATGAGAAATGGGGCTGGCTGCTGATGGAATGGTGGCGTGGCGACGGAGCGGCGCGAGCCATGGCGCGGGACGGCGACGCATTGCTCCTCGAACGCGCCACGGGAGGCCGCTCGCTCGAGCGCATGGCTCGCGAGGGCGAGGACGACACCGCGAGCCGGATCATGTGCAAGGTTGCGGCAAGGCTGCATGCGCCGCGCGGGAGTGCTCCGCCGGATCTCATTCCGCTGGAGCAGTGGTTTCGCGATCTTTGGCCGGCAGCGGAACGGCTCGGGGGAGTTTTCGCCAGCTCGGCAGCGACCGCCCGAATGCTGCTCGCCGAGCCAAGAGAAGTGGTCGTCCTGCACGGCGACATCCACCACGGAAACATTCTCGACTTCGGGAAGCGGGGGTGGCTCGCCATCGATCCAAAGCGTCTGATCGGCGAGCGGGGCTTCGATTTCGCAAACATCTTCACCAATCCCGACCGGAGCGTCGCCGCGACGCCCGGCCGGCTCGGCCGCCAGGTCGAAGTGATTTCAGAGGCGGCAAGGCTGGAGCCGACGCGACTCCTGCAATGGATCGTCGCCTGGACCGGTCTCTCCGCGACCTGGCACCTGCAGGACGGCATGGAGGCCGAGAGCAATGTCCAAATCGAGATCGCGCGGATCGCGGCCGCCGAGCTCGATCCCTGAAAAGCGAAGGGGCTCCGGAAGGAGCCCCTCACATTGCGACGACTTACCTAAATCCAAAAATGGCGGCCAACCGGCGAAGGAGGCCTGGCTCTGGTTCAGGCGGTTTCTCCCCGCGGTGGTTTCCGCTCTAGGAAGCGGCAGCACCGAACGGATGCTTGGCCGAATTGCGCTGCTTCGTCGCCTCGGCCGCGGTCGGCTGACCGGCCACCGCGCGCGCGATCGACTCCTTGACGGCCCTGTAGTTGAAGTCCTGGATCTTCTTGTCGTCCGCGGCCTCCCAGTGGATGAACACGCCGACGCAGATGAAGATGTCGTCGGCCTCCTGCTCGGGGATGATGCCTTCGGCGACGCTGTCCTGGACCGCCTTGGCGACGGCATACTGGGCAGGCCCGAACATTTGCACCGCCTGCTTGGCGCCCTTGATGGTGACCTTGTTGAACATCACCGTGCTCGGCTTGCACTGCAGGTTCGGCGCGATCACGGCGAGGAGCGAGGTGAAGCCGTCCTTGTTGTTGGTGAGGCAGTTCACGAAGGCGGTCTCCGCCGCGCTGCCGCGCGGACCCATGATCAGGTCGATATGGGCGACTTCGTTGAATTTAATGATAAGGGTATCTCCG
>JBFXDI010000095.1:0-15943 GCA_050181295.1 Parvibaculaceae bacterium | reverse complement strand
CCTGCCAGCGGAAGTCCTTCTCGCGGAACCGCTCCAGCTCTGGCTCGATCGCCGACCAGTCTCGACCACGCTTCGGCAGCGTGTGCTGTGGTATATCATCGCCATTCCATCTCGGTTGCGGATGAGGTAGTTTTTGATATTTGATCAATCTCGTCGGGGGAAAGCGCCGTGACCGTAACCCGCCGTGCCGCGACGGCGCGCATCATCCGGCCTATCGAGCCCGTGCTGCTGCACGATCGCGTGTACGACGCGCTCAAGGCTGCCGTCATGGCCGGACACTTCATTCCCGGCCAGCGGGTTGTGGTGCGCGAGGTGGCCGAGCAGTTCGAGACGAGCCCAATGCCGGTGCGGGAGGCCATACGCCGCCTCATCGCGCTCCGCGCGCTGGTCTCTGCGCCGAACCGAACGGTCCACATTCCTGAGTTCTCGCCCGATACGGTGCGCGACCTCTGCCGGGTGCGCATGGGAGTGGAGGGCATGGCCACGGAATGGGCCGCGGCCAACGTCACGCCGAAGCTCATCGAGCGGCTCAAGAAGTTCCAGCGGAGCGAGGTCGAGACCCACGCCAAGGGTGATTTCGGCGGAATGTTGGAAGCGAACCGACGTTTCCACTTCTCGATCTATGAGGCGGCGGGGTCGGAGGTGTTGCTTCCGTGCCTGGAGATGCTGTGGCTGCAGATCGGACCCTATTTCGGGATCCTCGAAGGACACCCCAGCCAAGATCGGTATCACAGGGATCATGCCCGCATCATCGACTACATGAAGCGCCGCGACGGTGCTGCCGCGCGCGATTGCATCGCCCGGCACATATCGTCGGCGGCCGACGACATCATCGCGGCCTGGCCTAAGCCGGCCGGAAAGGCCTGACGCCGCGACGGCCGCCCATCACTGGCCGCCGGCGATGAGATCCGACCAGCGGTCGAGGAACGCCTCGAAGGTCGCAACGGTTAAATCGGCATCCGCATCCGTCACGGGTATCGAGAGGGCGATGAAGCCGCGGCGCGCCAGATAGATGCCGTGGAGTAGCATGTCGAGATGGAGCAGGGGCTTCAGCGCCGCGTTGCCGCGCGCGACCTCGACCGGGCTTGTGACGCGCTCGGCGGAGAAATGGATGTTCATGAGCGAACCGATGCCGGTGACCGTCACAGGCAGGTTCTTGCGGGAGGCCACCTGGTTCAGTTTCTCCCGCAGCCGGTCGCCCCGAGCATTCAGCTCTATGGCGGCATTTTCCGTGAAGACTTCGGTGAGGCCCACGGCGCCAGCAGCCATCGTAAGGACGTTGTTGTTGAAAGTGCCGGCGTGGTTCCAATGGTCGGCGCGCCGGGGATCGTAGCGGGCCATGAGATCCTTGCGCCCGCCGAAGCCTCCGAAGTTCATGCCGCCGCCGATGTACTTGCCGAGCGTCGTGAGGTCCGGGCGAATGCCGAGCCGGCCCTGAAGGCCGTTGGGCCCGAGCCTAGAGGTCATCACCTCATCGAAGATGAGCACGATGCCGTGGCGGTCGCAGGCGTTTCTCAGCATGGTGAGGAACTCGGTCGAGCCCGGCAGGCAGCCGCCGCCGCCCATCATAGGCTCGAGGATCACGGCTGCGAGATCGGATGCGTTCTCCTCGATGAGTTCGCGCGTGCGCTCCACGTTGTTGTAGGGCGCGACCACAAAGTCGAAGGGCGCGTTCAGCGGGCCCGGAACATCCGTGAAGGTTAGCAGCCCACCGTGATAGCCGGTGGCGAAGGCCATGATCTTGTCGCGGCCAGTAGCAGCGCGCGCGGTCGCGAGCGCGAACATGTTCGCCTCGGTTCCCGAGTTGCAGAACCGCACATGCTCGATCGAGGGAAAGCGCCTGGTCACGGCCTCCGCAAGCGCGGCCTCATATCTGTTGGGGCCGCCGAGATTGATGCCCTGGCGCAGGACGCGTTCGATCTCCTCGAGGATGCGGGGATGGGTATGGCCGAAGATGGCGGCGCTCTGCTCGCCGACGAGATCCAGATACTCATGCCCGTCGACGTCCCAGAGGCGGGCGCCTTCGCCGCGCGCGAAGGCGATGGGGAAGGGGGTGTAGTAGAGGAGGGTGCGGGTATTGCCGCCCGGCATATAGGCTTCGGCGCCGGTCTGGCGCGCGGCGCTTGCCGGATTGCGCTCGGCCAGCTCCGCCGAGACCTCGGCCACGGCCGCCTCGATCGAGAAATTGCGCCGGGCGATCGGCTTGTTCATGAAAGATCCTTCCTCACGTTTCCGTCTCAAGAGCAGGGTAGCAGGATTTGATCAATGATCAAGTTCATTGCCATACCTGCAACGCTCCTGTCCCATGCGAGTCTACAGGTCGGCCCTGCCTCATCAACTGCGCAGGCACGGCGGGAGAAAGGCCGGATACCGCTTGACCGAGCCAGATGCCAGGTACAGTATAATGGAAAAATTCCCGGATATCGGACGGGCGTAGGCGAGAAGGGGAACCAGGTTGTCGCGTCGAAGGTGCATTCAAGTCGGGGACTGCCGGTGACCGCCCGCGCCCTCGAGGGCAGGGTCGCCATCGTGACCGGGTCGGGCCGAGGTGTCGGTCGCTCCCATGCCCTGGCCCTGGCCCGCCATGGCGCGAGCGTGGTGGTCAACGATCTTGGAGGCGATCTCCAGGGACACGGACGCGACGCGACGCCAGGGCAGGCGGTTGTTGACGAAATCCGTGCGGTCGGCGGCAATGCTGTCGTGAGCGGCCACGACGTCTCCGACTGGGGCCAGGCCGCGGAGATGATCGACCTTGCGATTCGCAGCTTCGGTCGTCTCGACGTCCTTGTGAACAATGCCGGCATCCTGCGGGATCGCACACTCTCCAACATGAGCGAGGAGGAGTGGGACGCGGTCATTCGGGTACATCTCAAGGGACACGCAGCCCCAACCCGGCATGCCATGGCCTATTGGCGTGAGCGCTCGAAGGCGGGAGAGCCTGTAGCCGCCTCGGTGGTGCACACGACCTCGCTCGCAGGCCTTGTCGGCAATTTCGGGCAGGCCAATTACGCCTCCGCGAAGCTTGGCGTCGTCGGCCTTTCGCGGGTCGTGGCGCTGGAAGGGGCGAAGTACGGCGTCCGCTCCAACGCTGTCTCGCCCTCCGCCCGCACGCGCATCGAGACGAGCCTCAAACCCCCACCACCCGGCGTCTTCGACGTCTTCGATCCGGATAACGTGTCGCCCCTGATCGTGTGGCTCGCCATGGCGGACTGTCCCGCGACCAACCAGGTCTTCCAAGCCTATGGCGACCGGATCGAGGTGATCACTCCGTCATCGGTCGCTGTCGATGTGCGCTGCGGTGGCCAGTGGAAGGTGGACGAAATTGATCGCGCGTTGCGCGGAAGGCTGCCGGCGCCGCCAGGACTGGGCGACTTCGTGGATGGGTTGGGAAGCTGATGCAGCAGGACATCTCGATTGGAGCTGACAGGATAGGCACGATGCGCGATTCCGAGGAGTTCCGCACCAACACACAGCGTCTCGCGCAGTTTGCGGAAGCCATCGGGGACACGAATCCAAGGCATCTTTCCGGCTCCGTCGCAACGCCGGTGTTCAATCACGTGCCCGTCATGCAAAGCATGGTCGAGGTGTTGGACCAGGTTACCAAGGGCTTCATCCTGCACGGCCAGCACGACTTCCTGTTTCACCGGCCGATAGTGCCGGGACAAAGGCTTTTCTCGCAATCGCAGCTGATCGGCACAGGCTCCTCCAAGGCCGGAGCTCTTTACTTCGTCCGCTCCATCACCCGCACCCACGATGGGCATGATGTCTGCACCCAGTTCTCGACCTGCCTCGTCCAGGGCGCGTCCGGGAAGGATTCGGGTGGAAGGCCGCCGGATACGCCAAAGCCGGCCCGCTCGGGAGAGCCGGTCACCATGCGCTATCCGATTCCGGCAGACCTGACGCTGCGCTACGCCGATGCGGCGCGCGACTACTCTCCCTACACTATCGACCCCGTGCTGGCGGCCGCGAACGGCCTGCCGGCGCCGATCGTTCATGGCATGTGCACGCTGGCGCTCATCGCGCGCGGCATCGTGGAAGCGGCCGCCGGCGGCGACGTAAGGCGCCTCAAGCGGCTCGGCTGCCGCTTCTCGCACCCCCTCTATCTCACGGAAGGCCAGGAGCTGCGGGCGCGCCTGTGGCAGGGCAGTGGCCAGGTGGCCTTCGAGGCCGAGGACAAGGATGGAAATGTCGTCGTGAAGAACGGGTTCGCGGAGGTCGCGTCGTGACGGGCGAATACAGAGAAGCGGAGCTTGGCATCACGAATGTCCCGCCGCGCCCCGCGGACTGGGTAACGCACCAGGACGTGCCGCCGGAGTGGAGCGCCGTCGCGAAGCAGACCGTCATCGAGGTCCTGCACCAGAGTTGCATCGAGGATCCCTACAGGCCGGCCATCATCATCGAGGACGGTCTCACCATCACCCGACGGGAACTCCTCGACCGCAGCCAGCGCTTCGCCGGCTACCTCAAGGGCAAAGTCAAGGCGGGTGACCGCGTAGTGGTGATGCTCGACAACCGCGTCGAGTTCATGATCGCGCTCTTCGGCATCATCGCGAACCGGGGCACCCTCGTCTCCATCGCGCCCACTGCGCAGCAGTTCGATGCCGGCCACATCGTCAAGGACGCCCAGCCCGTCGTGGCTGTGTGCGGCTCGACACAGAAGCCCATTGTCGAGGCGGTGCGCGACGGGTCCCCTGCGCTCCGGCATATCATTGTGGTCGAGGGCGAGGAGCCCAAGGGCCTCGAGGCGTACGAGAAGCAGGCGGAGCCACTGGACTTCGCCAAGGCTGAGTGCCGACGCGAGGACATCATCACCGTCTACTACACCTCCGGCACGACGGGCGCGCCCAAGGGCTGCATGCTGCATCACGGCTGGTGGCTGCGCACCATCGACATCGACATGCGCCTCTTCCGCCGCGGCTGGCAGGACCGGCAGCTCTGTTGCTTGCCCTTTTATTACGCCGATCCGGCGATCCAGCTTCTCACCTCGCTCGCCTCGCGCGGAACCATGATCGCCATGCGGCGCTTCTCCGTCTCGCGCTTCTGGGATGTCGTGAAGACCTACGACGCGACCGAGATCCTCTCGATCGCGTCCATCCCCGCTCTTCTCATGAAGGGCGAGCCAGGGCCCAACGAGCGCGACCACCGTATCCGCCTCGCGATTCACGCTGGGCTCCCGAAGGAGCTGCATGCCGAGATGCTGCAGCGCTACGGCTTCCACTGGCACAACCAGTTCGGCAGCACCGAAGGCGGCGTGATGAGCCGCGTGCCGGATCACCTCGCCGACGAGCTGGTCGGGACAGGCACCATGGGTGTCGAGCCGCCGGGCGTCACGATCCGCATCGTCGACGACGAGGACAGGGACGTTGCCGTCGGACAATCGGGCGAGGCCCTGATCGGCGGCCCCGACCTTTACATGGGCTATCTCAACCGCTCGGAGGTGACGGCCGAGGCCAATCGCGGCGGCTGGTATCATTCAGGCGATGTTGTCCGCCGCGACGAGCGCGGTCTTCTCTATTTCGTCGGTCGCAAGAAGGAGATCATCCGCCGGTCCGGCGAAAACATCTCCGCCGCCGAGGTCGAGGCCGTGCTGCGTTCGCATCCGAAGATCCTCGAGGCCGCCGTCGTGCCGGTTCCCGACACGCTTCGCGGCGAGGAGGTCAAGGCCTATATCCAGCTCAACAACGGCGAGCCGCCCGAGTCTCTGCCTCCGGAGCAGATTCTTGCCTTCTGCAGGGCCAACCTCGCAGCCTTCAAGCTCCCGCGGTTCATCGAGTACCAGCTTGACGATTTCGAGCGCACGCCTTCCATGCGCGTCCAGAAGCAGGCGCTGCTCAAGGCCAAGCCCGACCTCCGGGTCGGGGCCTGGGACAGCGAAACCGGGAAGACGAGCTGACATGGGCAGCAAGCCTCAAGTCGCTCCGCGGACCTGCGATCTTCTGATCGTCAACGGCTATGTGCTGACGATGGACACGCGGCGCACCGTCTACCGCGACGGCGCCATCGCTATCGCCGGCAAGCGCATCGCGGCCGTCGGACCTGCGCGCGAGATCGAAGCCCATTGGCGCGCAGCGCGGCGCATCGACGCCCGCGGCGCCGTCGTGCATCCGGGCTTTATCGACGGGCACTATCACGCGGGGCTGCACTTGAGCCGTGGCTCGATCACCGATGATCCCAATCCTCCGAAGGAGGACGGCGGCGCAGGGCCGGGCGTCTTCACGCGCTGGATCAATGCGCTGACAGACGAAGACGAGTATGCAAGCGCGCTGATGGCGTCGACGGAGCTCGTGAAGAACGGCTTCACGGGTTTCGTGGATGCGGCAACCTCCTTCGAGCCGGACGCGGTGGCGGAAGCCGCGACCGCGGTCGGCATCCGCTGCTCGGTGTCGGACTGCATGCTGTGGGACATCGTGGGCGGGGAGCCCATGGCGGCGGATATCCCGCGCGCGCCCTGCGATGCGAGACGCGCCCGCGACGGCCTGGGCGGCCAGCTTCACAGGAATCGCGAAGAAGATGCGCTGGTGCGCGGGCATGTCGCCGTCTATGGGGTCGGAAGCGCGACCGTCGAGCTGATGCGGGAGGCCAAGAGACTGGCGGATACCAATGGCGTGGCGGTTCACCAGCACCAGAGTTTCATGGGCGATGACGCCGGCTACGACCGGAAGAGGTTCGAAAAGCCCGCTCTCGTCTATTTCGCCGAGAACGACCTGATCGGACCGAGCTCCGTGTTCACGCACATGAACATGCTTGACGAGGCGGAAGCGGATGCTGTCGTGGCGAGTGGCATGGCGCTCGTCTGGCATCCGGGCAACGTCATGTATTATGGCATTGCAGGCCAGACCCCGAACAGGTTTCCCGCACTGCATCGCCGCGGCACGCCCATCGCCTTTGGCACCGACGTGGCGAAGGCCTGGGCTTTCGGCGAACTCGGCTTCATCGCCTACCTCCTGAGCAGGGCAGGGGGTGAGTATCTGCCGTCCGAATCTCTGCTCGAGATGTTCACCCTTGGCGGGGCCCGCGCGATGAGCCTCGAGGCGAGAATCGGCAGCATCGAAGCCGGCAAGTATGCCGACATCGTGATCCGCTCCTCGGATCTTCCCGACGCGCAGCCCAATGTGGCGCCCGTCAAGCAGCTCATGCTGGTCAGCCGCACCAAGGGCGTCGACACCGTCATCTGCAACGGCGAGGTGGTCGTCCGTGGGGGCGGGCTCACGCGATTGGACGAGGGCGAGGTCTATGCGATTGCCCGTCGCTCCGCCGAGGAAACGGCGAAGCGGGCTGGGGTCAAGCCGAGGTTCAAGTGGTCGATTGTCGAATGAAGAGGAAGCGCATCGGCCGATGACGACGGTTGCTTTCTCGCATGTGACGAAGAGGTTCGGACCGGTCGCGGCCGTCGACGACGTGTCGCTGGAGGTGCCGTCAGGCGAGTTCGCGACCATCCTCGGGCCCAGCGGTTCCGGCAAGACCACCCTTCTGTCGCTGCTTGCCGGCATCCTGCATCCCACCTCCGGCTCGATCGTCATCGGCGAGCGCGACGTCACGGAGCTTCGTGCTGCCGAGAGGAACATCGGCCTCGTGTTCCAGAGCTACGCGCTCTTTCCGCACATGACGGTCTTCGACAACGTCGCTTTCCCGCTGCGTGTCCGCCGCCGGCCGTCTTCCGAGATTCACGCACGGGTCGAGGAGGTGCTGGCCTTGGTCCGTCTCGAAGGCTACGGCGCCCGCAAGCCGCACGAGCTTTCCGGGGGGCAGCAGCAGCGCGTGGCGCTGGCCCGCGCGGTCATCTTCAAGCCGGACATCCTGCTCCTCGACGAGCCGCTCGCGGCGCTGGACCGGAAGCTTCGGGAGGAAGTGCGGGGAGAGATCCACAGGCTCCAGCGCCGGCTCGGCATCACGACCATCATGGTGACGCACGACCAGGAGGAGGCGCTCTCCATGTCGGACCGGATCGTGGTGATCGAGCGCGGCCGTGTGCAGCAGATCGACACGCCTGATACCGCCTACTACCGGCCGCGCAACCGGTTCGTCGCCGGCTTTCTCGGCGTCGCCAATCTGGTTGAAGGCACGCTGGAGCGGCAGGGCGATGCGACGGTGATCCGGCTTGCAAACGGCAAGATGGTGGCGTGCGCCGCCTCCATGGAGGCAGGTCGAAGCGTCTGCGGTCTCATACGGCCTGAGGACGTGCGGCTCGTGAACGGCAAGGGCGGCGGAATGCTGTCGGGCACCGTCCGAGAGGCCGTGTTCCTGGGAGAATCGGTCCGATACGTGATCGACACCGACGGGCTACCGCTTACCGCGCATGTCACGGGATCGCGCGGGAGAGTGGCCGAGGGCGCGACGGTCAAGGTCGAATGGGATCCCGCCAGGGTCTGGATTCTTCCGGACGCTGACGATCGTGAGCTTTAGGCCGGGACAGAGCGGCCGCTTTCGAACTCTGTCAGGGTGTAAGCGAAGGGAGAAGGATATGCACAAGCTTGCATTGGGGAGTTTCTCTGTCTTGTCCGGCCTCATGCTGGCGCTTGCCGTTCCGGCCGGCGCTCAGGATGTGAAAGAACTTCACGTCATGCATGCCGGAGGCCAGTGGGGAGACGCCGTCGCCAAGTGCGTCGACGAGCCCCTCCTGAAGGACAAGAGCATCAAGGTGATCGTGGAGACGCCGGGCGGCTACGCCAAGGTGGCGGCGCAGGTGAAGGCCGGAGTCGTCAACAACGTCTCGAGCGATGCCGGCACCAACGAGCTGTCGAGGATGATCTCGGAGGGGCTGATCGAGAAGATCGACTGGGCGGCGGTCGATCCCAAGCCGATGTTCGACGAGGCCAAGAACGAGTACGGCTTCGGATCCTCCTACTACTCGACGATCATGGCCTGGAGGAAGGATGCTCCGGCGCCGAAGGACTGGGCCGAGTTCTTCGATACGGAGAAGTTCCCGGGCAAGCGGGCGCTTCCCGACTATCCGGACTATCTCTTGCCCTTCGCGGCGATCGCGGACGGCGTCTCTCCGGACGAGGTGAGCAAGGGCTTCGATCTCGACAGGGCCTTCAAGACGCTTCAGCGGATCAAGAAGGACGTGATCTGGTGGCAAGCCGGCGCGCAGCCACCGCAGCTTCTGAAGGACAATGAGGCGCAGTATGCCATCTCCTGGTCCGGCCGCGTCATCGGGCAGGAAGGCATCAGCACGTCCTTCAACCAGGGCATGCTGGACGTGTCGTGGTTCGTGGTGACGAAGGGATCGACGGAGGAGCAGAAGAAGATGCTCTACCAGTGGTTCCAGGCGCAGACCGAGGTGGAAAAGCAGGCTTGCGTGGCGCAGTACGTCTCCTATCCGGGGCCAAGCCCGGAGCTGGAGAAGCTCCTGCCCAAGGACAAGCTCGCCGAGTTCCCGACCTACAGCGAGAACAAGAAGGTCCAGTGGTTCGCGAACGGTGACTGGTGGTTCAAGAACGCCGCCGAGATCGAGAAGCGCTGGAACGAGTTCAAGCTCGAGCAGTAGCCTGCCGTGGCAGGAGGGAGCCATGAGCGTCGCTGATCCGGCAACCCGAGCCGGCTCGATGCTTGCCGCTGGCGGGCTAGCCCGCGATGTCCGCAGGCGTTGGGAAGGATTGCTCTTCCTGGCGCCCCTCCTGCTGCTCGTTCTCGTCGCCTTCGATGTCCCGATCCTGACGTCGGTCCTCTGGAGCTTCAGCGATCCGGCAACGGGAGCGCTGACGCTGTCGAACTACGCCGATTTCCTGGCATCGGGAAGCTATGCACGCATCATATGGCGCACGGTCGTCGTGGCGGGCGAGGTCACGCTCGTCACGGCGCTGCTCGGCTACGTGCTTGCCTACTGGATCAGCCGGCTGCATCCACGCGAGCAGATGATAGCGCTCGGTCTCGTCGTCATGACCTTCTGGGTCTCCATCCTTGTCAGGACCTATGCCTGGATCGTCGTGCTTGGCAACGGCGGCATCCTGAACCGGTGGCTGCAAAGTTGGGGCCTGACAACCCGCCCGGTCGAGTTCCTTTACAACGAGGCGGGAGTAGCTTTTGGCATGACGAACGTGCTGCTGCCGTTCCTCATCCTGCCCCTTTTCGCGTCCATGCGGCGGATCGACCCGCGCCTGATGCAGGTCGCCGAGACCTTGGGCGCCTCACGCACAGAAATCTTCTGGCGCGTCTTCTTTCCGCTCACCCTGCCGGCGCTCGGCGCCAGCATGGCGCTTGTCTTCATCCTGAGCCTCGGCTTCTACATCACGCCGGCGATCTTGGGCGGTGGCCGCGTGCCGATGGTCGCAAACATGATGGATATGCTCATCAACAAGTTCGCCCGCTGGGAGATCGCCGCCGTCAACGCCGTCGTCCTGCTGGCTGCGACATTGGCGCTCTACGGGCTCTACCAGTGGCTGCGAGGCAAGGCATGACCGCCGAAGCCGGCATGGTGGGAAGGAGCCAGCCATTCTGGTTGACCGCGACCGCGCTCGTCATCCTGTTCTTCCTTTGCCTGCCGATGCTCATCATCGTGCCGATGTCGTTCTCGAGCGCGCAGTCGCTGGAGTTCCCGCCGCCCGGGCTGTCGACGCGCTGGTACGAGGCCTTCTTCGGCAACGAGGTATGGGTGCAGGCGGGCATCAACTCTCTGCTTCTCGCGACGATCTCGAGCACGGCCGCCCTGGTTCTGGGAACGCTCGCGGCTTACGGGCTTGTTCGGGGCAGCTTTCCCTTCAAAAACGCTCTCGAGGCGAACTTCATCGCCCCGATCATCGTGCCCTCGATCATCACCGCCGTCGCGCTCTTCATCGTCTTCGCGCGACTGAAGATCCTGGGGACTTTCTTCGGTCTGGCCTTGGCCCACACCCTGCTCGTCACGCCCTATGCGGTGCTCATCATGCAGGTGGCGATCCGTTCCTTCGATGTCAGGATCGAGCAGGTCGCCGCCACGCTCGGCGCCGGCCGCATCAGGATCCTGACCCGGGTCGTGCTTCCGAACCTGTTGCCGAGCGCCGTCGCAGCCTGGATATTCGCCTTCGTGGTGAGTTTCGACGAGGTTGTCGTCACGCTCTTCCTGAGCGGCACGCATCTCACCATTCCGAAGCGCATGTTCAACGAGCTCATCATGCAGATCAATCCGACGATCACGGCGGTGGCGACGCTGCTCATCGCGCTCAATCTTCTGGCGCTGCTCGTGATTCTCGCGCTGTCCCGACGGGGCGGCCTGATGCCGAGGGAGCTCTAATGAACGCGGAAGAGGGAGAACTGCTCGGCGAATGGGAGCACCCGGTCGAATGGAGCAAGGTGCGGGAGTTCGCCCGCGCCGTGCACGATCCCCGGCTCGATGCGAACCCGCCGGTTCCCCCTCTCACCTTCCCGGTTGTGCTGACCGCAGGGTTCATCGAGCGCTTCGTGAAGGAGATCCTTCCGCTCGACAAGCAGCGCACGGTGCATGGCGAGCAGGAATACGAGTATCTCCGCCCGCTCCGCGTGGGAGAGACGGTGACCTGCCGTGCCCGCCTGATCCGCGACGAGGAGAAGGTCGGACGACGCGGCGGAACGATGCGCCTTGTCACCGTCGAGATCGAGATCCGCGACAGCGAAAGCGGCGAGACGATCGGCTTCGAGCGCAGCACCGCCGTGGAGCAGGGGGAGCGGAAGGCATGAGGGAAGCGCTTCCGCCGCCGCCGGACTTCGTCTTCGGGCCGGTGACGCGTACCGATCTCGTGCGGTACGCAGGCGCGTCTGGTGATTTTAACCCGCTCCATCACGACGAGACCTTTGCGCGCGAGGCGGGCCTTCCGAGCGTCATGGCGCACGGGATGCTCTCGGCCGGTCTCCTCGGATCGTTCCTGTCCGCCTGGATGGAGGGTCGCTTCGTGCGGCGCTTCCGCGTGCGATTTGTCGCGCCCGTCTGGCCAGGCGATGTGCTGCGCGCCGAAGGAAGCGTGATGCGCGAGATGACGGAAGCGAGGGGGTTCGAGCTGGCGCTGCGGCTCAGACGGCAGGACGGGGCGGAGGTCGTAACCGGCACGGCGCTCGTGGACGCCGACCGCTGGGGAACGAAATCTTGAACGGAAGCGCTGAGCGGCGGGCCGGCCGCCCGGCCTTTGCCCGCTGGCTGCAGCGGACCAACAACATCACGCAGCAGTTTCTGGCGATCGGCGGGCAGGCCGACTTCGTGAGCCTCGCCGGCGGCCTTCCGGCGGCCGAGCTCTATCCGGTGGAGGAGATGCGCGCGGCGGCCGACAGGGCGCTGACCCGCTGGGGTAGCCGGGCGCTCGAATATGGTCCGGTCGAAGGCTTCCCCGCGCTTCGCGGCGCTGTTGCGGAACGCGTATCCAGGTTGGCTGGCCGTCGCTTCGGGGCCGAGAACATCCTCATTACGACCGGTGCCATGCAGGGCCTCGACCTTCTCGGCAAGGTCTTCGTGGATGCGGGCGACCGGATCGTCACCCAGTTTCCCACCTATCTCGGCGCCCTCGACGCCTGGCGCCCGAGGGAACCCAGCTACGTCCGGCTGGAATGGGGGCTCGATGGCGCTCAGACGGCAGATGTCCTGAGAACCGCGAAGTTTGCCTACACGGTTCCCAACTATTCCAATCCGACGGGCGTGCTCGTGCCGGCGGCAGAGCGCGCGGCCCTGCTGCGCAAGGCCAGAACCGCAGGCACCTGGATCATCGAGGACGACCCCTATCTGCCGCTTCAGATCGATGGTCCGCCGGGGCCTGGCATCCTCGCGCTCGAGGCGATGGAGAACGGATCGGGCCCCTATCGAGGGCCGGTCGTCTATCTCGGCACGCTGTCGAAGAGCGTCGTGCCAGGCCTGCGCGTGGGCTGGATGGTCGCCCCCGCCGACCTGATCCAGACGCTTGCGCTCGCCAAGCAGTCGACGGACTTGAGCAGCAGCATGCTGACGCATGCGATCGCGCTCGATTTCATGGAAAGCGGCTTCGAAGAAAGCCACGTGCCCCGCACCGTCGATGTCTACCGCGGGCGCCGCGATACGCTCGTCAGAGCCGCGGACGAAAGGCTGGCTCGCTGGTTCGAATGGGAAATACCGCCCGGAGGCATGTTCGTCTGGATGCGGGCGCGAAGGCTGCCGGGGCTGCGCGAGATCGACACGGGGGCCCTCTACCGGTTCGCGCTGGAGGAGAAGGTCGCCTTCGTGCCGAGCAGTGTGTTCGACTTCGACGGCAATCTCCGCTCCGCGATGCGCGTGAACTTCACGCGCTCCGCCCCCGATGTGATCGTGGAGGGAATCCGGCGTCTGGGGAGAGCCGTCGAACGCTACCTCGCGTCGAATTCCGACGAGGCGCCTTTCAGCCCTGACTCCAGGCCCTAAAAAGGAAAACCCCGATGGCCACTCGCATCCACGATCCCGGCAGGCAGAGGCTTGCGCCGGAGCTCATCGACAAGTGGCGTCGCGTGACGAGCGCGGTCGCGACCGACCAGCTCGGCGGGAGCGCACATCTCGATACCTCGATCCGTCCCATCCGGCCGCTCGGAGACGGCGTGCGGCTTATCGGGTCTGCCGTTACTGCCCTATGCGAGCCAAAGGATTACGGTGCGGTGCACCACGCGATCGATGTGGCGGCAGCCGGGGATGTGCTCGTCATCGCCGCAGGCGGCCGGAGCGATGCGGCGATGATCGGCGAGCTGCTTTCCACGGCGGCACGGCTGAAGGGCGTCGCCGGCGTGGTGCTGGACGGCGCCGTCCGCGACGTGGCGACGCTCTCCGCATGGCCTGATTTCCAGGTGTTCACGCGCTGGACGACGCCGCGGGGCCCCTCCAGCATGGAGCGCGGCGCCGTCAACTGCCCGGTCGAGGTGGCGGGCGTGAAAGTCGAACCTTTCGACCTCGTGATCGCAGATGATGATGGCGTTTCCATCGTGCCGCATGCGCTGGCCGGGGAAAAGCTCGCCGGCTGCCTCGCACGCGTGGACGCCGAGGCCGGCTGGGAGAAGCAGCTCTTCGGAAAATCCTCGACCCTGGAAGTCTTCAAGGTGCCGGCCGCCGTGCGCGACTGAGCGCGTTAGGCGAAGCGCGCATAGCGGAGAGGCGCGGTGTCGAAGGCCGGTGCGCGGCCGGCGAGGAGGCCGGCGCAGAGCGCGCCGGAAAAGGCGCCGACGAGATTGCCGAAGAAGTGCCCGAGATTGAGGCCGAGGCCATCCGGTCCCGGCGCCATGTCGATGACGGGCAGCCCGTCCGGCGTCTGGCCGACGATGCCGGCCCAACAGCGAACGAGCGACAGTTCGGCGAAGCCCGTGATGTTCTCCGAAAGGATGGCGTTCGCCATGGCCTGCCCGGCGACCGTTGCATGGTCGTCGAAAGAGCCCTGCTCGAAGGCGCAGCCGAACCTGAGCGTGCCGTCGGGAAACTGCGCCACCTGCTCGGTGAAACCGAGCCGGAGGTTCAGACGCTCGGCGCCATGGGATGGCAGCGTATCGCGTGTCCGCCCGGAAGCGTTAAAGAACTTGAACAGCGACTGGCCGCAGATCACCGGCCCGAGCGCGAAGGGGGCGGGGGCCGTCTGTGCGGCCTCGAACCGGATGGGAACCAGGGGCACGGCAAGGCCGATCGGCGCCAGGAGCGCGTTCGACCACGGCCCGGCCGCGACGATCGTCATGCCGGCCATAACCTTCTCGCCGTCGGAAAATTCCACCCCGGTGCAGCGGTCCCCATCCATGATGAGCTGCGCTGCAGGTGCGCCGAGACGAAGCTGGCATCCCGCCTTTATGGCTTGCGCGGCCAGGACTTCCACGAGCCTTGACGTGTCCTGGTGCGCGTCCAGCGAATTCCAGAGCGCGCCATGGATGCTTTCGCTGAGCGCCGGACAGAGGCTTCGAGCGTCTGCTCCATCAATGTGGCGGATCGGAAGGCCCGCGGCCTGACGGTCGCGCGCGAAATCCTCCGCAATGTCCCGAAGACTGTCGTCGCGATAGGCGATCATGCCCCCTGAGGCGCGAAAGCCGAAGTCCGGAAGCTCGGCCGCGAGGTCGTCCGCGTAGCGGCGTCCGGCCAGCGCGAAATCCATCGTGTAGCCCGCGGCCTTGGTCTGGAGCCACAGAAAGCCGGGGTTGCGGCCGGATGCGCCCCAGCCGGGGGCGTGGGAGTCGATGAGTGTGACGGAATGGCCTTCCTCGGCGAGCCGACAAGCGGTCGCCGTTCCGGCTATGCCCGCTCCCACGACCGCGACGTCGGGGCTGCGGCCTACCAGGGCAGTCCCTCCTGCTCGAGCGTCGCCGTCAGACGCTTGAGGAAGGCGAGGCACTTCTCGATCTCGCTCACGGCCAGATATTCGTCCGGCTTGTGCGCCTGCTCGATCGAGCCCGGCCCGCAGACGACCGAGACGATCCCGCAGTCGCTGAAGACACCGGCTTCGGTTCCATAAGCCACCTTGGCATAGTCATTCCGCATCAGATGGCGGTTGACGAACGTCGCGGAAGGATGATCGGCCGGCAGGGCAAAACCTGGATACTCGACGGAGGTCTCGATACGGATGTCGGCCTCGCTTGAAACCTTCCGCATGCGCGGCAGCAGGGCATTCCTGGCATGTTCCTCGATCCGCCGGATGACTGCCGCCGTGTCGAGCTCCGGCAGAGCCCTCACGTCGATCTCGAACGTGCAGCTCCCCGGAATGATGTTGAAGGCCGATCCGCCCTGGATCGTCGTCACGGACATTGTCGAGTACGGCACGTCGTAGTCGTCATCGCGCTGGGAGGAGGCGGCGAGCTCGGCCGAGATTTCCGTGATGTGGCGGATCAGTTCCGCTGCATATTCGATGGCGTTCACCCCGTGTGGCGCGAGGCTCGAGTGGGCGGCGAGACCTTCGACCGTGATCCGGTGGAAGGAGCCGCCCTTGTGTCCCGTGAACATCTGCATGCCCGTCGGCTCGCCGACGATGCAGAGGGCGGGTCTGGCCGGCAGGCTGGCAAACCGCCGTGCCATGCCCCAGACGCCGCTGCAGCCCAGCTC
>JBFXDI010000094.1:0-16212 GCA_050181295.1 Parvibaculaceae bacterium | reverse complement strand
CCGAGCGCAACGCCTTCCTCCACCGCTTCGTCGACAACTACAACAGAACCCGCCTCAAGTGTCTCGCCTACAGGGCTCCGCTCGAAGCCCTCTCTAATCTTCCAGGATACAACACGAAGGCGGGGACGAGCCGTGGATAACCTTATCCAGACAGATCGGAAACTGCTCTACGCGCCCGCGTCTACGCGCACCGTGAACGCCCGCGGCGAGCCGTCGCCGCCGTTCGTCGGATAGCAGTCGTCGGGGCACGCGGAGACGATCGCCAGCATGGGGGCCAGCGCCTTCAGGGTGACCGTTCCGTCCGGAATGAAGGGCGGGCGGCTGTAGGCGATCCTGCCGTCTTCCCCGACTTCCGCCCGCATGAACAGGTTCCAGGGCTGCGGCGGGAGATGGGGCGGCCAGCCGATCCGCTGCGCCTGGCGCTCGAAATTGGAGGCGCAACTCGGATGTCCCTTCTCGCGCCCGAAGCGGAGATACATCTCCTCGCTGCAGGCCGCGATCAGCGTGTCGTGGCGACCTCCGGCGGTGTCGGCGACATACTCCAGAAGAGGCGCGTACCTGTCCGAGATGAGCACGTCGCCCGGGTCGAAGAATATCTTGCCGAGAACCTCCCTGCAGTGACCCATCGACAGGTGCTCGGCTTCATTCTCAAGGGAGAGGCACCAGAAGTCGACCACCTGCGAGCCGCTCTCGTTGATGACCTGCACGGTGTCGCCGCGGGCGAGACGGAAGGCCGCTCCCTCCGCCGCCGGCACCCTGAACGTGCCGTAGTTCCTCTCCTCGGCTTTCACCGCATCTCTTCTCCCGCTCGATCGTGCCGATCAGCTTCGAGGTGATGTCATATACCACGCGAACGACGCCACGCACCTCCACGGTCAATCGGTCGATCGATCAAGCAAGGGGGCAAACCGATCAGCCGGCCGGCCGTTACCCCACGAAATCCGCAAGAACATCGGCGAGCAGTTCCGGGATCTCCTCGGACATGTGATGCCCGCAGGGGAACGATCGGCCGCGAAGATCCGCTGCCCAAGGGCGCCACACCGCAAGGACATCGCCATAGAGCATCGGCAGGTCGTCCTCCTCGGACCAAAGCGCGAGCGTCGGGCAGCGCACCCGCCGACCGGCCGCGCGGTCCTCAGCGTCATGGAGCGGATCGATCGTCAGCCCGGCCCGATAATCCTCGATCATGCCATGGACGACTGCGGGGTCGTGGATTGCAGCTCGCCAGTCCGCCAGCGCGGCTTCGCCCACGGCCGGCGATGGCGGTGCGTACCAGGCCTCCGGATCCGCCGAAATCGCCCGCTCCGGCTTGTCGGCCTGGCCGAAGAAGAACCAGTGCCACCAGCGCGTCGCGAAGCGGGTATCGCAACGCTCGAGCGCTTCCAGGATCGGGACGGCGTCCAGCACCGCGAGGTGGCTGATCGCGTCCGGCCAATCCATCGCGGCGCGGAAGGCGGTGTAGGCGCCCCGGTCGTGCCCCACGATGGCAAATCGTCCAAAGCCGAAGCGCTGCATCAGTTCAACACAGTCCTTCGCCTTTGCGCGCTTCGAGGAGCCCGAGTGATCGGATGTGTCCGCGGGAATTGAAGAGCGGCCGAAGCCTCTGAGGTCGGGGCACACCACAGTGTGACCTTGGGCCAGCCGCGTCGCCACCTTGTCCCAAGTCGCGTGGGTGCGCGGATGGCCATGCAAGAGGAGGATGGGCTGCCCCGCGCCGCCCCAACGGACACGAAGAGTCGCGTCGGACAATTCCACGTGCTCAAGCGTAAACTCCTCGAACATTCATGCTCTCGCTGGGGATTTTCCCCGCGCCAGGCCCTCACCAGGAGAGCTATCTTGCATCGTCATTGGGGCGAGGCGCGTTCTCGTACTCGTAGGCGTCGCAGAACAATTTGCCGTTTCGGCCCCAGTTTTCACGGTCGACATCCGTGAATATGAAATTGATCGTTTCCGGCCGGCATTTTGCAATGCGTGCAAACTCGCGGGTCAGAACCTCCGCCAGCTCGCGCTTCTGTTCGAGCGTGCGCCCCGGGAACCAGTCAACACGAATAAACGGCATCCGAACCTCCTGACGATGGATCAACCCCCTTTTGCGGCGAGCGCGAGCTTGAGGGCTTTTGCCGCCTCCACCGAGCCTTCCGTATCCGAGTGCACGCAAATGACGTCGAACCTGATCGGGGCGTCCTCGCCCTCCATCGTATCGACCACACCCTTGGCAATTGCCTTCTGACACCGTCGAACGACCTGCTCCGGCGTGACTTTCGGCGGCGTCCGCGAGATGACCAGAGACCCGTCGCTGCGATAGTTCAGATCGGCGTAGAGTTCAGCCCTGAAGGGAATTCCCCTCTCCTTATAAACGCGTTCATGCTCGGTATCGGCCATTCCGAAAAGCGCCGTCTCATAGATTTCCGCGACGTCCGCGATGGCGTGCGCCACCTCCTTGTCCCGCGCGGCGACTCCATAGAGGGCGCCGTGCGGTTTGATATGGTTCATCTGCATCCCATACATATCCAGGAAACCTTTGAGCGCAGAGACCTGATAGATGAGAATATCGCGCAGCTCATCACGCTGAATCTTCATCTCGCGGCGGCCAAAACCCTGATGGTCCGGATATGAAGGATGCGCACCGACGCGCACCTTGTTCTTCTCCGCCAAGGTGACGGTTCGATGCATGACGACAGGGTCGGAGGCGTGAAATCCGCAAGCGACATTCGCGATGTCGATATGCTTCATCATCTCCGCGTCATCGCATACCCAATAGATCCCGAAGCCCTCGCCCATGTCGCAATTGATTTCCATGTCTTCCTCCAAAATACCCGTCAGCGGCTGCCGGTGAGCATGCGGTAGCGGATCTGGTCGAGTATGACGGCGAGCACGAGGAGGCCGCCAAGCAGCACCATCTGCATATAGGAGCCGATGCGGGCGATGTTCATGCCGTTCTGGACGAGCACGATGAAGAAGGCGCCGAGAACGACGTTCTCGACCCGGCCGAGCCCCCCGCGCAGCGACACGCCAGCGATGACGCAGGCGGCGATCGATTCGAGCGCGATCGTGCCGCCGAGATTGGTCTCGCCGGATTCGACGCGGGCGGTGAGCAGCAGGCCGGCCAGCGAGGCGAGCAGCGCGCACAGCACATAGGCGAGGAAGAGCACGCGCTTGGTGTTGACACCGGAGAGGTTCGCGGCGCGAACATTGCCTCCGACGGCGTAGACATGGGCGCCAAAGCGTGTGCGGTTCATGACGAACCACATGCCGAGGATGGCGAGAATGGCGAAGAGCACCGGCACGGGAACGCCCAGGACGCGGCCGAAGCCGAAGAAGTTGCCGAACTCGTAAGGCAGGTTGGCGACCGGCACGCCGCCGGTGATGAAGAGCGCAATGCCAGCGCCGATCGACTGCACACCCAGCGTCATGATGAACGGCGAAACGCCGAACTGCGCGACGCCCAGACCGTTCAGAGCACCGACCAGCAAGGCCGCGCCGAAGCCGGCGACCGCGCCCAGGAGGATCACCAGCCAGACCATGTCGGGCATGGCGACGGCCACCGCGACCATGACCGTGGCGGAGACGACAGAGGTGAGCGCGATGGCCGTCCCGACCGACAGGTCGAAGCCGCCGGTGATCAGCACCAGCATCTGGCCGAGCGAGACCAACACGAGATAGACCGACTGGCGCGCGACATTGGTGAGGTTCTGTACCGACAGGAACTGGGACGAGACCAGCCCGAAGACGACAAGCGCCGCCGCGAGGAAGAAGGGCAGCACACCGACGCGCAGGAACAGGGCGCGCAGCGCCCCGAGTATCGGATTGCGCTTCTTCACGGCAGGCTCGGCCGGCGCGGGCGTGCTTGGCGTGATCATGCCGGGATCCTCGTTTGCGTGAAGAAGTGGCCGAGCACCGTCGCCTCCTCGATAGCCGCGCCTGTCAACTCGGCTGAAATGCGGCCCTTGGAGAAGACCAGGAGGCGGTGCGAGAGGTTCATGACCTCCGGCAGGTCCGATGAGATCAGCACCACGGCCTTGCCGGCCTCGGCAATATCCTTGATGAGCCGGTAGAGCGCGGCGCGCGTGCCCATGTCGACGCCGACGGTCGGCTCGTCGAAGACATAAATGTCGTGATCGCGGCCAAACCCCTTGCCGAACAACACCTTCTGCTGGTTCCCGCCGGACAGGGCGGAGACAGCGCGGCCCATGTTTTCCCTGGTGATATCCACGCGCTCGCCGATGGCGTCGGCGAGTTCGCGGCTGCGGCGGGTCGAGACGAGGCCGGCGCGGCGGGAAAGTTCCGGCCGGTCGATCAGGGCAAGGCGGATGTTCTCGCGCGCGCTGGCAGTAAGCTGCAGGCCCTCGGCCTTGCGGTCGGGAGGAAGGTAGAACAGGCCGGAGGCGAGCAGCTCACGGGTCGGGCGGTTGGTGACGTCGCGGCCCTTGAGTGTCACGCGCCCGGCACGGACGGACTGGAGGCCGAGCACCGAGCGCCAGAGGCGCGACTTGCCGCTGCCGACCAGGCCGGCCACCCCGAGCACCTCGCCGGCGCGGACATCGAGGTCGATGCCCTGGACACCGCGCGCATGAATGCCGCGCAGCTCAAGCAGCGTCTCGCCACGCCGGTGCGCAATCTCGGGATAGATCTGGTCGATCGAGCGGCCGGTCATCAGCTCGACCAGGCGCTTCTCGGAGACATCCCTAGCGGCGAGCGTACCGATCAGCAGCCCGTCGCGCAGCACGCTGATCTGATCGGCGATCTCGGCGAATTCCTGGATGCGATGCGAGATATAAACGATGCCGACGCCGTCGGCCCTGGCCTTGGCGATGAACTGGAACAGCCGTTGCGTCTCCTTCTCGGTCAGCGAGGCCGTGGGCTCGTCCAGGATCAGGATGCGCGCTTCCGCCAGAAACGCCTTTGCAATCTCGACCATCTGCTGCTCGGCGCGCGACAGTTCGGAAACGCGGCGTCTGATGTCGATGTCGAAGCCGAGCTCGTCAAAGAGTTTCTTCGCGCCCTCGCGCATGGCGCGCCGGTCGACAAAGAACCCCCGACGCGGCTCGCGCCCGAGATAGACATTCTCATAGACGGTAAGCGTCGGGACGAGCGAGAACTCCTGAAAGACGGTGCCGACGCCGTGGCGCGCCGCATCGTGCACGGAGCGCAGCTCGACCTCCTGGCCATCGATCCTGAGCGTGCCGGCGCTTGGCCGGTAGACGCCGGAGAGGATGGAGATCAGCGTCGACTTGCCGGCGCCGTTCTCGCCGAAGAGCACATGCACCTCGCCGCGCTCGAGGCGAAAATCGACATGGCTCAGCGCGCGCACGCCGGGAAAATCCTTCGATATCCCGGTCATCTCCACCAGCGGCGGCAGGGATGTGTTCATTGTTTTCTTCCGGTCCGAACCGGTCCCGCGGCCAGCGCGGGACCGGCGGACTTCGCCGTCAATTGACGTTGAAGACGGGCTTGTAGCCGTCCGGCGGGAGAATGTCGGTCCGCTTCACGGAGTCGACGTTCGTCGGATCGACGACAAAGATCTTCGGTCCGACATGCTTGATGAAATCCTTGCCCTCGAGAATGCGCACGGCCTGATCGATGGCGATGCGGCCCTGGATGACCATGGAATCGGCGGGAGCGGCAAGGATGAAGCCGCGCTTGATGCCCTCATAGACACCGGGAGTCATGTAGAAGGCGAGGAGCTCGATCTTGCCCTGCAGCCCGCGCTCGCGGATCAGCCCTTGAGCGGCCTCGGCCGTGACGGCGGTGCCGACGATGTAGCGGATCTCGGAATGTGCCTGCAGCTCGTCCTCGACGAGCTTGAGCTGCACCTCCTTGCCGGTATCGCCGTATTTCGACGCGAGCACCTTCACGGCCGAGCCCTTCACGGCGTCGTGGAAGCCCGTGTTGGCGGCCTCGACCCAGCCGGCGCCCGCGGGTCCGGGGAAGAAGCCCACCACCACCTCCTCGCTGCCGGCGGGATGCTTTTTCGCCAGATAGGCGCCGGCTTCCCAGCCCATGGTGTGGAAGGAGACCAGCGACTTGGCGGAAACTTCCGGAGAGGAGATGCCGTTGATGACGTCGATCACGGGAATGTTCTTTTTCCGGATCTCGCTGACGAGGTTGTTGAGCCCGTCGAAGGAGATGGCGCCGATCACCACGGCATTGGCGCCGCGCGCAACGCAGTCCTCGATCTGCGATATCTGGTTGTTGAGCTCGGTATAGCCGCCGGCGTCGAGCAGGTTCATCTTGACGCCGAGCCGTGCCGACTCCTCCGCCACGCCGTAGTCGACGCCGAGCCAGTAGGCGTCCTTCATATGCGGGAAGGAGACGCAGATGTCCCAGGGCTTCGAGGCCTTGTCCAACGGCTCGTAGGACACGTCGACGGACTTGCCGTCGGCCGCGAAGGGCGGCTCGATCTTGGCGGCGTTGTAGGGATACCAGGCTTCCTCCGCATAAGCGGCGCCGACGGCCAGCATGGCGGCAGCGCCGAGAAGCAGTCTTGCTACGTATTTCATGTCACTCCCCTTTCTTGCGTTTGGGCCGGACGCCTCCCGTCCGGTATGCACTAGCTGAGCGCGCCGCGGATGCGGTCGAGCACCTTGTTGCGGTCGGCCCGCGCCTTAAGAGCGCCTGCCATATCGACCTCGACGAAGCGGGTGGGCGTGTTGGGCTGAAGCTGCCCAATCAGGTCCATGTCGGCCGACACCACCGTGCCGACCATGAAATAGCCGCCGCCGGAAACGGCATCGCGATGCAGGATGATCGGCTCGGTGCCGCCCGGCACCTGGATCGAGCCGTAGGGATAGCAGCTGTCGACGATGTTGGACGGGTCGGAGCCGGCGCCGAAAGGCTGCTCGCGCTCGACGAACTGCATCGGCCGGCCGCCGCGGAAGCGGTAGCCCATGCGGTCGGCTTCCGGCGCGACCTTCCACTGGTCGTCGAAGAAGCTTTTGTGCGTCTCTTCGGTGACGCGATGCCAGTAGAGGCCGGGCACAACGCGCAGCTCGGCCGGCATGCCGGGACGGCGGCGCAGCGCTTCGGGCACGGACTTGCCGTTCACCGCCTTCCCTGCCCTGCCCACCGGCAGCTCGTCGCCCTTGGCCACGGCGCGGCCCTTGAAGCCCCCGAGCGCCCCGATCGGATAGGTCGAGCGGCTGCCGAGCTGAACCGGAACGTCGATGCCGCCGGCGATGGCGATATAGATGCGCGCGCCCTTCTGCAGGAAGCCGAAGCTGAGCACCTGACCCGACTTCACGGGTATGGCTGTCCAGGTCTGCTGCTCCTCGCCGTCGATCTTGACCGGCATGTCGGCGCCGGTGACGGAGATCACCGTGTCCTTCGTGAACTCCAGCTCCGGCCCGACGAAGACGGCCTCCAGCCCGGCCGCGCCTTCGTCGTTGCCGACCAGAAGATTGGCCGCTCGCATGGCGAGACGGTCCATGGCGCCGCCGATCGGAATGCCGAGATGAAAATAGCCCGGCCGGCCGAGATCCTGCACCGTGGTGGAGAGGCCCGGATTGAGAACCCTAGCGGCCATTGATGGTGCCCTCCAGCCGGTGGTTGTAGCCGTCGATGTCGTTGCGGAACTCGGTCAGGTCGAAGGTCACGTCGGCCATCTTCGGCGTGAAGCGGCCGGCGGCGACGTCGCCTTGGATGGCGTCGTGCTCCTCGCGGCCGATCGGCGTGAACTTCACGATGTCGCCCGGGCGGAAGAAGACCATGAAGTCGCGCAGATAGGTTGTCTTCTGCTCAGGATCGTAGATCGGCATCGGCGTGATGCCGAACATCTGGTAGCCGCCGGCGCCGCGCACCGAATAGATGCAGGAGAAGCAGCCGCCGTGACCGACGGTGAGCTTGGGCGTATCGGTGCGGGGCCTCAGATATTTCGGCACCTGCAACTGCCGCGGCCGGTCGACCATCTGGTACATGAAGGGCAAGCCGGCGACGAAGCCGACCATGGAGACGAACCAGGGCGAGCCGGAATGGGCGGCGACGAAATCGGGGACGCCGCCGAGGCCATTGATGCGCGCGGCATATTCGAGGTCGGTCGCCTTCGGATCCTGATGGCGCTCACGGAAACGCATCAGCGTCTCGTTCGTCCACGGATCCTGGTAGTAGACCGGGATCTCGACGATGCGTGTCTTGATGACCGGATCGGTCTTCTCGGCTTTCTCCTCGATCGCCTCGACCTCGCGCAAGATGTCGTCGGGCTTGATGCGGTCCGGGTCGAACTTGATCTGGAAGGAAGCGTTGGCGGGGCAGATCTCGGTGATACCGGTGATCTGCGCGTCGCGCACGGCATTGGTCATGGAGAGGCTCTTGAAGAAAGCCTCCAGCGACATGCTCTCGTCGCACTCGACGAAAAGGTGCTCGTCGCCACCGAAGGCGTAGCGGTTCTTCATCAAGCCACCTCCCTTTTCCCGCCGTCCGCCTGGGCGAATGCGGTTTCGAGCCAATGTTCCAGAAAGCGGGTATGAACGCGAGCGGCGGCGACCTCCGGATCGGCGGCGAGTGCTGTGTGCAGCGGCACGGTGGTCGGGATGCCTTCGATCTTCAGCTCGGCGAGAGCCTGTCTCAGCCTCATCAGGCAGTCGGCGCGGTCTCTGCCATGGACGATCAGCTTGCCGAGCAGGGAGTCGTAGAAGGGCGGAACCTGGTAGCCGTCATAGAGCAGCGTGTCGAAACGGATCGCGTCGCCCTGCGGCACCTCGAGCTTCTCGACCTTCCCCGGCCAGGGCATGAAGTCGCGATGCGGATCCTCGGCGTTGATGCGGCATTCGATGGCATGACCGGAGATGGAGATGTCCTCCTGTCGCACGGACAAGGGCTCGCCGCCGGCGATCCTCAGCATCTCCTGGACGAGGTCGAGGCCGGTGATCATCTCGGTGACGGGATGCTCGACCTGGATACGGGTGTTGACCTCGATGAAATAGAACTCGCCGGACGCGTCGTCATAGAGATACTCGACCGTGCCGGCGCCGCTGTAGCCGACGGAGCGGGCGAGCGCGACGGCGCTGGCGCAGAGGCGCTCGCGCACCTGCGCCGGAAGCGTGACCGCCGGCGCCTCCTCCCAGACCTTCTGACGCCGGCGCTGGAGCGAGCATTCGCGCTCGAAGCAGTGGACGAAGTTTTTTCCGTCACCGAGGATCTGCACCTCGACGTGGCGGGCGCGCTCGATCACCTTCTCGACGTAGAGCCCGCCATCGCCGAAGGCGGCGGCGGCTTCCGCCGAGGCCTGCGGGAACTGGCGCTCGAACTCCGCCATGTCGCGCACGATACGGATCCCGCGCCCGCCGCCGCCGGCCGCGGCCTTGATCATGACCGGGAAACCGATGCGCTCCACGACCTGCCTGGCCTGGGCGGCATCGGCGATGCGGCCGTCGCTGCCCGGCACGGTCGGCACACCGGCGTTCCTCGCCGCCTCGCGCGCGGCGACCTTGTCGCCGAGCAGCCGGATCGCCTCGGCCGAGGGGCCGACGAAGACCATGCCGGCCTCGACCACCGCGGCGGCGAAGTCGGCGTTCTCGGACAGAAAGCCGTAGCCCGGATGGATGGCGTCGACCTTGGCGGACCGGGCGGCGGATAGCACGGCCTCGATGTCGAGATAGGATTTCTTGGCCGGCGGCGGCCCGATCTCGATGGCTTCGTCGGCGAGCTTCACCGCCAGCGATTCCTTGTCGGCCGCGCTGTGCACCTGCACCACCCTCAAGCCCAGCGCCTTGGCGGCGCGGTTGACGCGCACCGCGATCTCGCCCCGGTTGGCGATGAGGACCGAGCGGATCTTCACGCCTCGACCTCCGCCAGCGCCTGACCGGCCATGATCGCGTCGGTATCGTCGATGACGAAGCGGATGTTGCGGCCCGCCACGCCGGCCTTGATCTCGTGGAAGGACTTCATCACCTCGACGAGCCCGATGACGTCGTCTGGCCCGACCGCGTCGCCGTCGGCCTTGAAGGGCGGGTTGTCCGGGGAGGGCTTGCGATAGAAGACGCCCGGCAGTGGCGACTTGATCTCGATCTTGCTCATTCTCATCCTCTCGCGGCGTGGGCTTGCTTGACGGGGAGTTCGGAGACGGGGGAAATGCGGATGCCCTGGGCGACCAGGGCCGAATGCATGGCGCGCGCGATCTCGAGGCAGCCGGGCGTGTCGGAATGGAAGCAGACCGACTCGAACTCGATGTCGATGTCGTCGCCTTCGACCGTGCGCACCTTGCCGTCGATGCAGGCGCGCACGACCTTGTCGGCGGTCGCCTGCGGGTCGAGCCGGCCGACCCTGCGGGTGAACACGATCGAGCCCGAGCGGTCGTAGTCGCGGTCGGCATAGAACTCGCGGATCGCCGGCTGGCCGGCCTCGACGGCGATGCGATAGGTCTGCGAAACGCCCATGCAGAACAGGAAAGCGTTGGGGGCCACGGTGCGCAGCATGTCGACCAGCGCGCGCGACATGTCGGCATTGACGGCCAGTTCCATGTAGAGCGCGCCGTGCGGCTTGACGTGCTGAAGCTGGGCGCCGTGGCGGCGCGTGAATTCGCGCAGCGCGCCGACCTGGTAGACGATGTCGTTGACGAGCTCGTCATTGCCGCC
This sequence comes from Parvibaculaceae bacterium, assembly GCA_050181295.1. Taxonomy (GTDB): domain Bacteria; phylum Pseudomonadota; class Alphaproteobacteria; order Rhizobiales; family Aestuariivirgaceae; genus JBFXDI01. Next base: position 5,644 of record JBFXDI010000094.1, on the reverse strand, counting down.
GCTGATGCGGCGGCGCCCGAAACCCTGCAGGTCGCGGTAGCCCGGATGGGCGCCGATGCCGACGCCGTGCTGCATCGCCAGCCGGACGGTGGCGTCCATCAGGTTGGGATCCCCGGCATGAAAACCGGTCGCGATATTGGCCGAGCTGATCAGCTCCATGAGGCGCGCGTCATCGGTGTCGGAGAGACGCCAATGGCCGAAGCCTTCCCCCATATCGCAATTCACATCGACGATAGTGACCGCCACACCGCCTCCCACGTTATGGCTGACGGCCATCGCTGGCCGACGGGAAAACGCTATCGCAGACCTATCGAATTGGAAAATTCAATCTTCAGTGGCGGCTATTCTATTTTTCAGATCTCATAGTCCGAGCCTTGAATGCGCTAACCCCTTAGATACGCAACTGAAACGGCTGACCACACATCAGAGGCAACACTGAGAGAGGGCCGAGTTATTGCAAATTCAGAAAACTTATAGGAGCATTATACAATAAGCGGGGGCTGCCATGACGCCGACAGTTCGTCAAATTCGCTACTTCGTTTCAACGGCCGAACACGGGCAGGTTTCCCAGGCGGCAGTCGACCTTTCCATCTCGCAATCCGCAATTACGACGGCCATCAAGGAGCTCGAGAACGCGGTCGGCACGGATCTCTTCGTGCGCACGGCCCATGGCATGGAACTGACCTCAACGGGCCGGGAGTTCCTGTTCCATGCCAACGACATCCTGAGCAAGCTCAAGGAAGCGATGGCGGTCCAGGCCCCATGCGTCGACTTTGAGGGCAGCTTGAACGTCGCCGCGACATACACGGTCCTCGGCTATTTCCTGCCGCATCACATCGACCGGCTCGCGCGGGTCTTCCCCAAGCTTGAAATCCAGCTCTTCGAGATGACGCGCGAGGCCATCGAGGAAGGTCTTCTTTCGCATCGGTACGACTTGGCCGTCATACTGACGTCGAACAACACCAATCCCGATATCATGACGGAGACCCTCCTGAGCTCGAAGCGCCGGCTGTGGCTTCCCGCGAAGCACCGGCTGCTGTCCCGGGACAATGTCGGACTGAAGGAGGTCGCCGAAGAGCCCTATATCATGCTGACGATCGACGAGGCCGCGCACACGGCATTGCGCTACTGGAGCCGCACGCCCTATCGCCCGCAGGTCAAGTTCAGGACGTCCTCGACCGAGGCGGTGCGATCGATGGTCGCCAACGGTCACGGCGTCGCCATTCTGTCCGACATGATTCACCGGCCGTGGTCGCTGGAGGGCAAGCGCATCGAGACGATCGTTCCAAGCGATCCGGTCCCCTCGATGGACATCGGGCTGGCATGGCGCCGCAGCGTCGAGTTCACTCCGGCGATGGATGCCTTCAGGAACTATTTTCGGCGCACCTTCTCGATGGCGCATCACGCGCTGGGCAACGCGCTGTGATGTGGATCGCCTTGCCTTGTCGCCTCTACTCCCACTCGATCGTGCCGGGGGGCTTTGAGGTGATGTCGTAGACCACTCGGTTGATGCCGCGCACCTCGTTGATGATGCGCGTCGCCGTGCGCGACAGGAACTCGTGGTCGAAGTGGAAGTAATCGGCCGTCATGCCGTCGGTCGAGGTCACGGCACGGAGCGCGCATGCATAGTCGTAGGTGCGCCCGTCGCCCATGACGCCCACCGTCTGCACGGGGAGCAGCACCGCGAAGGCCTGCCAGATGGCGTCGTAGAGCCCGGCTTTGCGGATCTCGTCCAGATAGATCACGTCCGCCTTGCGCAGGATGTCGAGTTTATCGCGCGTGATGGCGCCCGGCACGCGGATGGCGAGACCCGGTCCCGGGAAGGGATGCCGGTCCACGAAATGCGCGGGAAGCCCCAGCTCGCGCCCTAGAAGCCGCACCTCGTCCTTGAAGAGCTCGCGCAAGGGCTCCACGAGCTTCATGTTCATGCGCTCTGGAAGCCCGCCGACATTGTGATGCGACTTGATCGTGACCGACGGCCCGCCGACGAAGGAGACGGACTCGATCACATCCGGATAGAGCGTGCCTTGCGCGAGGAAGGCCGCGCCGCCGATCTTCTTCGCTTCCTTCTCGAAGACCTCGACGAACAGGCGACCGATGGTCTTACGCTTCACTTCCGGGTCGGTCACACCTTCCAGCGCCCCGAGGAAGAGTTTTGAGGCGTCCACATGCACGAGCGGGATGTTGTAGGCCTCGCGGAACAGCCGCACGACATCCTCCGGCTCGCCCTGGCGCAGGAGCCCGTGGTCGACGAAGATGCAGGTGAGCTGCTCGCCGATCGCCTCGTGGACGAGGACCGCGGTGACGGCGGAATCGACGCCGCCCGAGAGCCCGCAGATCACCCGCTCGAAGCCCACCTTCTGCTTGATGCGCCTGACCTCCTCCTGCCGGAAGGAGGCCATGGACCAGTCCCCCTTGCAGCCGCAGATCTCCAGCGCGAAGTTGCGGTAGAGCTTTCCCCCGTCCGGTGTGTGCACGACCTCGGGATGGAACTGGACGCCATAGTAGCTCCGCTTCTCGTCCGCGATGGCGGCGAAGGGCGCGCCGTCCGACGTCCCCACCACATGGAAGCCTTGAGGGATCCCGGTCACGCGGTCGCCGTGGCTCATCCAGACCTGGTGGCTCTCGCCCTCGCCCCACACGCCGTCGAAGAGCGCGCAGTGGCCCGTCACCTTCAGGAAGGCGCGGCCGAACTCCTTGTGGTCGGAGATCTCGACCTTGCCGCCGAGCGCGGCGCACATGGCCTGCTGGCCGTAGCAGATGCCGAGCACCGGGAGCCCCAGCGCGAAGACCTTCTTCGGCACCTTGGGCGCGCTCACCTCGGTGACGCTCGCGGGGCCGCCGGAGAGGATGATGCCCTTCAGCCCCGGCCGGTCCAGGGCCGCTTCGGTGGCGTTGAAGGGGACGATCTCGGAGTAGACGCCTGCTTCCCGCACGCGGCGCGCGATGAGCTGGGTGTACTGGGCGCCGAAGTCGAGGATCAGAATGTGCTCGCTCATGGCGAGCGATTAAGGGAAGGCGGTGGTATGCGCAAGATGGCATTTCAGGCCCGTTTGGCCGCTCCAGGCGCTTCCGCCGTGCGGTGGCAGCGGAACCGCGCAAGTCCCTGAACCTGCGCCTTAAACAGGAAGAGCACGGCGGGGCGAGCGGGCTGCGTGAGGGTGCTCCAAGCGGTACCGGCTGGCTGGACTTCGCTCCCGGCCTCGTGCTTCGCTCCGGGGTGATTCCAATGGGGGAGCCCATGCCGCCTGTCCGCCGCCCTGCCCGTCTCTCCGGCATCGCCGGCATCGGCGTCGACCGCATGGGCTCGATCGCCGACGCGGAGGGCGGGGATTTCCTGCGCCTGGAGAACCTCGATGTCGACATTCCTCCCGACCCGCAGGCGGTGGCGCGCACGGTCAAGGCCGCGGGTCACGACCCCGACAACTCCTACCTGCCCTTCGTCGGCCAGCGGCGGCTCCGGGACGTTGCGGCCGCGCACGTCTCACGCCTCTCCGGCGTTCTCTATGCCGGGGACCGCAATTGCGTCATCAGCGCGGGCGGCCTCTCTGGCGTCCTCAACGCGCTCCTCGCAACGGTCGATGTGGACGATGAAGTGATCGTCACCGATCCCACCTATGCCGGGCTCATCAACCGCGTGCGTCTCGCCGGCGGCGTGCCGAAGTTCGTGCCCTTCCGCTTCGCGCCCGACGCCGAGTGGCGGCTGGACAGGACGGCGCTCGAGGCGGCGGTCGGGCCCAAGACCCGCGCCATGCTCCTCATGTCGCCCTCCATGCCGTCGGGCGGATGGCTCGACCGCGAGGACTGGGCGCTGATCGCAAAACTCTGCGTCGCGCACGACCTCGTTCTCATCCTCGACACGGCCATGGAGCGGCTGGTGTTCGACGGCCGCGAAGTTTTGCATCCCGCCGGGCTCCCCGGCATGGCGGAACGCACCATCACGGTAGGCTCGGCCTCGAAGGAGCTGCGCATGATCGGCTGGCGGGTCGGCTGGACCGTGGCGCCCGAGGCCTCCATGCCCGATCTCGTCGCGGTCAGCCTCGCCAACGTGGTCGTGCCCGTCGGCATCGGCCAGGACGCGGCGGCCATCGCGCTCGAACGCTCGCCCGCCACGCTGCCGGCCTATGTCGGTGAGCTGGAGCGACGGCGTGACGTCGTGCTGAAACAGCTCGAGGGCCTGCCCGTGGGCGTGCCGGCGGGCGGCTGGTCGCTCCTGCTGCGCGTCTCGGACTTCGGCCTCGATGGCGTTCAGATGTCGGCCCGGCTGTTGGAGCGGCAAGTGTGTGCCACCGCCATGAAGGGCTGGGGGGAGACGCACGGGGACCAGTATATCCGCTTCGTCTTCTCGAACGAGCCCGTCGAGCGCCTGAAGAGGCTCGGCGAGGCCGTGAAGTCGGCACTCGGAGCCTGACGAGCATGTTCGGATACCACTCGCGACTTAAAGGCGACCTCGCGCGCTGGCGGACCGAGGGCTGGATCAGCCCCGAACTTGAAACGAAGCTCCAGGCGGACGCGCTTGCCCATCGCTCGGGCATCGCCGTCTCCACCGTCGTCGGGCTGCTGGGCGCCGCTCTGCTCGGCTTCGCCGTCATCGCCTTCGTCGCCGCGAACTGGGACGGGCTTTCGAAGCTCACGCGCCTCGTCGTGCTCTTCGGCGCGCTCTGGGCGACCTACGGTGTGACCTTCGTGCTCCACCGCACGAGGCATCCGATCTTCGCCGAGCTGGCGCTGCTCGTGGGCGGCGTCCTCTTCGGCGCCAACATCATGCTGATTGCCCAGACCTACCACATCTCGGGCTACACGCCGGACGCCCTGCTCCTGTGGGCGGTAGGCGTGCTGCTCGCGGCAGGCCTCCTCTCCTCCACGCCGAGCCTTGTTCTCGCCATCGGACTCGTCACGCTTTGGATCGTCTGGGACAAGGCCGACAACAGCCAGTTCGCCGCCTGGCAGGCGCTCGTCGCTTTCGCCCTCTGCGCCGGTTTGGTCTGGCGGCAGCGGTCGATCGTGGCGCTGCATGCGTTGCTCATCGGGCTCATAGTCTGGCTGTTCGCGGAGTTGCTCGATGCGAAGCTGCAGCTCTGGCCGTTGAGCCTGCTCGGTCTTGCCGTCTGCGCCGCGGGGCTCGCAGGCTCGCGCGCGGAGAAGGAGGCGCAGCGCAACTTCCTCGCGCCGCTCGCGATCTATGGCGCGCTCCTCGCCTTTGGCGCCCATCTCGGCCACCAGCTCTCGCGCGACGACGTCTATCTGCGCCTCACCGATGCGAGCCATATCGGTTGGATGGGCTTCGGCTTCCTCGCGGTGGTGCTGGCCGCGCTCGCCTGGCGCAAGTGGCTGGCGCCGGGCATCGTGGCGGCAATCGGCCTCTACGGCCTCGGCCTCTGCCTCCTGGCGCTCGTCGAGCCCTCCCGGCTCCTGGGGCTCACGTCGCTCCGTCCCACGGTCATCATCGGCATGGCCTTCGGCGCGCTGCTGCTCGCGGCCTCGGTGTGGACCATCGTGCAGGCGACCCCTATCGGCTGGCGCGGCCTGATGGTCGTGGGCTTCCTCGCGTTCGGCGCCGAGCTCCTCTACATCTATTTCGAGGCCTTCGGCGGGCTGCTTTCGACCTCGCTCTTCTATCTGGTCGCGGGCCTGCTGCTGATCG
>JBFXDI010000093.1:0-16583 GCA_050181295.1 Parvibaculaceae bacterium | reverse complement strand
CGAGCGTCAGCCCGTCCGGGAGGTTGCCGAAGACGAGGTAGCCGATGAGGATCATCCAGAGGATCTGGGTGTAGACGTAGGGCGCCAGCACGGGCGCCGCGGCCAGCCTGTGCGCCTGCGTCAACATGTAGTGGCCGATCGCCCCGAGGACGCCCATGACGGCCAGGAGACCCCACTGCCAGGCCGCCGGCTCCACCTTCATGAAGGCCGTGGCGGGCGCGGCCGCGAGCGCGCCCACGAGCGAGACGTAGAACAGCGACGTCAGCGCCCGGTCGCGCGCGCCCACCTTGCGGGTCGCGATCTGGTAGAGCGCGGTGAAAAGGGCCGAGGCGACGGAGACGAACATCGCCCAGTGGAAGCCATCGGAGCCCGGCCGGATGATGAGCAGGATGCCGAGGAAGCCGATGGCGACCGCCGCCCAGCGGCGGGGGCCGATGCGCTCGCCCAGGAGGAAGGGCGAGAGCGCGCAGACCCAGAGCGGATTGGAGAAGGAGATGGCGGAGGTCTGGGCGAGCTGCAGGTAGTTGAGCGCGAAGAAGTTGGTGGCGGTCGAGGCGACGAGCAAGAGGCCCCTGACGACCTGGAGCGCCGCGTGGTGCGTGCGCAGGATGGGCAAGCCTCCTTGCTGCCAGACCCAGGCGACCACCACCAGAAGCGCGAAGGCATAGCGGCCGAAGACCACGAGCGGCGTTCCGAGCACCGGGATCAGGGACTTGGCGGTGGCGTCGAGCATGGCGAAGCAGGCGAAGGCCCCGACCATCAGCAGGATGCCGAGGAGCGGCTGGCGCTCAGGGTTGGGGCTCATGCGGGATTTCGGCGTTCCGGGACGGGCGGCCGAACACGCTCGGACGCCCTTTTCCGGCTCCTTACGCGATTCCCGGGTGCGGGGGTACAGCGCCGTCGCCAGGGCAGCCCCGCGAGAACCTGCCTATCTCATCCGCCAGGCCTGGGTGCGGGCAAGCACGCCCCGCGAGAGCGCGAGATGCAGGAGGCGCGCGGCGATGTTGGTGTAGAAGATCATCATGCCCATGGCGGCCGCCGGCGCCACGTCGCCCGCATCGTCCATGTTGAGCACCGCGACGGAGGCGAGCGTCGTGTGGGCGCTGTAGAGGAAGACGACCGCCGATACCGTCGTCATGGCGTTGACGAACAGGTAGATCGAGATGTCGAGCAGCGCCGGCAGGCAGACCGGCACCGTGACCCCGGCGAACAGCCGCCACACGGGCTGCTTGAGCGAGGCGGACACGGCCTCGAACTCGCCGTCCATCTGCTTGAGCGCGGTCAAGGCCGTCAGATGCCCGACGGTATAGAAATGCGTGACGGTGCAGACGACCAGGATGGCGAGCGTGCCGTAGAGGAAGTGGAAGGGGTTCGCCGGATTGTTGAAGAAGAAGATATAGGCGAGGCCGAGCACCATGCCCGGAATGGCCATCGGCATCATGGCGAGAAGCTGGAAGAGGTTGCGGCCGGCCGCGAAACCTTTCGTCTTCTCCACCATATAGGCGCCGAGGAAGATGATGCCGGTGCCGATGAGCGCCGTCCACAGCGACATCTGGATCGAGGTCCAGTAGGAGGACCAGCCGCCGCCGTCCATGCGGTCGAAATCGTAGTTCCTGAGCGAGAGACTCAGATCATAGGGCCAGAGTTTCACCAGTGCTGCGAACTGGCACATGCCGAGGAGCAGCAGGATGAAGAACGCCACGGCCGCGCAATAAAGGAGGCAGAGCGCATCGAAGCGGCGATGGGGCTTGGGCTCGAAGGCCACGGAACGGGCCGTGATGAGCGCCACCTGGCGGCGCTGCATGAGCCGGTCGACGGCGAAGGCGACGAGCGCCGGGACGAGCAGCATCACCGAGACGACGGCGCCCATCTCGAAATTCTGCTGGCCGATCACCTGCTTGTAGATGTCGACCGCCAGCACGTTGTAGGACCCGCCGATCACCTTCGGCAGCCCGAAATCCGTGATCACCAGGTTGAAGACGACGAAGGCCGCCGAGACGAGGCCATAGCCGGCGCCGGGCAGCGTGACGGTGCGGAAAATGCGGAAGGGCGAGGCCTTGAGGCTCACTGCCGCCTCGTAGTGGCGGGCATCGGCGATGGCGAGCGCCGTCTGGATGATGATGTAGGCGTGGGGCAGGGTGAAGAAGACGGAGCCCACGACGATACCGATCGGGCCGTAGATCGAGTGCCCGAGGAGCAGTCCCTTCATCACCCCCTGATTTCCGAAGAGATAGACAAGCGCGATCCCCGGCAGGAGCGAGGGCACGAGGATGGGCGCCAGGACCACCACCCGGTAGAAGCCCTTGAAGCGCATGCAGCTCCGCGTCATCGCATAGGCAAAGCCGAAGGCGATCGACACGGTGATGAGCGTGCTGATCGCAGCAATGAAGAGCGAGTTCCAGATCGACTGCGAGAGGGCTGGCGTGCCGAAATAGCGCGCGTAGTTGGCGAGGCCCAGGTCGGCGGCCGGCCTCAGCATCACGCGCCGGAAGTCGTTGCTCGAATATTCCCGCCACTCGCTATCGGCGACGCGCTCGCTGCCGAAAAGGTAGGAGACGCCTGGAGAGACGATCCGGAGCCGGTACTTGGTGGGCGCGCGGAAGCTGAAATCCGGGAAAAGCTCGGCCGCCGGAAGGCGCGCCTCGCCCGTCACCTGCCGGTCCTCGACCGTCGCCGTGGCGGCGTTGATCGCCGCCGCCGTCCGCTCCTCGCCCCAGCCAGCGCCCGTGTCCACCTGGAAGGCGTAGGCCGTGAGGTCGAAGCGGTAGGTCGAGAACGACTTCGACAGCATGGTGTAAAGCGGTAGCGCCAGCGTCACGACCAGATAGAGGCCGATGACGCCCATGAAGGCGCGCATGAGCCAGTCGTCGCGGTCGAGCCTCGCCCGGATCGGCACGGCGGCAGTAACGCCCGCCGGACGGTCGAGCGCGACGTCGCTCACGCCGTACCCGCCGGGAAGATCTTCACCCGCTCCTGCGGCAGGCCGACCGCCAGGCTCTTGCCCTCCCCGAGCGCTAAGCGGCGCATGGCGTTGACGGAGAAGCTTGCCATGAGAGGCTGGCCGAGCGCCTGCGAGCGGAGCCTGGCGCGCCAGAAGGCGCCGAGAAACTCGAGGTCGGAGATCTCGGCCTCGAGCATGTTGGCGCCGTCGGCGCCCGCCGCCTCTCGCGGCACAAGATCCTCGGGCCTCACCGCGACGATCGCGGCCGAGCCCGCCGCCATGGCATGTCCCGGGGCCTCGAACAGCACGTCGCCCACCCGCACGCGCCCGTCGGCCTCGACATGGCCCTTGAGCCGGTTGGTCTCGCCCACGAACTCGGCGACGAAAAGGGAGCTCGGCTCGCGGTAGATCTGGTCGGGCGAGCCCACCTGCTCGATCACGCCGTGGTTCATCACCACGATGCGGTCGGCCATGGTCAGCGCCTCCTCCTGGTCGTGCGTGACCATGATGGTCGTTACCCCTAAGCGCTTCTGCAGCGCCTTCATCTCGTGGCGCAGCCGCACGCGCACGCGCGCATCGAGCGCCGACAGCGGTTCATCGAGCAGCAGAAGGCCCGGCGACATGGCGACCGCGCGGGCGAGCGCCACGCGCTGCTGCTGGCCGCCCGAGAGCTGGGCGGGATATTTCTCGCCCTGGTCGGGAAGCCCGACGAGCTCCAGGAGCTCGCGCACGCGCGCCTGGATCTCGGATCTGGATCGGCCCTGGTTCTCGAGGCCATAGGCGATGTTGCGCGCCACCGACAGGTTGGGGAACAGCGCATAGGACTGAAAGACGATGCCGAAATCGCGCTGCGAGGGAGGGAGCGCAGAGATGTCGCGGCCCGCCTGTTCGACGGTGCCGGAGGTCTGGATGTCGAGCCCGGCGATGGCCCGCAGGAGCGTGGTCTTGCCGCAGCCCGAGGGGCCGAGGAAGCACACGAACTCGCCCTCGCGCACGTCGAGCGAGACGCCGGCCAGCGCCGTGAAGGCGCCGAAGCGCTTCACGAGGTCGCGGATGCGCAAGTAAGCGGGTCCTGCCGATCCATTGCCGGAACGGCGCGGCGCATGCGCATGGTGATCGCTGTCGCTCAAGCGGTGAGCCTCGCTGCCGATCGGAGGCTTCCCCGCTTTGAATCGGGGAAGCCTCACGCCTCACTGCGCGGATTTTTCAGGTCCGCACGTCCGGTGAATAAAGGTCAGCTCTTCGGCTCGGACTTCGCGTCATAGCGCTTGGCCCACTCCTCGAGGATTTTCGAGCGGTTGTTGGCCGCCCACTCGAAGTCGTTGTCGATCATCTTCGCCTCGACGTTGTCGGGCACGTGCTCGACCTTCTTGGCAACGCCGGGCATGGCCACCACGACATAGCCCTCGTTGTACATCTCGTTGGCCTTCTTCGAGACCGTCCAGTCCACGAGCGTCTTGGCGGCCTCGAGCTTGGAGGTGCCGGCTACGATGGCGGTCGCCTCCATGTCCCAGCCGATGCCCTCCTCGGGGATGATCACGTCGATCGGCGAGCCGGCCTGCTTTTCCTTGGCGCCGCGGAACTCGAAGGAGATGCCGATCACGGTCTCGCCGGCGCCGGCCATCTTGCAGGGCTTGGAGCCGGAATGCGTGTAGCGACCGACATTCTCGTGCAGCGCGTCCATGTACTGCCAGCCCTTCTCCTCGCCCATCATCTGGAGCCAGCTCGATACGTCGAGGAAGCCCGTGCCGGAGGAGGCCGGGTTCGGCATCACGATATGGCCTTTGTATTCGGGCTTGGTCAGGTCGGCCCAGGATTTGGGCGCCGGGATCTTGTGCTTCTCGGCCTCGACCGTGTTGAAGCAGATGGCGGCCGCCCAGGCGTCCATGCCGGTCCAGGTCGGCGGCGTCGACTTGTCGACGAACTTCTTGTCGAGCTGCTCCACGCCCTTCGGCGCATAGGGCTCGAGCATGCCTTCCGTCTTGAGCAGCAGGAGCGAGGTCGCGGCCAGTCCCCAGACGACGTCGGCCTGCGGGTTGTTCTTCTCCGCGAGCAGCTTCGCCGTCACGACGCCGGTCGAATCCCGCACCCAGTTGATCTTGATGTCGGGGTGATCCGCGTTGAAGCGCTCGGCATATTTCTTCAGATCCTCGGCCTCGATCGCCGAGTAGACCGTGAGTTCCTCGGCCACTGCAGGCGTAATCAGCGCCACAAGTGCGACTGCTCCCGCCAGCAGACTGCGAAATTCCTGTCCCGTCATTGCTTCCCTCCCGTTTCCATGCCGCGTTGCGTTGCGGCCATCGCGCTAGCCCTGTTAGGTGTCAGTCCGATGACAGGCCCTCTTCCCGTCATCGCGCTCGGGCATGCCCCGCATTTGGCATCATCCTGCCGCCATTGGTCAACGAGGCATTCGCGATAAGCACTATTGGTAATTCAGATAGGAGAGCAGCATGAAGGGCTACTGGATCGCCCATGTCACCGTGATCGATCCCGACCGCTACAAGGGCTATGCCGAGATGGCGCCGGAAGCCTTCCGCAAGTACAACGGCCGCATCCTGGCGCGGGGCGGACGCTTCGAGCAGCTCGAGGGCGAAGGACGACCCCGCAACGTGGTGATCGAGTTCGACAGCCTCGAGCAGGCGGTCGCCTGCTACCGCTCGCCCGAATACCAGGCCGCCCGCGCGAAGCGGCATGGCGCGGGCGAGGCCGACATCGTCATCGTCGAGGGCGTGTGACGGCGGCTCCTCCTTCGCTCGTCCCCGCGAAAGCGGGGACCCAGAGCCGCTTGTCGCTGGATTCCCGCTTACGCGGTAATGAGCGGTCCAACTGAGGGCCGGTCGATCCTATCCGAAGCGCTGCTTCAGCCCCTGGACGCCGCTTTCCGCCAGGGCCTCCAGGATCTCGCGCGCCTTGGAGGTCTCCCCGCGCTTGGGCTCATAGCTCATCTTCCAGGTCAAGGTGGATGTGTCTTCCCCGCCCGCGACAGACAGCGTCGAGACGAGCGAGGTGACAGGGAACGGTCCGCTCACCAGGCTGTAGCTCAGGACCCTCGCCTCCGGATCCTGCGATTCCAGCTTCTCGACCAGACGATCGCCGCCGGCGATGGTCACGGTGCGGACCGTGTCCTCGCCACGCGTCTCCACCGTCAGGGCGCTGCCGGCAGGGTGCCAGTCGGCGAAGGTCGCGAAATCCCCCACCAGCGCCCAGACCTCGTCCGGCGGGGCGCGCAATTCGACCGTCTCCACAATTTCCGCCATGCGTCCATCCGATGTTGCCTCGCGTTGGACGCTTTTCACGCCCGTTCGCCGCTGATATTACCCCGCCATCGGTGAAAGGAAAACCAATGCGGGAGCTCAATGTCGCGGTCGCCGGCGCCGCCGGACGCATGGGGCGCACGATCACACGGGTGTTGCTCGAGACAGAAGGCTGCTCGGTGGCAGGCGGCCTTGAAACCAAGGGATCCTCCCTCGCCGGACAGGACATCGGCACACTTGCGGGGCTGGGCGAGATCGGCGTGGCGGTGACCGACCACCCCCTCGACCTCTTCACCCGCATCGACGCCATCATCGACTTCACCACGCCCCAGGCGACGGTGGCGCTTTCGGAGCTCTCCGCCCAGGCGCGCATCGTGCACGTGATCGGCACGACCGGTCTCACCGTTCAGGACGATGCCCGCATCAAGGCCGCGGCGCGGCATGCCCGCATTGTCAAGTCAGGCAACATGAGCCTCGGCGTCAACCTGCTGGCGGCGCTGGTCAAGCGCGCGGCAAAGGCGCTCGGCGAGGACTTTGACATCGAGATCGCGGAGATGCATCACCGCCACAAGGTGGATGCGCCCTCCGGGACCGCGCTCATGCTCGGCGAGGCGGCGGCGGAAGGCCGGGGCATCACGCTGCCTGAGCGTTCGCTGCGCGGGCGCGACGGCAACACCGGCGCGAGGCCAACGGGCGACATCGGCTTCGCCTCGCTCCGGGGCGGCAGCGTGGTCGGCGAGCACCATGTGGTCTTCGCGGGCGCGGATGAGCGCGTGGAGCTGACCCACATCGCGCAGTCGCGCGACATCTTCGCGCGGGGCGCCGTCAAGGCGGCCCTCTGGGCGTTCGATAAAAAACCCGGCCTCTATGACATGGCCGACGTGCTCGGCATCGCGGAAGCCTAGAAGGAACCGGATCGGCATGGAACGCATCCTCGTGCTCGTGCGCCACGGGCAGAGCGAGTGGAACCTCAAGAACCTTTTCACAGGCTGGAAGGATCCGGGCCTCACCGAGACCGGAATCGCCGAGGCGAGGACGGCGGGCCAGCGCCTGAAGGAGAGGGGCCTCCGCTTCGACATCGCCTATACGAGCGTGCTCACGCGCGCCCAGCACACGCTTACGCTCATGCTCGAGGAGCTCGGCCAGGAAGGCCTCGAGACCGTGACAGACAAGGCCCTGAACGAGCGCGACTATGGCGACCTCACCGGCCTCAACAAGGACGACGCGCGGGCGCGCTGGGGCGAGGCGCAGGTGCTCAAATGGCGCCGCTCCTACGACATCGCGCCGCCAGGCGGGGAGAGTCTTCGCGACACGCTGGCGCGCACGCTTCCCTACTACGTTCACCGCATCCAGCCGGACGTGCTCGCGGGCAAGCGGGTGATCGTCGCGGCGCACGGCAATTCGCTCCGCGCCCTCATCATGGCGCTCGAAGGCCTGACGCCGGAGCAGATCCTCAAGCGCGAGCTCGAGACCGGAGTGCCGATCGTCTACCGGCTCAAGGCCGACAGCCGCATCGAGCAGAAGCAGGTGCTGGACGCTTGGAGTCCCGGCTTCTCGAAACCGGCGGCTTCCTCCTGACATGATCGTCCGGCGCCTCCCCGCGGAAGAGCTCGATGGCGCCGCCGGGGCGCTTGCCGAAATTCTCATCGACGCGGTGCACGCGGGCGCGGGCGTGAGCTTCATGGCGCCGCTTGCACGCACGGAAGCGGAAGCCTACTGGCGGGGACTCCATGATGCGCTCGCCAGCGGGCGCACGATCCTGTTCGTGGCGGAAGCCGAGGGCCGCATCGAGGGCACGGTGCAGCTCTGCCGGCCCTGGGCGCCGAACCAGCCGCACCGCGCCGACCTTGCGAAGATGCTGGTGCATCCGCGCGCCTGGAAGCGGGGGATCGGCCGCGGCCTGCTCTCGGCGCTGGAGGCGGAGGCGCGCCGGCTCGGCATCACGCTCATCACCTTCGACACGGCGGTGGGCAGCCCGGCCGAGCGCTTCTACCAGCATTTGGGCTTCACGCGCGTCGGAGTCATCCCGGACTACGCCTACCTGCCGCATGGCGAGCTCGCCGGCACCGCCCTCTTCTACCGCAAGCTCACACCCTGACGATCCCTGGCGAGACGACCCGGAGGATGCCTAGCTCTCGCGCACAAAAAAGTAGGGCGGCTGGGTGCCGCCCTTCCGAATGCCCGCCGTCGCGGGGACGAACGATATAGCGGCCTTGACCTGCCTCACGCCGCGTTGGCGAGGCCCGCTTCCCAGCCGAGGATCGCCCGCTTGCGGGTGATGCCCCAGTGATAGCCGCAGAGGCCCCCGGATTTTCCGAGCACGCGGTGGCACGGCACCACGAAGGAGATGGGGTTGCGGCCGACGGCGGTGCCGACGGCGCGCGCTGCCTTCGGATTTCCGAGATGGGCGGCGATATCGGAATAGGTCGTGGCCCTGCCGAGAGGAACTCTCAAGAGTGTCTCCCAGACCCGGATCTCGAAGTCCGATCCGATGAAGACGACCTTCAGCGGCTCCTCCGCCGACCAGCGCTTCGGATCGAAAATGCGGCGCGCGAAGGGGGCGGTCGCCGCCGGATCCTCGACAAATTGCGCCTTCGGCCAGCGGGACGTCATATCTTCGAGCGCCGCCTGTTCCTCGCCCTCGTCGGCGAAGCCGAGGCCGACCAGGCCCTGATCCGCCACCATGACCAGCGCCCGCCCGAAAGGCGAGGCATGGAAGGCGTGGCGGATGGTGAGGCCCTCGCCCCTCGCCTTGTAGGCGCCGGGCGACATGCCCTCGTAGCTCACGAAGAGATCGTGCAGGCGGCCGGGTCCCGAGAGGCCCACCTCGTAGGCCGCGTCCAGCACCGAGGCCGAGTCCCGCAGGAGGCCCCGCGCATGGTCGATGGTGATGGCCTGCAGGAAGCCCTTGGGGCTCAGGCCCGCCCAGCGCGTGAAGACGCGCTGCAGGTGATGGGGCGAAAGGCCCACATGGTCGGCGATCGTGCCGAGGTCGGGCTGCTCGCGCCAGTTGTCGGTGATGAAGGAAAGCGCCTGGCGAACATGGGTGTAGTCCGCCGCGCCGGGAAGATTTGCGGTCTGCATGGTTCTCTTGCTCCGTATCGGTGACTTCATGTGACCATGAGCTAAGACCAGCGGCCCTCTACTTCCACCCGAAACTTGCGGTCAGATATTGGGACGCGCAAGCGCTGTTTTGAGCGCCTTTGCGAAGCTCCTGCGGTCGTCCGGATTGAGGAAGCCTCCGAACTCGAAGCGGCGCCCGCGCGAGCGCAGCGCCAGGGGGCCCACGATCTCGCGCTCCTCGTCCTCCTCGAGCTCGACCTGCACGAAGCCGCGCGGAAAGCGCAGCTCCTCGGTCGGCCGGCCGATCCGCAGGCGATAGAGCACGACCTCGCTTTCCGTCACCTCCACGACCTCCCGCTCGCCCGCGTCGGCGAAATTGCGGCGGAAGGCCCAGTAGACGAGCGCCACGTCGAGGCCGAGAAAGGGCACCACCGGCCAGGCCCCGATGAGGAGGAACACGAGGCCCGCCGCGAAGCTCACGCCTCCGAGCAGCGCCATGATGATCGTGAAGCCCCTGCGGCTCAGCGACCGGTGGGGCGAGAGCACGGCGCGGAAAACCGCATCGGCGTGGTTGGCCGGCATGGCTCAAACTCTAGCGCCAAAGGCGCCATCAATGCGACCCTCGTTGACGCGGCCGGAACGGGCAAGCGAGAAGGGATTTGAAGCTGCTGCTCCTGACCGAGACCCTAGACCGCTCGTCCCCGCGGAAGCGGGGACCCAGAGTCAAGGTCGCTGGATTCCCGCCTGCGTGGGAATGAGCGGAAGTTTAGGGTCTGGTTTGGCTAGCGCTTTGTGAGGACGAAATGGCCCGACGGAAGAAGCTCAACGCGGCCGAGATCGAGACGCTTTTCCAGCGCCTCGCGAAAGCCGATCCGACGCCTCAAGGCGAGCTCGACTGGATCAACCCCTATACGCTCCTCGTCGCCGTCGTGCTCTCCGCGCAGGCGACCGATGCCGGCGTCAACAAGGCCACGAAGAAGCTCTTCGCCGCGGCCGACACGCCGCAGAAGATGGTGGCGCTCGGCGTTCCGGCGGTCGAGGAGATGATCCGCACCATCGGGCTCTACCGCAACAAGGCGAAGAACGTCGTCACGCTCTCGCAAATGCTGATCGAAGAGCATGGGGGCGAGGTGCCGCGGGAGCGCGCCCAGCTCGAGGCGCTGCCCGGCGTCGGCCGCAAGACGGCGAACGTGGTGCTGAACATCGCCTTCCGCGAGCCCACCATCGCGGTCGACACCCACATCTTCCGCGTCTCGAACCGCACCGGGCTGGCGCCCGGCCCCAATCCGCTCGCGGTCGAGCTCGGGCTCGAGAAGGTGGTGCCCGAGCGCTTCAAGCTGCACGCCCATCACTGGCTCATCCTGCACGGGCGCTATGTGTGCATGGCGCGGAAGCCCGCCTGCCCGCGCTGCCTCGCGCTCGACATCTGCCTCTATCCGGACAAGACGGTCTGAGAGCGCCTAGATCACGATCCATCCGGGTTGGATCGACCCGGATGGATGAACGTGATCGGTCTCAACACGTTGAGCATGATCTTGTCGGAAAAGTGCTTCACACTTTTCCGGATCATGCTCTAGGTGCGAGACGCTTGAAGATGTGCACGAAATAGGCGGTGGCGAAGAGCGGCACCGCGAGATTGACGAAGGGCACGAGCGCCCACGCCGCCGGCACGAAGCCCGCCGTCCAGAGGTGGAGCCTGTTCTCGCGCCGCAAGCGCCGCGCGTCGGCGACGGGCAAGTGCCGCATGGCGATGAGCTCGAAATATTCCCGCCCCAGCAGATAGGCGTTGGCGGTGAGGATCACGAGGACGCCGATGCCGAGAAAAACGGTGGGCAGCACCACGAGGTTCACGAGCAGCACGAGACCCGCGAACTGAAGGCCGGTCAGAAGCGCCGTCACCGTGTTGAGCGGCACGCCGGGCCGATCTCCCGGATAGTGGCGGGTCTCCACCAGCCCCGCGATCTCGTCGAGATAGAGGCCGGCGAAGAGCGCCGTCACCGGCGACATGAGGAAGAAGAAGGCGGCGAGGAGCCCGAGCCCCGCCACGACCTGTACCACCGTGTCGAGCCACGGCCAGGGCAGGCCGACGAAAACCATGATCGCCCCTTGGACGCCAAGGAAGACCGCGACGAAGAGGACGAGGCTCAAGCCGACGGCCTTCAGAAGGACGGTGCGGAAGGCAGGCGAGAGGACATCTGAGAAGGCGCGAAACGCGGCAGGGATCATCGTGTCCTCGGTTGTCCTGTTTCAACAGTCCTCAGCAGCTTCACAGCGCCGTCATCACTTCTCCGCGCGTCCCCGCGAAGGTGGGGACCCAGGCACCCGTTGCGTGGATTCCCGCTTGCGCGGGAATGAGCGGAATACTCAACCGAATGGGTCGGACCCTAGATGGGACGGAATGCGCCTTGCGGCAAGCGGCGCTTGCCTGCAAATAGCCCCGACGCGAACAGGAGCGGGGAAGGCATGGCTGAAGCGAAATACGACGTGCTGGCGATCGGCAACGCGATCGTCGATGTGCTGGCGCGGGTCGAGGACGGGCTGCTCGAGGCGCAGAGCCTCACCAAGGGGAGCATGCGGCTCATCGACGAGGCGGAGGCCGACAGGCTCTACGGCGCCATGGGCCCGGCGGTCGAGGTTTCGGGCGGATCGGCGGCCAACACCATCGCGGGGCTAGCCTCCTTCGGCGGCCGCGGCGCCTTCATCGGCAAGGTGAGGGACGACCAGCTCGGCCATGTCTTCGCGCACGACATCCGCGCCGAGGGCGTCGCCTTCACCACGCCTTCCGCCACCGAGGGGCCGACCACGGCGCGCTGCCTCATCCTCGTCACCCCCGACGGCCAGCGCACCATGAACACCTTTCTCGGCGCCTCGAGCGGGCTCTCGCCCGCCGACATCGACGGGCGGCTGGTGGCGGATGCTGGCGTCACCTATCTCGAAGGCTACCTGTGGGATCCGCCACTCGCCAAGGAGGCGTTCGTCAAGGCGGCGCAGGCCGCTCGCGGCGCCGGACGCAAGGTGGCGCTGACGCTTTCGGATTCCTTCTGCGTCGACCGCCACCGCCAGAGCTTCCTCGACCTCATCCGGAGCGATGTCGACATGCTCTTCGCCAACGAGGCCGAGATCGGCTCGCTCTATCAGGTCAAGAGCTTCGATCAGGCGCTTGCGAAGGTGCGCAGCGATTGCCGGCTCGCGGTGCTCACGCGCTCGGAAAAGGGCTGCGTGGTGGTCGACGGCGAGGCGCTGCATGAAGTGCCGGCGGTGCCGGGCGTCACGGTCGTCGATACGACGGGAGCGGGCGATCTCTTCGCATCCGGCTTCCTCGCGGGCTATGCGCGAGGGGCACCGCTCAGGCGGGCCGCCGAGCTTGGCGTGCTGGCGGCGGCGGAGGTGATCTCGCATCTCGGCGCAAGGCCCCAGACACGGCTCGACGCGCTGGTAAGGAAGAAAGGGCTCGTCTGAAGCGGCGTTTACCACAGTTCGCGCTTGCGTTGACAGGAAGCGCTTGGCGATCGGATATCTCGATCGGCAAGGAAACCGGGAGCGCGATCCATGCTCGATCTCAGACGATTTCTCTTCGCGGCCGCCATGGCGCTCGGGCTCCTGCAGGCCGCTCCGGCGCTCGCCGCGCAGGCCTATACGGCGACCGACCTCAACCTGCGGACCGGACCCGGCACCGAGTATGACCGCATTCTCACCATCCCGGCCAACACCGGTGTCGGCGTTCTCGCCTGCCAGCAGGGCTGGTGCCGCGTCTCGGCCTTCGGCCAGATCGGATGGGTGTCGGCGAGCTACCTCGCCGCCGGCGAGGATCCCAATCCCGTCATCGTGCTGCAGCCGCAGATCTATATCGGGCCCGGCCACTACTACCGTCCCCCGCACTACCGTCCCCCGCACTACCGTCCCCCGCACCTGCGGCCAAGACCGCCCTACCGCCCGCCGCATCTGAAGCCGCGTCCGCCGCACAAGCCCGGCAAGCCGCGTCCTCCGCGGCCGCCGAAGCCGACCTGCAAGATCGCTCCCGGCTTCAAGTGCCCATCGTGAGATAGATCGCAGGGAATCCTGATCCGCTTCTCCCTCCCCCTCGATGGGGGAGGTCGGTCCGAAGGACCGGGTGGGGGTGGCGCGTCACCCCTTCCCAACCCCTCCCCTTCAAGGGGAGGGGAGATATCTTTCCGGGTTCCGGACGTTGTTCGAGAAACGCTCTCGGCGGTGAAGACTTCCCTCACCGCTGCTCTAAAGCTTCCTCAGCGAGACCGAGTGGATGACGTGATCCGCGCCCTTCCTCAATATGAGGTCGGCGCGCTGGCGCGTGGGCAGGATGTTCTCGCGCAGGTTCACGAGGTTGATCGTGTCCCAGATGCGGTTCGCGGTCTCGCGCGTCTCGGCGTCCGACAGCGTGGCATAGCGGTGGAAGTAGGATTTGGGATCGCGGAAGGCGGTCTCCCTGAGGAAAAAGAAGCGGTCGACATACCAGGCGCGCAGCACCTCCTCGTCGGCGTCGATGAAGACCGAGAAGTCGAAGAAGTCGGAGACATAGGGGATGGCCTTGCCGTCGCGCGGCGGCCGGCCCGTCTGGAGCACGTTGACGCCCTCGACGATCAGGATGTCCGGCTGATCCACCGTGACGGCGGCTCCCTCGATCACGTCGTAGGTCAGGTGCGAGTAGAGAGGTCCGGTGACGGTGCGCCGGCCGGCCTTGATGTCGGAGAGGAAGCGCAGGAGCGCGGGCAGGTCGTAGCTTTCGGGAAAGCCCTTGCGGTTCATCAGCCCTTCCCGCTCGAGCACCGCGTTCGGAAGCAGGAAGCCGTCGGTCGTCACGAGATCGACCTTGGGGTGATTGGGCCAGCGGCCGAGCAGATGCTGCAGGATGCGCGCCGTGGTGCTCTTGCCGACCGCGACGCTCCCCGCCATGCCGATGATGTAGGGCACCTTGTGCTGGTTGTCGCGCAGGAACTTCTGGGTGGCGCGGAACAGCTCCTGGGCGGCGGCGACATAGAAGTTGAGAAGGCGCGAAAGCGGAAGGTAGATCGCCACCACCTCGTCGATGCTGACGCGCGTGATGAGGCCCCGGAGTTCCTCCAGTTCGCTGGGAGACATGGTGAGAGGCGTGTCGGCGCGTAGCGCCGCCCAGTCGCCACGCGAGAAGACGCGATAGGGAGAGAGGTCGCTTGCCTGGAAATCCATCTTCATCCCCCAGCGCCTACAAGGTCCGGCGCGCCTTCTCCTCGAGGCCGCCCTGGCGCATGCGGCCGTCCAGCTCGGCCATCACATCGGCCAGGGGGACGCCCCGCGCAATGAGCACCACGAGCAGATGGTAAAGAACGTCGGCCGCCTCCTTGGTGAGGTGTGCCCGGTCGTCGGTCATGGCGGCGAGCGCGGCCTCGACCGCCTCTTCTCCCAGCTTCTTGGCGCATTTCTCCACGCCTTGCGACAGGAGCCTCGCGGTATAGGAGGACTCCGGCGAGGCGTCCTTGCGCGAGGCCAGCCGGTCGGCCAGCCGCTCCAATGTCTCAAGCCCGTGGTCCGGCATGTTCGGTCCTTCCGGCGTCTGAAGCGTGTCCCTAGACCTTTGGCGCGCGCCGCTCAAGTCGCACGGATTTTCAGGCCGGCGGCCGCCATATAGCGCTTCGCCTCGGCGATGCTGTAGGTGCCGAAATGGAAGATCGAGGCGGCGAGCACCGCCTCGGCATGGCCGTCGCGGATGCCTTCGACAAGGTGGTCGAGCGTGCCGACGCCGCCGCTCGCGATCACCGGCACCGGCACCGCGTCCGCCACCGCGCGGGTGAGCTTGAGATCGAAGCCCTTGCCGGTGCCGTCGCGGTCCATGGAGGTGAGCAGAAGCTCGCCCGCGCCGAGCGACACGACCTCGCGCGCATAGGCGACGGCGTCGAGCCCGGTCGGACGGCGGCCGCCATGCGTGAAAATCTCCCAGCGGCCGGGTGCTGCCTGCTTGGCGTCGATGGCAACGACGACGAGCTGGCTTCCGAATTTCTCCGCCGCCGCCTTCACGATCGAGCGGTCCGTCACCGCGGCGGTGTTGATCGAGACCTTGTCGGCCCCGGCCAGAAGGAGCTTGCGGCAGTCCTCGGTGGTCCGCACGCCGCCCCCGACGGTCAAGGGCATGAAGCATTGCTCAGCGGTGCGCCTAACGACATCGAGGATGATGCCACGGTCCTCGTGGCTCGCCGTGATGTCGAGGAAGCAGAGCTCGTCGGCGCCCGCCGCGTCATAGGCACGCGCGATCTCGACCGGATCGCCGGCGTCGCGCAGGTCGACGAAGTTGACACCCTTCACCACGCGGCCGTCCTTCACGTCGAGGCAGGGGATGATGCGCGCCTTCAGCACGGGGCAGTCTCGCTCAGCGCCAGGATCCGCAGCGCCTCCTCGACGTCGATGCGGCCGTCATAGAGCGCGCGGCCCGCGATGGCGCCTTCGAGAATGGCGCAGTCAGGTTCGGCGAGCCTGCGGATGTCGTCCATGGAGGCAAGCCCGCCGCTCGCGATGACCGGAACGGGGGTCGCGCGCGCGAGCGCCAGTGTCGCGTCGAAATTGACGCCCTGGAGCATGCCGTCGCGGTCGATGTCGGTGTAGACGATGGCCGCGGCTCCGGCATCGGCGTAGCGGGCGGCGAGATCCAGCGCCTCGAGTGCAGAGGCCTGGGCCCAGCCCTCGACAGCCACCATGCCCTTTCGGGCATCGATGCCGATGACGATTCCATTCCGGAACAGACGGCAGGCTTCCTTGACCAGAGCGGGATCCTTCGCGGCCGCCGTGCCGAGGATGACCCGCCTCACGCCCTTGGCGAGCCAGGCCTCGATCGTGGAGAGGTCACGGATGCCGCCGCCGAGCTGCACCGGCACCGTGACCGATTTCAGGATCGACTCGACAGCCTGCCGGTTGGCGGGCCGGCCCGCGAAGGCCCCGTCGAGATCGACGACATGCAGCCACGGGAAGCCCCGATCCTGAAAGCTCCGCGCCTGCGCGCCGGGGTCGTCGCTGAAGACGGTGGCGGTCTCCATCGCGCCGCGCTTCAGGCGCACGCAGCGGCCGTCCTTCAGATCGATGGCGGGGAACAGAATCATTTTCGGACTCGAACCGATCGTCGCGCGCGTCTTTAAGGTCGCCACTTGAGAAAGTTGCCAATGAGCGCCAATCCCAGCGCCTGGCTTTTCTCGGGATGGAACTGGGTGCCTACCATGTTGTCGCGGGCCATCACCGCGGTGACGGGGCCACCATGGTCGGCGACCGCCACGAGATCGTCGTCGGCTGCCGGCGCCAGATGGTAGGAGTGGACGAAATAGGCATGGAGCCCTCGGGGCCCCAGC